>RXJV01000076.1 GCA_003963075.1 Burkholderiales bacterium
GCCTGACGCGCACAGCATCGGCGGGAGCAGCCCCTCGGTGGGCGATCACCATGCTGATCGCCTGCTTCAACGGTTTGCCTCAACCACGGGGCGCCCGAAAACACCTGGCGGTGCGGCCGCCCAGGCTGCCGAGACCAAGGCCTTCGATCACCGCCTGATTCCCGCATGGCCATGAAGCCCGCCAACACAAAAAGCCCGGCCAACGGCCAGGCGAGTTCGAGAAGTGGGTTGGGAAGTTGGTGGGCGGTGAGGGTTTCGAACCCCCGACCCCGTCCGTGTGAAGGACGTGCTCTACCCCTGAGCTAACCGCCCGAGTTTTTTGCGGGGATCGGACCCCGTTTGGTTTCCCAGCTGCTGACTGCAATCAGGTCACGACAGACACATGCGTGCCGTCGTTGGTGGGCGGTGCAGGGTTCGAACCTGCGACCCCTGCCGTGTGAAGGCAGTGCTCTACCGCTGAGCTAACCGCCCTGAATCGCCGGGCTCGCGCCCGACATGCAGCCCCAGACATCCGGGAAGCCCGCGATTATGCCACGGGTTCAGGCGGCTCCAACGCACGCCATCGGCAGCTGCCGCCGGCGGCCTTGTCGAGGTCGGCCAGCATCTTGGCGTGGGCCTCGATCTCGGCCGCATCGGCCCGCAGCACCGGCAGCACGAAACAGCTCAGGTCCACCGCGTCGACCGCGGCCTGCGCCTCGCCGCCGGACGCGTCGCCGTGGTCATCCATCAGCAGCGCGTCCTGGCCGCGGGTCAGGCGGATGTAGACGTCGGCCAGCAGCTCGGCGTCAAGCAGGGCGCCGTGCAGCACACGCTTGGTGTTGTCGACCTCCAGGCGGCGGCACAGCGCGTCGAGCGAGTTGGCCTTGCCGGGGAAGAGGTCGCGTGCCATCAGCAGCGTGTCGCGCACGCCGGCCACATGGTCGGTCAGCACGCCGCGCTTCAGGCGCTTGAGCTCGGCATTGACGAAGCCGATGTCGAACGGCGCGTTGTGGATGACGAGCTCGGCGCCCGCCAGGTAGTCGAGCAGCTGATCGACGATTTCGGCGAACTTGGGCTTGTCGGCCAGGAACTCCTCGGTCAGTCCGTGCACCCGCAGCGCATCCTCGTGGCTGGCGCGCTCCGGGTTGATGTAGAGGTGGAGGTTGTTGCCGGTCAGCTGGCGGTTGAGCATCTCGACGCAGCCGATCTCGATGATGCGGTCGCCCTTGTCGGCGTCGAGGCCGGTGGTTTCGGTGTCGAAGAAGATCTGCCGCATCGCGTCAGCCCGCAGGCCTTTGGTTGCGCCTGGTGGCCCACACGAAGATGGCGATGCCGGCGAGAACCATGGGCACACACAGCCACTGTCCCATGCTCAGTCCGGTGCGCGCCGCGAACTCCGTCAGAAAGGCGTCGGGCTCACGGAAATACTCGGCGGCAAATCGAAGCACGCCATAACCCACCATGAAGACACCGGAAATCTGTCCCGTCGCACGAGGCTTGCGTGCGTAGAACCACAGGATGATGAAGAGCAGCAGGCCCTCGCCGGCCGCCTGATACAGCTGCGATGGATGCCGGGCGAAGCCCACGGGATCATTCGCTTGCGGAAAGATCATCGCCCAGGGCAAGTCGCTAGGTGCCTGGCGCCCCCACAGCTCGCCATTGACGAAATTGCCCAAACGCACCGAGACGATGCCCGTGGGCACACAGGGCGCGATCAGATCGGAAACCTCGAAGAAGCCACGCCCCCGGCGACGCGCGAACAGGAAGAGGCCGAGCAGCACGCCCAGCAGCCCACCGTGAAACGACATGCCGCCCTTCCACACCGCCAGCACCTCGGTCAGATGGCTGACGTAATAGTCCGGCTTGTAGAACAGGCAGTAGCCCAGACGACCACCGAGCACGACGCCGAGCACGCCGTAGAAGAGCACATCGTCGACATCCTGCTTGGTCCAGCCGACGGCCACATGCTGGGGCATGCGCGCACGCCGGCCCGCCAACCACAGAAAGAGGCCGAAAGCGACAAGGTAGGTGATGCCGTACCAATGCACGGCGAGCGGGCCAAGGCGGACCGCGATGGGATCGAACTGGGGGTGAACCAACATGGCTCAGTCGGGGAAGCAGGCAGCGGCGCGCATCATAGCCAGCCCCCTGCCCCGTCCCGGCTCGAGCCGGCTCAGGCCAGCGTCGCGAGCAGCTTCTTGGCGTCCTCGACGTTCTTCGGGTTGGCACGCTTGTTCTGCGTGAAGCGCTCCAGCGCCGCCTTCGCGCCGGCCTTGTCGCCCTTGGCCAGCAGGGCCTGGCCCAAGCGGTGGTCGATCGGCAAGCGCTCCGCGCCCTCCAGCGTGCGGGCGCGCTCCAGCGACTTGATGGCTTCATCGGGCTGCCCCATCTCGTTGAGCACGCGCCCAAGGCCGTAGGGGCCGGCCGCGTGGGCCGGGTAGTCCCGCTGCAGCGCTTCAAAGATCGCACGCGCCTTGGGCAGGTTCTTCTGCTCCATCTGCTCGAAGCCAAGGCGCAGCCAGTTGCCGCGCAACTCACGTGCCACCGTGCGGTCATCCGCCGGCTTGACGCTGGCGAGCTCGCGCTCGGCACCGGCCCAGTCCTTTTCGTTCATGGCCAGCACGGCACGCAGCAGTTTGGCCTGCTCCGGCTGGCGGGCCTGAACTTGATCCGCGAGCTCCCTGGCCTTGGCGACGCTGCCGCCGGCAAAACTCGGTGCCATCAGGTAGAACTGGGACAGGCCGTTGCGGGCCTCGAAGAGCGTCGGGTCGAGCTGCACGGCCTTGGCCAACTGATCCTTGGTCTTGCTGGCCAGCCCGGGCAACTTGAAGACGCTGGCCGTCATCGCCTGCTGCCCGTAGATGCGGCCCAGCGCATAGCTGCAGATCGCCTGCTGGCGCTTGTCGGCGCAAGCCTGCAGGGCCGGCAGCGCGGCGTCCATGCGGGCCGCATCGTTGTCGTCGACGGCAGCCAACGCAAGCGCGACGGCCGCCTGGTCGTCTTCGGGTTCGGCCTTGGCGCGGGCCTGGGCGGCGCGGGCCAGGTCTGCAGACCTGCCGGCATCCAGCCAGGCCTGCCATTGCGGGTCCTTCAGGACGTCGGCGGATGCAGCGGCTGCCAGCAGCGACAGCGCGAGCGGAAAAAGTCGAAATTTCATGAATTGCTCTCCATTGCGACCCGCATTGAACGCGCCGCGACCGCCCGCCGACGCCGGGGTTTACGAGATGTGACTTCAGGCATGCCGGCTCACGTGTTCGACGAAGCGCGCCACGGCAGGCGATGCGTCCGAGCGCCAGATCAGACTGGTCTCAACCTCGGGCGCGCCTGGCATCGCGCGGTAACTCACCCCGGCACGCTGCAGGCCCTGCAGGCTGGCTGGCACCCAGGCCACGCCAATGGCCGCCGACACCAGGTTGATGATGGTCTGCATCTGGATCGCTTCCTGGCCGATCTGCACGCCCTGGCCGGCGCCGCCATGATGGGTCAGGATGGCGTCGTACAGCGACGGTGCCACCTCGCGCGGGAAGATGACCAGCGGCGCCGCGCGGCACTGGGCATCGGTGGGCGGCCGATCGCTGCTGGGCAGGGCCAGCACCAGCGGCTCGATGCCAACGGACAGCCGCTCGAAGCCCGCCGGTGCATCGCCGGGCGTGTGGATGACGAAGCCGGCATCGATATTGCCGGCGGCGAAGTCGCGCAGTTGCACATCCAGCGTCGCCTCGCGCAGCGCCAGGGACACCTGGGGGCAGGCCTCGCGAAACGAGCGCAGCCACAGCGGCAGGCCGCCAAAGCCGACCGTTGAAACGAAGGCCAGGCGCAGCCGTCCGGCGAGGCCCCGGGCCACGGCCCTCACCTCCTGCGGCAGCGCCGCGGCCTCGGCCAGCAGCCTGGTCGCCAGGGCCTGCAGCGCCGTACCGGCCGGCGTCAGCCTCACGCTGCGGCTGCTGCGCTCGAAGAGCTGCACGCCGAGCTGGGCTTCCAGCTTGCGCACGGCCTGGGTCAGCGGCGGCTGGCTCATGTGCAGCGCCTGGGCCGCACGGCCAAAGTGCAGCAGCTCAGCCACCGCGAGGAATTGCTGGAGGGGACGCAGTTCGATCATTGATTCACCGCAGATATCAATAAAACACGAACAATATATTTGATGCGAAGGCTTCCAAGCGCCACACTGGCGCCATCGACAGGAGACCTTGATGAGCTTCAACCGCCGCAGCAGGAACATCACCGAGGGCGTGGCCCGTGCGCCCAACCGCTCCATGTACTACGGCATGGGCTACCAGGAGAGCGACTTCGGCAAGCCGATGATCGGCATCGCCAACGGCCACTCGACGATCACACCCTGCAACTCCGGCCTGCAAAAGCTCGCCGACGCGGCGGTCATCGGCCTGAAGGCTGCGGGCGCCAATGCCCAGCTGTTCGGCACGCCCACCATCTCCGACGGCATGGCCATGGGTACCGAGGGCATGAAGTACTCGCTGGTGTCGCGCGAGGTCATCGCTGACTGCGTCGAGACCTGCGTCGGCGGCCAATGGCTGGATGGCGTGATGGTCATCGGCGGCTGCGACAAGAACATGCCCGGCGGCATGATGGGCATGCTGCGCGCCAATGTGCCGGCCCTCTACATCTACGGCGGCACGATCAAGCCCGGCCACTACAAGGGCCAGGATCTGAACATCGTCAGCGTCTTCGAGGCCGTGGGCCAGTTCAGCGCCGGCAAGATGAGCGAGGAAGACTTCTGCCAGATCGAGAAACGCGCGATCCCCGGCAGCGGCTCCTGCGGCGGCATGTACACCGCGAACACCATGAGCTCGGCCTTCGAGGCGCTGGGCATGAGCCTGCCCTACTCATCCACGATGTCCAATGTCGAGGACGAGGTGGTCGAGAACGTGAAGAAGGCCTCCGCGGTGCTGGTCGAGGCGGTCAAGGCCGACCTGAAGCCGCGCGACATCGTCACCAAGAAGTCCATCGAGAACGCCGTCGCCGTGATCATGGCCACCGGCGGCTCGACCAATGCGGTGCTGCATTTCCTGGCCATCGCCCACGCGGCAGGCGTGGACTGGAGCATCGACGACTACGAACGCATGCGCAAAAAGGTCCCGGTGCTGTGCGACCTCAAACCGAGCGGCCAGTTCCTGGCGGTGGATCTGCACAAGGCCGGCGGCATCCCGGCCGTGATGAAGGAGCTGCTCAAGGCCGGCCTGCTGCATGGCGACTGCATCACCATCACCGGCAAGACGGTGGCCGAGAACCTCGCCGAGGTGCCCGATCTGTCGCCCGAGCAGCAGGTCATCCGCCCGGCGTCTCAGCCCATCTACGCCCAGGGTCACCTGGCCATCCTGAAGGGCAACCTCAGCCCCGAGGGCTGCGTCGCCAAGATCACCGGGCTGAAGAATCCCGTCATCACCGGCCCGGCGCGCGTGTTCGACGACGAGCAGTCGGCGTTGGCCGCCATCATGGCCGGCAATATCGTCGCCGGCGACGTGATGGTGCTGCGCTACCTCGGCCCCAAGGGCGGTCCGGGCATGCCCGAGATGCTGGCACCCACCGGCGCGCTGATCGGCCAGGGACTCGGAGAGAGCGTGGGCCTGATCACCGATGGCCGTTTCTCAGGGGGCACCTGGGGCATGGTGGTGGGCCATGTGGCGCCCGAGGCCTACGAGGGCGGCGTCATCGCCCTCGTGCAGGAGGGCGACACCATCACCATCGACGCCCACCGGCTGCTGCTGGAGCTGCAGGTCAGCGATGAGGAGTTGGCGCGGCGGCGCGCGGCCTGGGTCAAGCCGGCGCCACGCTACACCCGCGGCGTGCTGGCCAAGTTTGCGAAGAACGCATCCAGCGCCAGTTCCGGCGCGGTGCTGGACCGCTTCGACTGACGCGGCGCTGCGGGTCAGCGCTTCTTCTTGGCCCCGGGCCTGAACTGCCCGAGGGCCTCCAGAGCCTTCTCGCGCCGCTGGGCCTTTTTTGCGTCCATCGCCTCCATGGCCTTGCGCTGGGTCAGCCCGGTCGCGTCGGAAAACATCCACCATGCCAGCGCGAGCCCGAAGGGCGACAGCACGATGGCCCAGGCCCAGAAACCATCCTGGTGGAACTGAACAAAGCCGCCAAGCTTGAGCACGATCAACAGCACGCCGATCAACACGAATGCCATGCGGCATCTCCTTCGGGTATCTTTGCAGTCACTGTAGTCCAACATCCCGAAAGGTTTGCATGAAAGTCCTGATCCTCAGCCTGGCGTTGATCGCCCCCGCCGCCTTCGCCAACCAGGAGCTGGCGCAGAAGAAGAACTGCATGGCCTGCCATGCGCTGGACAAAAAGCTGGTCGGCCCGGCCTACAAGGATGTCGCGGCCAAATATGCCAAGGACAAGGACGCCTACAAGAAGCTGGCCGAGAAGATCCAGAAGGGCGGCTCCGGCGTCTGGGGCCCCGTGCCCATGCCGGCCAACGCCCAGGTGAACCCCGCCGAGGCCGAGACCCTGGCCAAGTGGGTGTTGACCATCAAGTAAACCGCCCCGCCCGGCGGACCCTGCCCCGCTCGACGCGCAGGAAGTGAAAAGGCCCGCTGACGCGGGCCTTTGCGTTGGGGCAAGACGGTGGATCAGTAGGCCTGCCCGAGCTGCTCCAGGATGGCGGGATTTTCGAGGGTGCTGGTGTCCTGCGTGACGCTTTCCCCCTTGGCCACCGAGCGAAGCAGGCGCCGCATGATCTTGCCGGAGCGGGTCTTGGGCAGGTTGTCACCAAAGCGGATGTCCTTGGGCTTGGCGATCGGGCCGATCTCCTTGGCCACATGGTCGCGCAGCTGCTTGGCAATGGCCTTGGCCTCGTCGCCGGTCGGGCGCGGGCGCTTCAGCACGACGAAGGCGCAGATGGCCTCGCCGGTGGTGTCGTCCGGCCGCCCCACGACGGCCGCCTCGGCCACCAGTTCGGTGCAGCTCACCAGGGCCGATTCGATTTCCATCGTGCCCATGCGATGGCCCGACACGTTCAGCACGTCGTCGATGCGGCCGGTGATCGTGAAGTAGCCGGTCTCGGCATCGCGGATGGCGCCATCCCCGGCCAGGTAATAGCCCTTGAGCTCGGCCGGGTAGTAGCTCTTCTTGAAGCGCTCGGGGTCGCCCCAGATCGTGCGGATCATGCTGGGCCAGGGCTTCTTGACGACCAGGATGCCGCCCTGGCCGTTGGGCACATCGTTGCCGGTCTCGTCGACGATGGCGGCCGTGATGCCCGGGAAGGGCAGCGTGCAGGAGCCGGGCACCAGCGTCGTCACGCCGGGCAGCGGCGTGATCATGTGGCCGCCGGTCTCGGTCTGCCAGAAGGTGTCGACGATGGGGCAGCGGCCGCCGCCGACATGCTCGTGGTACCACTCCCAGGCCGCGGGGTTGATCGGCTCGCCCACCGAGCCGAGCAGGCGCAACGACGACAGGTCGTAGTTCTTGGGATGCACGGCCGCGTTGGTCTCCGCCGCCTTGATCAGCGAGCGGATCGCCGTGGGCGCCGTGTAGAAGATGCTGACCTTGTGCTTCTGGATCATCTGCCAGAAGCGGCCGGCGTCCGGGTAGGTGGGCACGCCCTCGAACACGATCTCGGTGCCGCCCAGCGCCAGCGGGCCATAGGCGATGTAGCTGTGGCCGGTGACCCAGCCGATGTCGGCCGTGCACCAGAACACGTCGTCGTCCTTCAGGTCGAAGGTCCACTTCGTGGTGAGCGCCGCATGCAGCAGGTAGCCGCCGCTGCTGTGCTGCACCCCCTTGGGCTTGCCGGTGGAGCCCGAGGTGTAGAGCAGGAACAGCGGATGCTCGGCCTCGACCCACTCCGGCGGGCAGGTGCTGGGCTGGGCGGCGGTCAGCTCGTGCAGCCACAGGTCCCGGCCTTCGGTCCACCCAATGCTGCCGCCGGTGCGCTTGTAGACGATGACGTCCTTGAGCGTCGGGCAGGCGTTGTCGGCCAGGGCCTCATCGACGATGGCCTTCAGCGGCAGGGATTTGCCGCCACGCTGCTGCTCGTCGGCGCAGATCAGCGCCACGGCACCGGCGTCCTGGACGCGGTCACGCAGGGACTGGGCCGAGAAGCCGCCAAACACCACCGAGTGCGTCGCGCCGATGCGGGCGCAGGCCTGCATGGCCACCACGCCTTCCACCGACATCGGCATGTAGATGACGACGCGATCACCCTTCTGGATGCCACGGGCCTTCAGCGCATTTGCCAGCTGGCTCACGCGCGCCAGCAGGTCGGCATAGGTCACGGTCGTGACGGCGCCGTCATCCGCCTCGAAGATCAGCGCCGTCTTGCCGCCCTTGCCCGCCTCCACATGCCGGTCCAGACAGTTGTAGGAGACATTGAGCTTGCCGTCCTCGAACCACTTGAAGAACGGCGCCTCGCTGTCGTTGAGGGTCTTGGTGAACGGCGTCTGCCAGCTCAGCAGCTCGCGGGCCAGGCGCGCCCAGTAGCCGGCGTAGTCCGCTTCGGCCTCGGCCACCAGCGCCGCATAGCCCGCTTCGCCCTTGACATGGGCTTGGGCAACCCAGTCGGCGCTGGGGGCGTAGGTGTTCAGCGTGCTCATGGACGATCTCCTGAAAATTGACTTGCGATGCACTGTGCACGGAACGACTGACGATGCCCTGACGGCGTGACATGGGTCACAATCCGGCGCCGTTGTTCCCGAGCCGCCCATGCGCCCCGACCCCCAGTTGCGCCCCCTGCCCCGCCTGATCTTCGCCAGCCGCTGGCTGCAGCTGCCGCTGTACCTCGGGCTGATCGCCGCACAGGCCGTCTACGTGTTCCAGTTCTGGACCGAGCTGGTGCATCTGATCGAGGCCGCCTTCGGCGACCAACATGCGCTCGAGATGCTGGTCAAGAGCATTGGCTACAAGAGCGCTGCGATCAAGGATGCCGCGGGCGACGTGGTCGGCTACGAGCCCATCGCCAAGCTCAACGAGACCATCCTGATGCTGGTGGTGCTGGGCCTGATCGACGTGGTGATGATCTCGAACCTGCTCATCATGGTCATCGTCGGCGGCTACGAGACCTTTGTCTCGCGCATGGACCTCGCCGGCCACCCGGACCAGCCCGAATGGCTCAGCCATGTGAACGCTTCGGTGCTGAAGGTCAAGCTCGCCACGGCCATCATCGGCATCAGCTCCATCCACCTGCTCAAGACCTTCATCAACGCCGACAACTACGGCGAGAAGACCCTGCTGTGGCAGACATTGATCCATGTCGCATTCCTGCTGTCGGCCATGGCCATTGCCTACACGGACCGGCTGCTGCCCGCCCCCGAGCACAAGCATTGATCCTGGCGCGGTCGCCGGATAATCCCTGCCGTAGTCCACCTCACCCGACTCCGCCATGACCGTCACGATCCGCCAGCAAGACCTCGTCGACAGCGTTGCTGCCGCCCTCCAGTACATCAGCTACTACCACCCGGCCGACTACATCGCCCACCTGGCCCGCGCCTACGAGAGCGAGGCCTCGCCCGCCGCCAAGGACGCCATCGCGCAGATCCTGACCAACAGCCGCATGTGCGCCGAGGGCAAGCGGCCCATCTGCCAGGACACCGGCATCGTCAACGTCTTCCTGAAGATCGGCATGGACGTGCGCTGGGAGGGCTTCAGCGGCAGCATCGAGGACGCCGTCAACGAGGGCGTGCGCCGCGGCTACCTGAACCCGGACAACAAGCTGCGCGCCAGCGTGCTGGACGACCCGATCTTTGCCCGCAAGAACACCAAGGACAACACCCCCGCCGTCGTGCAGATGGAGCTGGTGCCCGGCAACACGGTGGACGTGATCGTCGCGGCCAAGGGCGGCGGCTCGGAGAACAAGAGCAAGGTCTACATGCTCAACCCGAGCGACGACATCGTCGACTGGGTGCTCAAGACCGTGCCGACCATGGGCGCCGGCTGGTGCCCGCCGGGCATGCTGGGCATCGGCGTCGGCGGCACGGCCGAAAAGGCCGCCCTGCTGGCCAAGCAGGCGCTGATGGAAGACATCGACATGTACGAGCTGCTGCAGCGCGGCCCGCAGAACAAGCTCGAAGAGCTGCGCATCGAGCTCTACCAGAAGGTCAACGCTTTAGGCATCGGCGCGCAGGGCCTGGGCGGCCTGACCACCGTGCTGGACGTGAAGATCAAGACCTTCCCCACCCACGCCGCCAGCAAGCCGATCGCGATGATCCCGAACTGCGCAGCCACGCGGCATGCCCACTTCGTGCTGGACGGCAGCGGCCCGAGCTACCTCGACGCCCCCAGCCTGGACCTGTGGCCCGATGTGCACTGGGCGCCGGACTACAACAAGAGCAAGCGCGTCGACCTGAACACGCTCACGCCCGCCGAGGTGGCGAGCTGGAAGCCCGGCGACACCCTGCTGCTGAACGGCAAGATGCTGACCGGCCGCGACGCGGCCCACAAGCGCATCCAGGACATGCTGGCCAAGGGCGAGCCGCTGCCGGTGGACTTCACCAACCGCGTCATCTACTACGTCGGCCCCGTGGACCCGGTGCGCGACGAGGTGGTGGGCCCGGCCGGCCCCACGACGGCCACGCGCATGGACAAGTTCACCGAGATGATGCTGGCCAAGACCGGCCTGATCGCAATGGTCGGCAAGGCCGAGCGCGGCCCGGTGGCCATCGAGTCGATCAAGAAGCACAAGAGCGCCTACCTGATGGCCGTCGGCGGCGCCGCCTACCTGGTCAGCAAGGCGATCAAGGGGGCCAAGGTCGTCGGCTTCGAAGACCTTGGCATGGAGGCCATCTACGAGTTCGACGTGGTCGACATGCCGGTGACCGTGGCGGTGGACGCCAGCGGCACCAGCGCCCACATCACCGGCCCGGCCGACTGGCAGCAGCGCATCGCCTCGGGCAAGGCGGTGGCCATCCCGGTCACCGCGGCCTGATCCGCTGCGCCCGATCAACGCGCCGGCGCCGATGCACCGGCCGGCGGCGGGGGCGGCATGTCCTTGGGCCGGCAGGCCAGCGGCCGGCCGTCGGGCGCACCGCAGGTGCCGGTCAGCGCGCGGCCCCGGTGGGTGAAGCTGCAGTCGGCGCCGGCCTTGGCCGTCTTGCAGGCGGTCAGCGCCTCGGCCGGCGGGCCGCGGTGTTCGCCTGCGGGCGGCGGGCCGCTCGGGGGTTGGGCTTGGGCTTGGGCTTGGGCTCCGGCCGCAGCGAGCAGCAGGCTCAGGAACAGGCGGGTCTTCATCGTGAGGCTCCATCAGGGGTTGAGGTGGACGCCATCTTGCGGGCCGATCGTGTGGGAAATGTATGCATCGGCTCCACAATGCTTCACGATTCGCGGCCGCCGGCTCGCGGTGCCGGCACCCACTCCTGCACCCCATGCTCCTGACACGCACCACCGCCCTTCTCGTGCTGCTGTGCAGCCTGTCGGCCACCGGCCATGCGCAGGCGCCCGCCGCCTGTGCGCTCACGCCGGTTCAGGGCGAGATGCGTGAGCTGCCCTCGGGCGGACGCCAGCGCATCTACCGGCTCTTCGTGCCCGCCAGCGCCGCGGGCCAGGCCCGGCTGCCGCTGGTCATCGACCTGCACCCCAGCGGCGGCAACGCCACCGCCCGCGCCAAGGAGTCCGGCTTCGAGGCCCTGGCCGCCCGCGAGGGCTTTGCGGTGGCGACCCTGCAGGCCGAAGACTCGCGCTGGAACGTGCCGGTGTCGTCCGCACGCGCCGACGACCTGAAATACGTCATCGACGTGCTCGACGACATCGCGGCGCGCACCTGCATCGACCCAGCCCGCGTCTACGCCACCGGCTTCTCCGGCGGCGCACGCATGTCCTCGCTGCTCGGCTGCCGGCTGAACGACCGCATCGCGGCCATCGCGCCGGTCGGCGGGCTGCGCTGGTTCGGGCCCTGCGGCGGGCGTGCAGTACCGGTACTCGCGGTGCATGGCCTGGCCGACCTGACCAACCCCTACGAGGGCCATGGCGACCGCGGTGCCGAATGGGTCGAAAGCGTGCCCGAGGCGCTGGCCGGCTGGGCGATGCACAACCGCTGTCAGCCCCAGCTGAAGCAGGACGCGCAACCGGCCCCGCTGGCCGTGGTCCGCTACGCCGGCTGCTCGGACGGCAGCGAGGTGCGGCTGCTGCGCGTCGACCGCATGGGCCATGTGTGGCCGCGCGCGGAGGTCGACGCCAGCGCCGTGGTCTGGCAGTTCTTCAAGGCCCACCCGATGCGTTGACCGGGCCGGCCACCGGCAGCGGCCCGCGTTGGTGGATGACCCGCTGCGGGTAGGGAATTTCGACCCGCAGCGCCCGCAGCGTGCGCAGGATGGCCAGGTTCACGTCGGAGCGCACGCCGCCACCGCCGTTCTCAGGGTCCTTGATCCAGAAATGGACGGTCAGCTCGACGCCATCGGGCTGGAACTGGCTGAGCTGCGCGATCGGCCCGGGCTCGCTCAGCACCCGCGGCACCTCGCCCACGGCCGCCGTCAGCGCGCCCATGACCGCCTCCACATCGCAGTCGTAGGGCACCTGCACCGTCGTCGACAGCAACACGCAGGGGTCGGCGAGCGACGAGTTCTCGACGCGCTGCGTGATCAGCAGCTCGTTGGGCACGATGGCTTCCTTGCCGGCCAGCGAGCGGATCACGGTGTAGCGCGTCTTGATGTCGCTGACGCGCCCCTCGAAGCCGTCCACCCTGACCATGTCGCCGATGCGCAGCGAGCGCTCGGCCAGGATCACGAAGCCACTCACATAGTTGGCCGCCAGCTTCTGCAGGCCAAAGCCCAGGCCCACGCCCAGCGCGCCGCCCAGCACGCCCAGCGCCGTCAGGTCGATGCCGGCGGCCGACAGCGCGAGCAGCAAGCCGATGAACAGCAGCACCGCGCGCACCGCGTTGGCCGCGATCTTGCGCATCGACAGGTCCAGCGACTCGCGGCGCAGCAGCTGCGACTCGATGGCAGACGAAATCCACAGCGCCAGCACCAGCACCAGCACCGCGGTCAGGCCGCCCTCGATCATGTTGCGCAGCGTCAGGTGGACGCTGCCGACCTTCCAGCCGATGTCGTCCAGCTCATCCATCATCACCGGCCACAACCCGGTGATCCAGAGCACCGCGCCGAGCCAGACCAGCCATGAGCCCAGGCGCTCCACGCCCTTGATGACGGTCGACGCCGGCCAGGCCGCCGCCAGCACCCGGGCCACCAGCCGGATGGCCGCCAGCGACACCAGCAGGGGCAGCACCAGCTTGAACAGCGCCGGGCTCAGGCCGAAGACCGGCAGCAGCCGCCGCGCCGCCAGCGCAAAGCCGACGGCCAGCAGCGGCAACAGCGCCCCGTCGATGAGACGCTTGCCGAACAGCACACTGAAGGGCCGGTTCTCGCGCGCCCTCGAGAGCACGGCGCTGACCAGGCCGGCCAGCAGCAGGCTGGCCAGCAGCAGCATCCACTCGCCCAGCGCGGCCGCGCTGAAGGCGCGGCCCAGCAGGGCCTGCAGTTCATTCAGGCTCAGAGGTTGGTGCATGAGATTTCAGAGATCGGCAAGCGCGCGCAGATGGACCCCAACGCTGCGTGAGAGAGCGTGCAGGTTGTAGCCCCCTTCCAGCACGGACACGATGCGGCCCCGCGCATGGCGCTCGGCCACCGCCTTGAGCTTGAGGGTGATCCACTCATAGTCGGCCTCAACCAGCCCGAGCTGGCCGAGGTCATCGTCGCGATGGGCGTCAAAGCCGGCCGACACGAAGATCATGTCGGGCTTGAAGCGCTCAAGAGCCGGCAGCCACATGGCCTCGACCACCTCGCGCACCTCGCCGCCGCGCGTATAGGGCGGGATCGGCACATTGACCATATTGGTGCCCTTGGGCACCGCGCCGCTGTAGGGGTAGAGCGGATCCTGGAACAGGCTGACCATCAGCACCCGGTCGTCGCCGGCGATGATGTCCTCGGTGCCATTGCCATGGTGGACATCGAAGTCGACGATGGCCACGCGCTTCAGGCCGCGCACGTCCAGCGCATGCCGTGCCGCGATCGCCACGTTGTTGAAGAAGCAAAACCCCATGCTCTGGTCGCGCGTGGCATGGTGGCCCGGCGGGCGCACCGCGCAGAAGGCGTTGTCGGCCCGGCCATCGATGACCACATCGGTCGCGCGCACGGCAGCGCCGGCTGCGGCGAGCACCGCCGCCCAGGTGTGAGCGTTGGCCGAGGTGTCGGGGTCCACCGCGCGGCGCCCGCCGGATTCGGCGCAGTCGCGCAGCAGCGCGCCGATCTCGGCGACATAGCCATGGGTATGCGCCAGCTCCACGTCCTTGAGGTCGACCGGGCCGGCATCGAAATGCTCCAGCGCCGGGTCCAGGCCGGAGGCGATCAACCAGTCGTCGATGGCCGCCAGCCGGGCCGGGCACTCGGGATGGCCCTCGCCCATGTCATGGCGGCGGCATTCGGGGGGATTGAAGTAGGCAGTGGGCATGAAGCGCTTGTCTCTTGCTATGGTCCAGCCTCATGACGCAAGCCACATCACGCACGCTGGCTGGGCAACTCGGCGCCCTCCAAAACCAGATTAGCACGGTCATCAAGGGCAAGCCGGCCCAGATCGCCGATTCTCTGGCCTGCCTGATGGCCGGCGGCCATCTGCTGATCGAGGACTTGCCCGGCGTCGGCAAGACCACGCTGGCCCACGCCCTGGCCATCTCGCTCGGCCTGAAGTTCTCGCGCCTGCAGTTCACCGCCGACCTGCTGCCCAGCGACCTGCTGGGCGTTTCCGTCTACGAGCGCGAGAAACAAGGGTTTGCCTTCCACCCCGGCCCGGTGTTCGCCCAGGTGCTGCTGGCCGACGAGATCAACCGCGCCGGCCCCAAGACCCAGAGCGCGCTGCTGGAGGCCATGGAGGAACACCAGGTCAGCATCGAAGGCGTCAGCCACCCGCTGCCCGAGCCGTTCTTCGTCATCGCCACGCAGAACCCCAGCGAGCAGCTCGGCACCTTCCCGCTGCCCGAGTCGCAGCTGGACCGCTTCCTGATGTGCATCTCGCTCGGCTACCCCGACGCCGCCGCCGAACGCGAGCTGCTGATGGGCGAAGACAGCCGCGAGCTGCTCAAGGCCCTGCAGCCGGTGATGACACCGCCCGAGCTGGTGGCAGCCCAGCAGGCCGTGCGCCACATCCATGCCTCGCCCGCGCTGCTGGACTATCTGCAGGCCCTGATCGCCGCGACGCGCTCGGGCCAGTGGTTTGTCGAGGGCCTGTCGCCCCGCGCCTGCCTGGCCGTGCTGCGCGCCGCACGGGCACGGGCGCTGCTGCAGGGGCGCGACTATGTATCGCCGGACGATGTACAGGCCATCCTGCCGCAGACCATTGCGCATCGCCTCCAGCCTCGGGCAGGTGCAGGGCGCGGGGCGAGGGAGCAGGTGCGGGCGATGGTGGAGGCGGTGGCGTTGCCGTGATTGAGTTGGTGTGGGGTTGGGACTTAATATTTGAGACCTGACCCCGAATTTTCGATGTCGACGACATGACCGCCCTTGCCCGCGCTACGAATCCGGATATGAACATTCCAAATCCGTCGATGGAAGTGATTCGGGATGCTCTGGGGCAGACCGACACCGTTGCGGGGTACGTCAACACGTGGCCGTGGAGTACGCCGGTCATCAACTCCAAAATTTACGGTGGCACTCTTTCCGCGGCCCAGCGTGTTGACCTTTACAACACCATCGTTCATGAGTCGTGGCATTACGACAAGCAGAGCTTCTACAACCGAGATAGCCCGAAAAGTGAGCGAGAGGCGAAGGCTCAGGCAGATGCACGGACCGCGAAGAACCGCTCGAAGATTGACGGAGCTAAGAACTCATGCGGGTGCGGGAAATGACGCGCAGCGTTCTGAGGATTGCGCTCGGTGCTCAGGCGCTGATTTGTGCACTCGCGCTTTGGATTGGCAGCAAGCTGATGGGTTGGCGCGCCTTGACGCCAGACGAGATTGCTGGCTCGCCAGACGCCCGATACGTCGTTGAAACGCTCTTGATGCGATGGGGATTCGTAACTGGGGCGTGTGTCGGCCTGGCGATTGGGCTGGCGCTTATGGTGATAGCGCAACGCCGTGACAAGACGCGGCCTACCGTTACGACGCGCATCTCATGGATGGCTGTCGTCATTCCTCCGTTGGTCGTCTTGAGTTTCGGCGTCGCCCTATGGAGGTAGGCCAGTGCGCCGACTTCCGGCGGCGGATTGGCATCAACACCTAGGAATTTGGGGTCAGGTCTCAAATATAAACCCCCACTCCCGCCGCTGATCGGCTAGATTTCCCCCATGTCTCGCCCCCTCCGCATCGAGTTCCCCGGCGCGCTGTATCACGTCACCTCACGCGGTGACCGGCGCGAGGACATCTTTGTGGATGACGCCGACCGCGCCCGATTGCTGGCGGTGGTGGCCCAGGGCATGGCACGGTTTGATGCACAAGTGCTGGCCTATTGCCTGATGAGCAACCACTACCACTTCGTGTTGCACACCGGCCAAGCCAACCTCTCGGCGCTGATGCGCCACATCAACGGCGTCTACACGCAAGCGTTCAACCGCCGGCACGGCAAGGTCGGGCATTTGTTCCAGGGGCGCTTCAAGGCCATCCTGGTGGACCGGGAGGTCTATCTGCTGGAGGTCTGCCGCTATGTGGAGCTGAATCCGGTCAGGGCCGGCATGGTGGCGGGCGCAGGCGATTGGCCGTGGTCGAGCTACCGCGCCCATGTGGGCCAATCCAGTGTGCCGGCTTGGCTCGGCAGCGGCGACTTGTGGGCCTACCTGCTGGGGCGAGACGCCGAGACCGACGCCGACCGTGATCGCGCGCAGCGCCTGTATACCGAACTCGTCGCCGCAGGCGCCGGTGTGGCGCTGTGGGCCGAGAGCCTGAACCGGCAGATCTATCTGGGCGACGACCAGTTCGTCGGGCGCATGCTGGAGGCCGCCTTGCCCAGCGCCAAACGCAGCGCCCCGGTGCCCAAGGCGCAACGCAGTTCCACACGCAGCCTGGCCGACTGGCTGGCACAGTGCGGCAGCCGCGAACAAGCGCTGTACCGCGCGTACACGGAGAGCGGGCTGACGATGACGGCGATGGCTGCCGAACTGGGCCTGACGGTGGCGCGGGTCAGCCAGTTGATTGCCAAGGCCGAAAGGCAGGCGCTGGCGACGGACTCCGCTGTGCAGGCAACATCCACCCGATGAACCCTCTGCAGTTGGCTCGCCAACGCTGGCAAGCCTGGTGGCAGGCCCGCCAGCCCGCCGCCGACGTCCACCTCACCACCCAGCGCAACGTCTACATCGTGCCGACGCTGGCCGGGCTGGCCTTCTGCGGCACGCTGGGCGTGCTGCTGCTGGCCAGCATCAACGAGCAGTTGAGCCTGGGCTATGCGCTCACCTTTGCGCTGACCGGCGCGGGCCTGGCGTCCATGCACACCACCCACGCGAATCTGCGCGGCCTGCAGATGGACCTGCGGGCGCCCGAGGGCGTGCACGCGGGTGACGACTACGCGCTGGAGCTGCGCCTGCACAACCCGGGCGGCGCGCGCTTCGGCATCGCCGTCAGCGCGCAGCTGGAGGACGGCCTCACCGAGCCGGCCTGGGTCGACGTGCCGGCCTTGGGCCACGCGGTGCTGGGCCTGCGCCTGCCCGCCAGCCGGCGCGGCCTGTGCGCCCTGCCCAGGCTGGTGATCACCACGCGCTTTCCGCTCGGATTCTTTCGCGCCTGGAGCTACTGGCGGCCGGCGAGCCGGGTCTGGGTCTACCCGCGCGCCGAGCCTACGCCGCCGCCCTTCCCGGCCCAGGCCGATGCCGGCGGTGCGGACGCCGCCGGCAGCCGCCTGTCCACCACGGGCACCGACTTTGCCGGCGTGCGCAGTTACCGCCGCGGCGACTCGCTGAAGCAGATCCTGTGGCGCAAGTCCGCCCTCGCGCTGGACCAGGGCCTGGCGCCGTGGGTGCGCGAGACGGAAGCGCCGCTGGCACGCGACCTGTGGCTGGACTGGCGCGACACCGCCGGCCGCGACATCGAGGCCCGGCTGTCGCGCCTGACCGCCTGGGTGCTGGCCGCCGAGCGCCTGGGCCAGCCCTACGGCCTGCGTCTGCCCGGCCGTGAGCTGGGGGCATCGCTGGGCCCCGCCCACCGCCAGGCCTGCCTGCAAGCGCTGGCCGAGGTGGCCGCATGAGCCGCCTGGCCGCCGCCTGGGCCCGGCTGCCGCGCGATGCGCGCGACAGCTTCTTCCTGCTCGGCGTCATCAGTGCCGTGGTCGCGCCGCATATGGCCCACCTGCCCGCCTGGGCCACGGGCCTGACCGGCCTGGTGCTGCTGTGGCGCGGCCAGATCGCCTGGCGGCAGCGCCCGCTGCCGAGCCGCTGGTGGCTGCTGGTGGTGGTGGCCGCGTGCACGGCCCTGACCTGGCTGAGCTTTCGCACCCTCATCGGCCGCGAGGCGGGCATCACGCTGCTGGCGGTGCTGATGGCGCTCAAGACCCTGGAGCTGCGCGCGCGGCGCGACGCCTTCGTCGTGTTCTTCCTCGGCTTCTTCCTGGTGCTGACGCAGTTCCTGTACTCGCAGTCGCTGCTGACGGCGGCCTGGTCCCTGGTCTCGCTGTGGGCGCTGCTGGCGGCGGTGGTGCTGGCCCAGATGCCCACGGGCCTGCCCAGCATCGGCATCGCCGCGCGCCGCGCCGCCGGCACCACGGCGCTGGGCCTGCCGGTGATGGTGCTGCTGTTCGTGATGTTCCCGCGCATCGCGCCGCTGTGGGGCGTGCCGACCGAGGCCATCGGCCGCACCGGGCTGTCCAACCAGCTCGAGTTCGGCGCAATGAACGAGATCGCCAACGATGACGGCATCGCGATGCGGCTGCGGTTCGACGGCCCGCCACCGCCGCCCGACCAGCGCTATTTCCGCGGCCCGGTGCTGACCCGCTTCGACGGCAAGACCTGGCGGGCGCCCGACGGCCGCCTCAGCCAGGTCTGGCTGCGCGGGCGCGATGACCTCACCACGTTGGGCCCCAGCCTGCGCTACCAGATCACGCTGGAGCCGCTGCGCATCCCGGTGCTGCCGCTGCTGGAGATGAGCCCCGGTGCGGTCGGCAGCGAGCTGGCGCTTCCCGAGCTGACCCTGGTGCGCGGCCCCGAGCTGCAATGGCTGTCGCCCCGCCCGATCACCGAGCGCCTGCGGCTGACGGCCACCGCCCACCCGCGCTGGCAGGCCGGCGAGGGGCGCAACCGGCTGCAGCAGCAGACCGACGCCGAGCTGCCCGCCGGCTTCAACCCGCGCACCCTCGGCTGGGCTGCCGAACTGGCCCGCCAGCCCCGCTTTGCCGCGCTGGAAGCAGGCCCGCGCGCCCGGGCCCTGGCAGCGGCGGTGCTGCAGCACATCCGCGAGCAGGACTTCCTCTACACCCTGTCCCCGGGCCGCTACGGTGAGAGCTCGCCGCATCTGATCGACGAGTTCTGGTTCGACCGCCGGCTCGGCTTTTGCGAGCACTTTGCGTCGGCCTTCGTGGTGATCATGCGGGCCATGGACGTGCCGGCCCGCATCGTCACCGGCTTCCAGGGCTGGGATGCCGAGCCGCAGGACGGCGACTTCGTCGTGCGCAATGCCAACGCCCACGCCTGGGCCGAGTTCTGGGTGGAGGGCCAGGGCTGGGTGCGCAGCGACCCCACCGCCGCCGTCGCGCCCAACCGCGTCATCCAGGGCCTGGCGCTGCAGCCGCAGCCGGGCGTCATCGGTCAGCTCAACCCGACGCTGTGGCGCGCGCTGCGCGGCGGTTGGGAGACGGTCAACAACCGCTGGCAGCAGCTGGTGCTGAACTACTCGCGGCAGAACCAGTTCGACCTGATGAAGCAGCTGGGCATCGAACAGCCCGATTGGGCCGCCTTGGGCCGGCTGATCGCCATGGTGCTGCTGGCCGCGACGCTGGCCTCGGCGGCGTGGATACGCTGGAGCAGCCGGCCACACGACGCCTGGAGCCGCCAGCGGGCGCGCATCCTCGCGCTGCTGGCGCCCTCGGGCGTGGCCTTGGCCGCCCATCAGAGCCCGGCGGCCTGGGCGCTGGCCTTGCGCAGCCAGCTCGGCCAAAGGGCCGAACCCGCCGCCCAGTGGCTGGAGCGCCTGGAACGCTCGCGTTATGCGCTCGCAGGCGCTGCGCCGGACTGGGCCGAACTGCGCGCTGCGGCCCGTATGCTGCGCGCGTGAAAACGCCGACGTCCCGATTGCTGAACCCGCCGACCGCCCTGCTGGCAACCCTGACCCTGACGGCCGCCCTGAGCGCCCAGGCGGCCCCCCGCCACGCCCGTTCTGAGCCGCCCCCTCAGCCGCTGGGCCCACGCCCCGAACTGGTCGCCTTTGCCGACACGCTGGCGAACGACACCGGTTGGGATGCCACCGCGCTTCGCGACCTGCTGGCCCAGGCCCTGGACCTGCCGCGCGTGCGCCAGCTCATCCTGCCGGCGCCGGCGGGCGCCGCCAAGACCTGGGCAGCCTACCGCGAGCGCTTCATCGACAGCCGGCGCATCGACGCCGGCCTGGCTTTCTGGGCCGAGCACGAAGCCGCGCTGGCCCGGGCCGAAAGCCAGTACGGCGTGCCGGCCGAGATCATCATCGGCATCCTCGGCGTCGAGACCTTTTATGGCCGCATCACCGGCGGCTTCAAGGTGCTGGACGCGCTGGCCACGCTGGCCTTCGACTTCCCCGCCGAGCACCCGCGCGCCGCCGAGCGCCAGGCCTTCTTCAGGCGCGAGCTGGCCGAGTTCCTGAGGCTCTGCCGCGACAACGGGCTGGACCCCGCCGAGGTGCGCGGCAGCTATGCCGGCGCGCTGGGCCTGCCGCAGTTCATGCCCGGCAGCTGGCGCCAGTACGCGGTGGACTTTGACGGCGACGGCCGCATCGACCTGTTCGCCAGCCCGGCGGACGCGATCGGCAGCGTGGCCCACTACCTCGCCGAGCAGGGCTGGAAACCCGCCCAGACGACCCACTACACGGTGCAGCTGCCGGCCGACCCGCTGTCGCGCCGGCGCCTGCTGGCACCGGACATCCGGCCGCACTTCAGCGCCGCCGAGCTGCTAGCCGAAGGCGCCACACTGTCCGAAGCCGCGCGCGACCATGACGGGCCGCTGGCCGTGATCGAGTTGCAGAACGGGCCCCACATGCCCGCCACCGTGCGGCTCGGCACCGAGAACTTCTGGGCCATCACGCGCTACAACTGGTCGGCCTATTACGCGATGGCCGTCATCGAGCTTGGCCAGGCCGTGAGGGCGCGCCGCGCCCCGGCGCCACGCTGAGCACGCGGCGGCCGGGCAAGCAACCGACGCGGCCCTGCACCGTCGAAACGGTGGCCAGCATCCCTCGAAATGCGATCCCCGGAGCCTTGAACGGTCGACGACGGACCTGCTTGGGTTCTGTGCCAACAGCCTCCGCCAGAGAAGCATGACGCCCAGCGCCATGCTCGGCGCTGCAATCGCGGAACGCGAATAGCGAATGCGACGGTTGGCTCGTATTATTGAACGCGAAACATTCGTCACATTGCGTCAGTTGCAGGACCTTCAGTTGCAGCTGCCGCGCCCATCCTTCCTCCGAGAAAACATGACCCGCCACATTGATGCGCCGCCCCGCGATTCCACCGGGCAAGCCGGCAGCAACGTCTTCCTCAAGCTGCTGCCGCTCACACTGACCGTGTTCGTCGGGTTCCTGACCATCGGCATCCAATTGCCGGTGCTCCCGCTGCACGTGCACCACACACTGCACAGGGACGAACTGATCGTGGGCCTTGTCATCGGCTCGCAGTTCGCCGCGGCGCTCTTGTCACGCGCTTGGGCAGGCAACTTCGCGGACCTGAAAGGAACGAATCGAGCGGTCAAGCTCGGTTTGAGCCTGGCCGCAGGTTCCGGCATCGTCTACCTGCTCTCGCTCGCGCTGCTGACCAACCCTGCGGCGTCCACATGGGTCCTCGTCGCCGGTCGGCTGTTGCTGGCCGTCGGTGAAAGCCTGCTTGTCACCGGCGCCATCGGCTGGGGCATCGGACTCGTCGGACCGCAGAACACCGGCAAGGTCATGGCTTGGGTCGGCACCGCCATTTACGGGGCGTTCGCTGTCGGGGCACCGCTGGGTGTTGCATTGAACGCCAGCCACGGATTTGCGGGTGTGTGCGCCGCGGTAGTGACCATCCCAGCACTGGCCTTCGCCGTCATCGCACGGGTGCCGACGGTGCCTCCGCTCGCGAGCCGCCGCACGCCCTTCTACTCGGTGCTTCGAGCAGTCAGCGGCCCAGGCACGGGGCTCGCGCTGTGCAGCGTGGGCTTCGGCGTCATCACCGCATTCATTGCGCTGTTGTTCGCGGACAAGCAGTGGGGAGACTCGGCGCTTGCGTTCACGGCATTCGGCGTGTCTTTCATCGGCGCTCGAATCCTCTTCAGCCACCTGCCCGACAAGATCGGTGGCGCCAAGGTGGCACTGGTCTGCGTTGTCATCGAAGCGCTTGGCCTGCTGCTCATCTGGCAGGCAGGCTCCGCCCTGTCGGCCTACGTCGGGGCGGCAATCACCGGGTTCGGCTACTCGCTCGCATTTCCGGGTTTCGGCGTCGAGGCTGTGCGGCGCGCACCGCCCCAGGCACGTAGCCTGGCGATGGGAGCGTATGTCGCATTTCTCGACATCTCCCTGGGTGTTGTGAGCCCCGCTGCCGGCGCGCTGGCAAAGGCCCACACCGTCCATGCGGTCTACCTTGCCGCTGCCGTGGCGGTCGCCCTTTCGGCCTTCGTGGCCATTGCCCTGCTGATGTCCAAGCCCCAACACAAAGGCAGCATTGGCTGAAATCAGCCACGCCCTCCGGCACTGTTGCTGTCATCGCGCGTGACCTGGATCGGGCCTGTTATGAGCTGGTCGCGATTGCTGCTCAGGTTGCGTCGGATGACCCACGAGTTGCCGCCACTCGTGTCGATTTGATCAAGACCCTCGGCGGCCCCTGGGCCGCACTTTCTCAGCAGCGTCAGGTATCGCAGCTTCAAGGCTGCTGATGTAGGCGCAGAACATGTCCGCTACGGCATCGGAGTAGGCCTTGATTTCCGATGCCTTGCGCGGACTTGCGGAGAAGTCATGCCCCACCATGCTCAACGTGGTGAGCACCAGCTGGCCTGCGATGGCCCGTGCCGCATCGGATGCTCCGGGTGCCGCCTCTTTCATGAAATTGCTGATCGTCGAGTTGACCGCGGACTTGGCTTCCACGGCTTCCGGCGCGTCGCGGTAGAGCGGCGCTGCGTCATTCAGCGCCACCCGCATGTCGGCTTCCGCGCATTCCGATTGGATGAAGGTGTGCACGAGAACCCGAATCCTCTCAAGCGGAGGCTTCCTGTCGTCCTCGAGGATGCGGCTGAGCGTGCGTGTCGTTTCACGCCATTCATCGGTCTGCAGCCTGAACAGGATCGATGCCTTGTTCGGAAAGTACTGATACACCGACCCAACGCTGACCCCGGCCTTCTCCGCCACCCGCGCCGTGGTGAAGCGATTCGCCCCCTCCTTGGAGAGAACCTGCACGGCGGCCTCAAGGATGGACGCCACGAGTCCAGCGGACCGCGCCTGCTTTGGCTGCTTTCTGGAGGTGATTTGGGGCGGTTTGCGCGTAGACATGGGCGTTCAGAGGCGAACTGAAGACTGCGACCGGCCAATGCGACCAAATCATCGCATCCCAACGATACAGCAGCTCCTGCCCAGCCGGCGACGGTTGGATTGCTTCCGGAATGCGCAGCATGGCCCGCAGGTGCCGGCACCGAGGCGCCGTGCGCCGGGAGGGCCTACTGCGTGGGGTTGGACACCTTGGTCGGCACAAGAACCAGCGCCGTTTCTGCCGCGCGCCCGGCGGCAGGATGTACGAGCCCGACCAGTGCGCCGACCCGATTCCGCAAGGCCGAGCCCGCCCCGATTGAGCGGCTATCCGCCTTCCCAGTCCGGCCCGGTGACCTCATCAGGCGCAATCGGCGGCGCGACCCGGTCGCTCCAGTAGCGGCGGCTCAGCGCCCGCTCGCAGCTTGCGGCGCCGCCATCGCTGCGCCAGCGCCAGGCGCCACAGGACGGGCTGGACACCACGGCGATGCCGGCCGCCTGGTAGCGTGCCAGCACCGGCGGTGCCGGATGGCCGAAGCGGCTGCGGTAGCCGGCCTGCACGATGCCGACCGCCGGCCGCACCGCCGCGAGGAACTCGGCGCTGGACGAAGTCTTGCTGCCGTGGTGAGGCACCAGCAGCACATCGGCATGCAGGTCGCCGGGGCTGTCGCCGTGGCGCTGCGCCAGCCGCCTCTCCTGCTCGGCCTCCAGGTCGCCCGCCAGCAGCGCCCGCCGGCCCGAGGCCGAACTGATGCGCAGCACGCAGGACAGGTCGTTGGGCTTGAGCCCGGCCTCGTAGTGCGCCGGCGTCGGGTGCAGCATCTCGAAGCGCACGCCGTCCCAGGTCCAGCCCTGGCCGGCCTCGCAGCGCCGGGCCGGCGGGCCGGCGTGCAACAGCGGGTGGCCCGACTCCAGCGAACTGCGCAGTTCGGCCACCGGCAGCGCCTGCATCAGCGTTGCCGCGCCGCCGACATGGTCGCTGTCGCGATGGCTGAGCACCAGCAGGTCCAGCCGCTGCACGCCCTGGGAGCGCAGCAAAGGCAGCAGCACACGCTCGCCGGCATCGGCGCCCGGCGCATAGGCCGGGCCGGTGTCGAACAGCAGTGCATGGCCCTGGGTCCGGATCAGCACCGCATTGCCCTGGCCGATGTCCGGTGCGAGCAGCTC
Source organism: Burkholderiales bacterium (assembly GCA_003963075.1). Lineage (GTDB taxonomy): Bacteria > Pseudomonadota > Gammaproteobacteria > Burkholderiales > Burkholderiaceae_C > Pelomonas. The sequence goes on from RXJV01000076.1 coordinate 24,671, forward strand.
GAATTCACCCGGCGGCGGGCGTGGCACCGCGGGCCACAGCAGCGGCAGCGTCATCGCCAGGCCGGTCAGCCGCAGCCGCCAAGGCAGGCGCATCACCATCAGCGCCGCGCCCAGCAGCGCGAGGCCCTGCGCCCACAGCGGCGCCGCCGGCAGCCACCAGACCGCCGCCGGCCAGGCCGCCAGCAGCCTGAGCCAGGCCATCAGCCCCTGCATCAGCAGCGCGGCCAGGGACCACAGCGGCGCGAACAGGCCGCCCAGCAGCGCCAGCGGCGTGATGACAAAGCTGATCAGCGGAATCGCCACCAGATTGGCCAGCAGGCCGACGAGTGACAGCTGGGCGAAGCAGATCAGGCTCAGCGGTGCGAGGCCGACCGTCGCGATCGACTGGGTGCGCAGCGCGGCGGCCAGTCGATCGCGCCAGGTCCGCGACGTGTCGCCGCCGGCCGCCATCAGCAGGCCCACCGCGCCGAAGGACAGCCAGAAGCCCGGCTGCATCAGGGCCCAGGGGTCGGCCGCCGTGACCGCCACGGCCGCGCCGAGCAGCACCAGCGGCCAGGGCCAGCGCAGGCCGAGGGTCTGCAGGCCGGCCACGGTGGCGAGCATCACGACCGTGCGTTGGGCCGGCACCCCCCAGCCCGAGAACAGCGCATAGCCCAGCGCGGCGGCCACACCCAACCAGCGCGCGGCCAGCGGCGCCGGCAGGCGCAGGCAGAGCCAGGTGCTGCGCCGCCACAGCGGGCCGAGCAGGGCCGCCGCCAGCCACGCAAACAGCGTGACATGCATGCCCGACACGCTGAGCAGATGCGCCACGGCGGTGTCGCGGAACAGGCCCCAGTCGGCATGGCTGATCGCGTTCTGGTCACCCAGGCTCAATGCAGCGAGCACGCCGGCCATGCCGGGATCGGCCACGTGGGCACGGATGGCCGTGCGCAGCCGCTGGCGGGCGGCGTCGATCTCCCACCAGGGTGCCGCCTGCAGGCGCTCGCTGCCACCCGGCCGCACGCTGCCGCTGGCGCGCAGGCCTTGCTCGAACAGCCACAGCTCGGCGTCGAAGCCGCCCGGGTTGCTCAGGCCGTGGGCGCGCTTGAGCCGGGCCGTGAAGCGCCAGCGCTCGCCGGCGCTGATCGGCGGGGCCTCTGCGAACGCCTGGGCGGCAGCGGCGGGCGCCGTCCCGCCCTGCGCGCCGCCATAGGCCAGCAGCATCAGGCGCCGCGGGATCTCGGGCGGCAGGGCCGCACCGGCCGGACCCACCGATTCGACCGCGAACTCAAAGCGCCAGCCGGGCACCCCTCCCTGGCCGGTGATCGCAATCGGCAGCGAATCCACCCGGCCGCTGAGCACCAGGTCGCGCCCCTCCCAGGCCGGGTGCAGTTCGGGCGTCATGCGCCATTGCGCACGCAAAGCGCCCTGGGTGAAGGCCAGCAGCGCGACACAGGCAGCCAACGCCAGCCAGTGCCGACGTGACAGCAGGCCAAGCAGCAGCACCGCCAGCGCGAGGGCCGCGAGTTCCGGCGTGGTCGGCAGCCGCTCGCAGCGGTGCAGCAGCGCCAGGCCCGCCAGCCAGGCCAGACCGGCGGCCACCAGTTCCCGCGCTCCCCACGGCTGCCTTGCCAATGCCCTTCCTCACGCCCTTTGAATTGGGGCCGGGGTGTAGCATGCCGCGGTTTTTTCCTCGCGCCACCGCGCTTCCCCGCATGAGCTCTACCGCCATCCAAGCCAAGCTCGCCGAGCTCGGCATCAGCCTGCCGCCGCTGTCCGCGCCGGCCGCCGCCTACCTGCCCTTCACCCGCACCGGCAATCTGCTGTTCGTCTCCGGCCACATCGCCAAGAAGGACGGCAAGCCCTGGGTCGGCCAGCTTGGCAAGGACGTCGACACCGCCACCGGCCAGCTGGCCGCGCGCGCGGTCGCGATCGACCTGCTCGGCACGCTGCAGGCCGCCGCCGGTGACCTCGCCAAGGTGCGCATCGTCAAGGTGATGAGCCTGGTCAACAGCACGCCGGACTTCACCGAGCAGCACCTGGTCACCAACGGCTGCTCGGAACTGCTGGCCACGGTGCTGGGCGACGCCGGCAAGCATGCGCGCAGCGCCTTCGGCGTCGCGCAGATCCCGTTCGGCGCCTGCGTCGAGATCGAACTGATCGCCGAGATCACCGGCTGATGTTCATCCAGCCTTCCAAGCTGCCGGCCCGTGCGCTGGCGGGCATGGCCGTGGCGAGCTTCGCCGCCGTCGGCGTTGCGCTGGTGGCCCAGCACCAGTTTGGCGTCAAGCCCTGCCCCTGGTGCGTGCTGCAACGCGGCATCTTCCTGGTCCTGGGCGGCTTCGCGCTGCTGGGCTGGCTGGTGCAGGCACAGCGCGCGTTGCGCCAGGCGGCCCTGGTCGCGGTGCTACTGCTGTGCGCGGCCGGCCTGACGGCGGCGGTCTTCCAGCACGAGGTGGCGTCGCAGACGGCCTCCTGCGCGATGGGCCTGGCCGACAAGATCGTCACGGCGCTCGACCTTGAGGACCTCTGGCCGGCGGTGTTCATGATCACCGCCAACTGCGCCGAGGCTGCGGCCTACCGCTTCATCGGCCTGCCCTACGAGGTCTGGAGTGGCCTGCTGTTTGCGGCCATGGCCGCGGCAGCCGCCTGGGGCCTGACGCGGCGCTGAGACCGCCGGCGTTCAGGGCTGATAAACCAACTCGCCGGCATGCTGGCGCCACAGCTTGCCGGCGGTGCCATCGCGAATGGCCAAATGCAGCTCGCGGTCGATCGCGCCGATCAGGCCCGCTGCCGGGCCGCCACGGCGGGTCAGCAGATGTTTGGTCGGACCGCTGGCCCAGGCCGGACGCATGGAGGCCAGATCGGCCCGTTTGCCGAGCATGTCCTGGTGGTGCTGCCAGAAGCCGGCCAGCACCTCCAGCTCCTCGAGCACATAGTCGCAGCGGCCGCGCCGCAGCTTCTCGATCAGCTTGATGTAGCTGGACACGCCGGTGTCGAGCTCGGCCGCGTCGATGCCGTAATGCGCATAGCTCGCCCCATGCATGCCGCAGCCGCGCAGCGCGCGCAGATCGTCGCGCGTGCGCGGCGACACCGGCGCATCACGGCGCGACCACACCTGCGGCGTCAGGGTGTTGTAGGCCATGGAGTAGGCATAGACGCGGGCCCGCTCGTCGTCAAGATAGGCATCGGCCACGAAGTCCACTTCGCCGGCGGCGACCATCTTCAGGCAGCGCGCCCACGGCAGGTTGCTCAGGATCTGCACCGGCCGGCCGATGCGGTCGAACACCCTCTGCAGCAGGTCCACCGTGAAACCGGCGATGCGGTCGGTGCGTTGGCCCTGGCTGTTGCGCACCCAGTAGGTCCAGGGCGGCGGTTCCGGGTCGACACAGACGCGCACCGTCTGGGCCGACGCCGATGACCCGAGCAGGGCCAGCGCCAGCAGCCCGGTGGCGCACAGTCCGCTGCTGAACCTCTGCTTAGACCGCCGCATGAAAAGCCCCTGCCAGCTCCGATGCGCGCCCCCGCGCTGTCTGCAGTCTATCGGCGCGATCGGCCCGCCGGCCAGCCCGCCGCCTGGGATCGGGGGGTCAACGCCCCAGCACCACGCCCTCGCGCCGCGGGTCGGCGCCGCCGGTCCAGCCGTCACGGGTCTTCAGCAGCACCTGAAGACCGCTGGTCAGATCGGTCTGCGTGACCACATGACCGCGCGCCTGCAGCTCCGTGCGCTGATTGGCGCTCAGCGCGCCGGGTTCGACGATCAGCTGGCCGGTGTTGAAATCGCCGAAGTTCGGCAGATCCACCGCCTGCTGGGCCGGCAGGCCCCAGGCCAGCGCGCCGGTGAGCACCTTGGCGACGTAATGGATGATGACCGGCCCGCCCGGCGAACCGGCCACCATCAGCAACTGGCCGTCGCGGTCGAACACCAGCGTGGGCGCCATGCTGGAGCGCGGGCGCTTGCCGGCCTCGACACGGTTGGCCACCGGCTGGCCATCGGCGCCGACCGGCCGCAGCGAAAAATCGGTCAGCTGGTTGTTGAGCATGAAGCCACCGGCCAGGCCGCTGCCGCCGTCGCTCATCACGCGGCTGCCGAAGGCCGATTCGACGCTGGTGGTCATCGAGACCGCACGCCCCCGTGCGTCGACCACGCTGATGTGGCTGGTGCCGTGTTCCGGCTGCTCGGCCTGTGGCGCCAGCGCCTGCTTGACCCCGGCCGGCCGGCCGGCGGTCGCGGTGGGCATGGCCTGGCTGCCGATCAGCGCGCCGCGCTGCTTCAGATAGGCCGGCGCGAGCAGGCTCTGCCAGTCCCCGCCGGGTGCGCTGACAAAGGCCGGGTCGCCGATGTACTGCGCACGGTCGGCAAAGGCGAGCTTGGCCGATTCGGCATAGGCATGCAGCCAGTCCACCGTCAGGCCCGGCGCCGCCTGGGCGGCGGGCTGGGTCTCGAGCAGGCCGAGGATCTGCATCAGCGTCAGATGGCCGGAGCTGGGCGGGCCGAATCCGCAGACGCGATAACGGCGCCAGTCGGTGCACAGCGGCGGCCGCACGAGCGGGCGGTAGCCGGCCAGGTCGGCCGCCGTCAGCAGGCCAGGTCGGGCATGGCCCTTGACCCGGCGCACGATGTCCTCGGCCACCGCGCCCTCGTAGAAGGCCTGGGGGCCGCGCTGGGCAATGCCGCGCAGCACGGCGGCGTAGGCCGGGTTCTTCAGCAGCGTGCCGACCGGCTTGGGCTGGCCGTCGGCCGCATAGAAGTAGGGCCCGGCCTGGGGGTCGGCGCGCAGGGCGGCCTCGCCGGTCAGCAACTCGTGCAGCCGCGGGCTGATCGCGAAGCCCTGCTCGGCCAGCCGGATGGCCGGCTCGAAGAGGCGCGCCCAGGCCAGCTGGCCGTGCTGACGGTGGGCCTCGGCCAGCATGGCCAGCACGCCAGGCACGCCGGTGGACAGGCCACTCTGGATGGCGTCGCGCATCGGCAGCGGCTGGCCGTCGGGCTTCAAAAACAAGGCCGGCGTGGCGGCGGCCGGCGCAGTCTCGCGGCCGTCGAAGGCCTGCACCTGGCGGCCGTCCCAGTGCACCAGGAAGGCGCCGCCGGCGATGCCGCTGGACTGCGGCTCGACGAGGCCCAGCACCGCCTGCATGGCGATCGCCGCATCCAGCGCGGAGCCACCGGCACCAAGCATCTCGACACCCGCCGCCGCCGCCAGCGGATTGGCCGCCGTGGCAGCAAAACGTTTGGCAGGCGCCGTCAAGCTGGCCTGGCGGGCGGTGCGGGTGGTGGCGGCTTCGGGCTGGTCCACCGCCTGGGCGGCAGCGGGAAGCACAAGGGCCAGGCCCAGGGCGGCCAGCAGGGGTGCATTCAGGTCAAGGCGCATTCCCCGCATCTTAGGCAAGCGCCGGCCGTCGCACGGCGACTCAGAAGTAGCCCATGTCGCGCTGGCTGTAGTTGACGATCTGCGGCATCACCGTCGGCAGGTCGGTGGCGCTGACACCCATCCACTGGGCCAGCGTGGCGCCGAGCTGGTCGACCGCGGTCGTGGGCAACAGCCGCCCTTGCCCGACGTCGTCCGGCCCATTGACCGACACCGAGGGCAGCTTGCCCCAGAACTGCCCGCCCCTGACCGCGCCGCCGAGCACGAAGTGATGGCTGCCCCAGCCGTGGTCGGAGCCGTCGCCATTGCTGGTCAGCGTGCGGCCGAAGTCGCTGGCGGTGAAGGTCGTCACCTGGTTGGCCACGCCCAGCTCCACCGTGGCCGCGTAGAAGCTGGCCAGCGCGTCGTTCACGGCCGTCAGCAGGCCGGGATGCTGGGTCACCAGGTTGTCGTGCAGGTCGAAGCCGCCGATCGACACGAAGAAGACCTGGCGCGTGGCGCCCAGGGCCTGGCGCGCGGCGATCAGCTTGGCGACGATCAACAACTGGTTGGACAGGCTGCTGGTGGTGTCGAACACGGTCTGCAGCGCCGGCACGTTGGCGAGTGCCGTCGAGATGCTGGACTGCGCGTTGACCGAGCGGTTGACGACGGTGTTGAGGTCGGCCTCCATCCAGTGGCTGCGGTCGTTCGCCGTGATCAGCCCGCGCAGCGCGGTGGCACAGGCCTGGGAGCCGTACAGCGGCTTCAGGATGGCATTGATCGGCACCGCGCCGCTGGTCGAGACCTGGTACTGCACTGCCTGCCGCCCCGCCATGAACACCGCATTGCCCGAGGCATTGATGCAGGTGAAGGCCGAGGTGCCGTTGCCTGACAGGAACAGGTCGCCGATGCGGCCGCCCCAGCCCGTGGTGGCACCCTCGGGCGAGCTGCTCTGCCAGACCGACTGCTGGTCGTTGTGCGAGAACAGCTTGGGCGGCAGCGGCACGTTCTGGGCCTTGAACTGGGCCAGCGTGGTGGGCTGCACCAGCGTGCCGACGTTGAGCTGTACGCCGAGCTTGCCGGCGTCCCACAGGCTCTTGAGCTTGCCGAGCTGCGGCGCCAGCGCCATCTGGCGGCCGCCGATGCCCAGGCCCAGCGCGGTGGCCGCGAGCTGGTCGCGCGGCGTGGCCAGGGCCTGGCGGATGGTGGCGTAGGCGTCGTAGCTGGGTTGGTCGAAGGGCACCAGGGTGTTGCCGTAGTCGTTGCCGCCGTACATGAACACGCAGACCAGGGCCTTGTAGTCGGTCGGCGCGGTGGCCGCGGCGGCCTCGCCCAGCGCCGCCAGGTTCAGCGCCCAGGGCGCGGCCGTGCCGGCCACGCCGAGGGCCGAGGCACGGCGCAGGAATTCGCGGCGCTGCAGTTCGGGGATGCGGTTGATCTTCATGGACGTCCCCTCACTTCTGGATCTGGTATTCCGGGCAGGCCATCAGCATCAGGATGCTGGCCTGCACGCGGCTGAGCTTGCCGGCATCGGTGGTCGCCGCGATCGTCGCGACCGCCGTGCTGATCACGGACTGGGTGGCGGCCGAGATGCCGCCGCCGCCGAGGCGAAGCGCGAGATTGGCCACCAGGCCCGGCGCGTCGCCGGCCAGCGCCAGCTCGGCGGTGTAGCTGGGCTTGACCTCGCCGACACCGTTGGCAATGGCGCCCTGCATGAAGTTCAGATAGCCAGCCACGGTGCTTTCGTTGCAAAGCTGGAACTCGGGGGCCGTGACGGCGCGGCTGCCCAGCTGCGAGCTCGGCGGCACATAGCCAGGCCGGAAGAAATTGAAGACCGTCGGGCTGCGCAGCGGGCTCTGGCCGAGACGGTTGGCGGGGTTGGTCGTGTCGCCGATATTCCACAGGCCGGTGGCCGACGTGACGCCGAACGTGCGCCCCCACTGCAGGAAGCGCAGCACCGGCTCGCGCAGCTTGCCGGCACCGGCGCCGGTCGGCACCGTGCGCGCCTCGGTGTCGAGCAGGATGGCGCGCACCACGGCCTTCAGGTCGCCACGCACGCCGCTGCCGTTGTCAGCCCAGACGGCGGAGATGCGCGCCACATAGGCCGGGCTCGGGTTGCTCGTGACCAGGCGCTGGATCAGCTGCCGCCCGATGAAGGGGCCGACATTGGGGTGGGCGGCCAGCGTGTCCAGCGCGATCTTCAGCGCGCCCGGGCCATCGGCGGTGGCCGGCACATCGACATTCAGCACCTTCTTGGCGCCGGGCGAGAAGCGGGCCGGGTTGTTGACCATCGGCTTCTTCAGGAAGGCGGGGTCGGTGGCGCTCGCGCTGTCGGCGTCCCAGCCGGTCAGCACCCGGGCCAGGTCGGTGATATTGGTCTGGGTGTAGGTCTCCAGCGGTTTGCCGCCGGCATCGAGCTTGACGCTGCCATCCGCATTGAGCTGGTACAGGCCGATGGACAGCAGCTGCATCACCTCGCGGGCGTAGTTCTCGTCGGGCACGCGGCCGGTCTTGGGATCCTCCTTGAGGTTGCCCCGCATGTTCAGATAGGCGCCCATGCCGTTGGACAGCGACACGGCCTCCAGCAGGTCACGGTAGGTGCCGAAGGCGCGCTGCTCCAGCATGTCCAGGTAGGCCGCAACCGCAAAGCCCCGCCACGCGATCGGCAGGCCGTTCGTCGAGATCACGAAGATCTCGGTCAGCGCCAGCACCACGCGCTGGCGCAGGGTGTCGGGTGCGGTCAGCAGCTTGCGCCAGATGGTGTTGTCCAGCCCGCCGAAGTCGTTGCGGTGGTCGACGGTTGCGTAGCCGTTGGCCACCATCCAGTCGAAGTGGCTGTCGGTGACCGGCAGCGCGAACTGCGCGTCGAGCCAGGCCGCATAGCCATTCGCCTTGACGGTGGCGATGTCGGCGCTGCTGGCCGCAAAGCCTGCCTGGGTCAGGAAGCGCGCTGCCTCGGCATCGGTGGGAAGCGCAGGAGGCGGTGGCGGCGGTGGGGGCGGGGCACCGGCACTGCCGCCGCCGCCACAGGCAGTCAGCAAGGACGCTGCAGCGGCAGCCACCGCAAGGCCGGCGATCGGGTCCGGATCGGTAGGGCCGGCTGCGGCGATGGTCTCGGTATCGGGCGTTGGCGGTGCGCGCATGGGATCCTCGCTCTGAGCAGGCGGCATCGTCGCCCAACGCAAACGGGCCGGCTTGCGCCGACCCGTCGAAGCCCAATCTTTGGTGAGCAAATGTGAGCTTTACTTCACAGCAATGGCACGCCGGTCTTGCTCTGCGCGAACTCGCGGGTCACGCCTTCGGCCAGCTCCACGACGCGGATGCCCGCGGGCGTCACGTCGAACACGCCCAGGTCCGTGATGATGCGGTCCACGACGCCCACGCCGGTCAGCGGCAGCGTGCAGGCCGGGATGATCTTCAGGTCCTCGCTGCCGTCCTTCTTGCGGGCCACGTGCTCCATCAGCACGATGACGCGCTTGACGCCGGCCACCAGGTCCATCGCGCCGCCCATGCCCTTGACCATCTTGCCCGGGATCATCCAGTTGGCCAGGTCGCCCTTGCCGCTGACCTGCATCGCCCCCAGGATGCTCAGGTTGATCTTGCCGGCGCGGATCATCGCGAAGCTGTCGTGGCTGCCGAAGATGCTGGAGCCGGGCAGCGTGGTCACGGTCTGCTTGCCGGCGTTGATCAGGTCGGCGTCGACCTCGTCCTCGGTCGGGAAGGGGCCGATGCCCAGCATGCCGTTCTCGCTCTGCAGCCAGACTTCCTTGTCTGCCGGCACATGGTTGGCCACCAGCGTCGGGATGCCGATGCCGAGGTTCACATAGAAGCCGTCTTCCAGCTCCTGGGCCGCCCGCGCGGCCATCTGGTCTTGGGTCCAGGGCATGGTCAGGCCTCCTTCTTTTCAGAGAGCGTGCGCTTCTCGATGCGCTTCTCGGGGTGGGCGTTCAGCACGATGCGCTGCACATAGATGCCGGGCAGGTGCACGTCGTCCGGGTCGATCTCGCCGGTCTCGACGATCTGCTCGACCTCGACCACCGTGAGCTTGCCGGCCATCGCCGCCGCGGGGTTGAAGTTGCGGGCAGTGCGGCGGAACACCAGGTTGCCGCTCTTGTCGGCCTTGTAGGCCTTGACCAGCGCCACGTCGGGCACCAGGGCCTGCTCGAGGATGTAGGTGTGGCCGTCGAACTCGCGCGTCTCCTTGCCCTCGGCGATCAGCGTGCCCACGCCGGTGCGCACGAAGAAGGCCGGGATGCCGGCACCGCCGGCGCGCAGCTTCTCGGCCAGCGTGCCCTGCGGCGTGAACTCCAGCTCCAGCTCGCCGGCCAGGTACTGGCGCTCGAACTCCTTGTTCTCGCCGACATAGCTCGAGATCATCTTCCTGATCTGGCGCGTCTCCAGCAGCTGGCCGAGGCCGAAGCCGTCGACGCCTGCATTGTTCGAGATCACGGTCAGGTTCCTGACACCGCTGTCGCGCAGCGCGGCGATCAGTGCCTCCGGGATGCCACACAGACCGAAGCCGCCCACGGCCAGCAACTGCCCGTCCTTCACGACGCCGCGCAGCGCTTCCTCAGCGCTCGGGTACACCTTGTTCATGCCATCGTCTCCTGGCGTTTGACAATGGGCGCAAGGGTACTATCGCCCGCCCTCAGCCGTCGATTACGCAAGATCGCCTAAGTGGAACCCGCCGCCCTCGACTACCGCCATGCCTTCCAGTTCGCCCCGGTCGGGCTGGTGCTGTCGGTGCAGCGCCAGATCGTCGACTGCAACGAGCGGGTGCTGCAGATCTTCCAGACCACGCGCGAGCAGCTGCTCGGCCGCAGCTTTGCGGTGATGTACCCGAGCGCCGCCGAGTTCGAGCGCACCGGCGAGCGCATCGTCGCCAGCCTGGACGCCGAGGGCCACTACGCGGACGACCGCGTGATGCGCCGGCTCGGGACGGCCGAGCTGTTCTGGTGCCACGTGACCGGCCGCGCACTCGACCCGACCCACCCGCATGCCCAGGGCATCTGGAGCTTCGAGGACCTGTCGGCGCGGCGCCAGATCACGGCCGACCTAACGCCCCGCGAGCGCGAGATCGCGGCGCTGCTGGTGGAGGGGCAGACCAGCAAGCTGATCGGCCGCCGGCTGGGCGTGAGCCCGCGCACGGTGGACATCTACCGCGGCCGGCTGATGAAGAAGTACGCCGCCGCCAGCACGCCCGAGCTGATCCACAAGCTGCTGAGCGCCTGAGCCGGCGCCGCGCTCAGGTGAACACGCCCTGGCGCAGCCACTTGGTCGCGACCCATTTCTCGCCCTCAAGCACCGGTGAGCCGCCGTGCAGGGTCTGGGTGGACGGGTGCGGACGGTCGTAGCTGAAGAACACCGCGTTGCCCTTGACCGGCGCCACGTCCAGGCCGATGTCCGGAAAGATGGTCGAGCCGCCGGCGCCGGGCGTATTCAGGTAGATCACCAGCGTCCCGACCCGCTGGCCGCCGCGCTTGAGGATGCCCGGCGTGCTGACATGGGCGGGGTCGAAGTAGTCGTAATGCGGCTGGTACTCGGCGCCGGGCCGGTAGCGCAGCACCTGCAGGCCCTCACCGTGGTCCAGCGGCCAGCGCAGCAGCGTCGCGATGCGCGCCTCGACGCGCCGGATCAGGTCAGATTCACCGCGCTCGAAGAACATGCCGTCGCTGGTGCGCGCGGCATTCACCTCGCTGCCCTCGGCGCCGGTGGCCACGGTCTCGGAGCGCGCCAGGCGCGTACTGGCCAGCGCGACGATGCCATCGCATTCCGCCTCGCTCAGCAGATCGGCGAACACCACCACGCGCGGCTGGCGCAGGGCCATCACGACCTTGACCGCCCGGTCACCCGCCATCACCACCGGCGCAAAGCGGCTGAGGTCGGGCTCGGGCAGGCCGGGCGTGGCCTGCACCGCCGGCGCCGGCGTGGCGGCCTGGCCCAGCGTGCGGGCCAAGGCCTCGCGGGCGACGACCTCGTCCCAGCCGCTGCCGATCACCGCCGCCAGGATGCTGTCTGAGGCATGCCCGGCCTGGTCCTGCTCGGTGATCCACGCACAGAGTTCGGGGGTGATGACTTGCTGGCTCATGGTTGGCGGCGGAAGACGAGACGATCGGGCGCGGAGGCCTCGGGGGCGAAGCGGTAGCCATCCGAGTCAAAGGCGGTCAGGCCCTCGGGCGTTTCCAGGCGATGCTGGATCGCAAAGCGGGCCATCAGGCCGCGGGCCCGCTTGGCGAAGAAGCTGATGATCTTGTACTCGCCGTTCTTCCAGTCCTCGAACTGGCAGTCGACGACGCGCGGCTTCAGCACCTTGCGATCGGCCGCGCGGAAGTACTCCTGCGACGCCAGGTTGACGATGACCGGCGCCTTCTCGCCGCGGGCGAGCTGGTTCAGGTGCTCGGCCAGCCGGTCGCCCCAGTAGTCGTAGAGGCTGGCGCCGGCCGGCGTGGCCAGCCGCGTGCCCATCTCCAGCCGGTAGGGCTGCATGCGGTCCAGCGGGCGCAGGATGCCGTACAGGCCCGACAGCATGCGCACATGCTGCTGGGCCCAGGCCAGGTCCTCGGTGCTCAGGGTTTTGGCATCCAGGCCGTCGTAGACATCGCCGTTGAAGGCCAGCACCGCCGGTTTGCTGTTGCGCTCGGTGAAGCGCGGACTCCAGGCGGCGTAGCGTTCGACGTTGAGTTGCGCGAGCGGCTCGGAGAGGTCCATCAGCGCCCGCACCTGCTCGACGCTGTGGCCACGCAGCACGTCGATCAGTGCGGCCGTGTCGGCCAGGAATTGCGGGCGGGTCAGCGACGCCGCCAGTTCGGGCGGCGTCGGCGTGTCGTAGTCGAGCGACTTGGCGGGCGAGAGCAGGAACAGCATGGGCGCGGATTTTGGCCCAGGCCCGGCCTCACTTCGCCCGGCGCTCGAGCACTTCGAACAGCGCCATGCCGGCGAGCATGGCGGCGACAAAGCCGAGCGCCTTGGCGTCGCCCACGGCGGCAACGACCAGCGCGGGTCCCGGGCACAGCCCGGCCAGTCCCCAGCCGACGCCGAACAGCAAGCTGCCGCCGACGAGTCGCCGGTCCACCCCGGCGGACTGTGGCAGTTGCATCGGCAGGCCCAGCAAGCTCTCGCGCCATCGGGCCGCCAGTGCAAACACCGGCAGACCGACGGCGATCGCACCCGCCATCACCAAGGCCAGCGACGGGTCCCAGGCCCCGGCCAGATCCAGAAAGCCCAGCACCTTGGCTGGGTCCACCATGCCCGAGACGATCAGGCCCAGGCCAAACAACAGGCCCGACAGGGCCGCCACGATGAAGCTCATGTCGAAGCCCTCAGATCAGATGCCGCAGGCTGAACACCGTCGCAAAACCGGCGCCCATGAAGGTCAGCGTCGCCACCGCGGAGCGCAGCGACCGCCGCGACAGCCCGCAAACGCCATGGCCACTGGTGCAGCCCGCCCCGTAGCGTGTGCCAATGCCCACCAGCAGGCCGGCGCCCAGCAGCAGCGGCCAGCCGGCATCGATGCGCGGCGTCAGCGGCGCGGCCAGCGCGCCATACAGCCAGGGGGCCGCCGCCAGGCCCGTCACAAACGCCAGCCGCCAGGCGCGCTCGCCCGGCGCAGGCCTCAGCAGGCCGCCGACGATGCCACTGATGCCGGCAATGCGCCCTGCCCCCAGCACGAGCACCGCCGCTGCAATGCCGATCACGACGCCACCCAGCAGCGCCGTGCCCGGCGTGAACGCCGTCCAGTTCAAGTTCATCGGGTCTCCTTGGGGCAATACAGCGCGTAGAGCGTTTGCAACACGGTCAGCAGTCGCGCGTCGGCGATGCCGTAAAAGATCTTCTTGCCGTCGCGCCGGGTCTGCACCAGGCCCTGCCGACGCAGCACGCCCAGCTGTTGCGACAGCGTGGGCTGCACGATGCCCAGCGCCGCCTCCAGGTCGCCGACGCTGTGCTCGCCCTGCGACATCTGGCACAGCAGCAGCAGCCGCTCGGGGTTGCCCAGGGCCTTGAGCAGCGCGGCCGCATCGCCGGCGGCCGCGCGCAGCCGCTGGGGATCGATGGATGCAGACCGCTCAGGCATGGCAGACATTATATCAATTGATATAATGAAACCAACCACCCACCGGAATCGCCATGAGCGTCGCCATCCAAGCCTTCCATGATCCCGCCACCGGCACCGTGAGCTATGTCGTGCACGACCCCGCCACGCGTCGCGCGGCCATCATCGACCCGGTGCTCGATTACGAGGCCGCCGCCGGCCGCACGTCGACGCGATCCGCCGACGCGCTGCTCGCCCATCTGCGCCGCCACGACCTGAGCCTGCAATGGGTGCTCGAAACCCATGCCCATGCCGACCACCTGTCTGCCGCGCCCTATCTGAAGCAGCAGGCAGGCGGCCAGATCGCGATCGGCGAGCGCATCCGCGAGGTGCAGGCCAGCTTCGGCCGGCTGTTCAACCAGCCGGTCGACGATGACGGATTCGATGTGCTGTTGCGCGACGGCGAAAGCTTCCAGATCGGCGACCTGCAGGCCACCACCTGGTTCGTGCCGGGCCACACGCCGGCCGACATCGCCTTCCAGATCGAGGATGCCGTCTTCGTTGGCGACACGCTCTTCATGCCGGACCTTGGCTCGGCGCGCACCGATTTCCCCGGCGGTGATGCGAGCCAGCTCTACCGTTCGGTGAAGCGCCTGCTGGCGCTGCCGCCCGAGACGCGGCTGTTTGTCTGCCACGACTATCCGCAGGGTCGCAAAGCCCGCTGGCAGACCACGGTGGCCGAGCAGCGCCTGCACAACATCCACATGCACGACGGCACGACCGAGGCCGCCTTCGTCGCGATGCGCCAGGCGCGCGATGCGACGCTGGGCATGCCCGCGCTGATCCTGCCGTCGCTGCAGGTCAACATCCGCGCCGGCCAGTTGCCGGCACCGGAAGCAAACGGCCTGCGCTATCTGCGCATCCCGATCAATGGCCTACCCGAGGCCAAGCCTTCCTGAACCGGGCCGAGGCTCGCCGCCAAGGCCAATAAAAAGCCCCGCCATGGCGGGGCTGGTGCTGCGGGAAGCGCCCGGGCTTACTTGACCAGCAGGGTGTTCACCGCGGAAACGTCCTCGGGGCGCAGTTGCCCCGATGCCTGGCGCAGCTTGAGGCCATTGACCACGACGTCGTAGCGCGCCTTGGCCAGATCGCGCTGGGTCGAGTAGAGCTGCGTCTGCGCGTTCAGCACGTCCAGGTTGACGCGCACGCCGACCTTGTAGCCCAACTGCGTGGCCTCCAGCGCGAGCTTGGTGGACGACTCGGCCGCCTCGTAGGCGCTCACCTGGGCCTTGAGCGACTGCACGCCGAAGAAGGCGCGGCGCGTCGCCTCGGCAACGCTGCGGCGGGCGAAGTCGAGGTCGTTGCGGGCCTTGTCCTCCAGCACCAGGGTCTCCTTGATGCGGTTCTGTGTCGCACCGCCGGTGTAGATCGGGTAGGTGAAGGTCAGGCCGACGCTGGCGGTCTTGGTGGTCCCCACGGCCGAGGCCGTGCTGGCCGCACCGCTGAGGCTGTTGTGCAGGTTCTGGCCGCCCAGGTTGGCCGTCGCATCCAGCGTCGGCTTCTCGCCGGCCCGGGCGATCTGGGTGTCGAGCTGTGCGAGCTCCAGGCCCAGCCGCGCCTTGCGAATGGCCGGATGCTGGTCGTCGCCGGTGGCGACCCAGGTGTCGATGTTGTCGCTCGGCAGAGCCGGCAGCGCCACCGGCGTGGCCAAGCCCTTGGGCTCGACGCCGACGCGCCCGACGAACTGGTCGAGCGTGACGCGCTTGACGCGCAGGTCGTTGTCGGCCGCCAGCTCCTGGGCCACAGCCAGGTCGTAGCGCGCCTGGGCTTCACGCGTGTCGGTGATGGTGGCCGTGCCGACCTCGAAATTGCGCTTGGCCGAGGCCAGCTGCTCCGCGATCGCGGCCTTGTTGGCCCGCGAGGTGGTCAGCGCATCCTTGGCGGCCAGCACGTCGAAATAAGCCGTGGCCAGGCGCACGATCAGGTCTTGCTCGGCGATCTCCAGATCGGCCTGGGCCGCCGCATAGCCGCGACGGGCCTTGTCGATGGTCGGCGTGTTGGCGGCGTTGTAGACCGAATACTTGCCCTGCAGACCCGCCGCCAACGTCGTGCTGTTGATGCTGGACGGCCCGGGCCCGCTGGGCAGCTCGGTGCGTGCCTGGGTGCCAGTGACCGACAGGCCCAGCGTGGGCCGCAACAGCGCCTCGGCCTGGGCCGTGCGGGCGGCGGCGGCGTCGGCCGCGGCCTTGCTGGCCAGGTAGGTGGCGTCATATCCCCGCGCGGCGTCGTAGAGGTCTTGCAGGCTCTGGGCCTGGGCCGTGCCGGCGAGCAGGAGGCCGGCCGCAAGGGCCAGCGGTTGCAGGTTCAGGCGACGGGCTTGGACAAAGGGCATGGGATTCCTTGACTGGAGCAAAGATGAAGCAGCGGCCGGGGTTATAGACGCAAACCTCGCCACTGACGGAAGCCATGCGACGACTTGCGCGCGCAGGGCCCTGATCCGGCGATTTGGCGCGACGGGCTGCATGCGGGCTGGCCGATCAGAAGCTGAAGGCCGGCGCCTCGGCGAAACCGGGCAGGCGGCCGGCCACAGTGTCGAACAGTTCGACCCGGCGGAAATCGTTGGCACCGGTGCGCGTGACCAACACCGCGCGCATAACGGGCTCCACACCGACGATGGCTGCGAGCCGACCGCCGACCTTGAGCTGGTTCAGCAGCACCTGCGGCACCTCGGCGACCGAACCGGACAACAGGATCGCGTCGAAGGGCTCTTCGGCGGCCAGGCCATGGGCGCCGTCCTGGTTCAGCACGGTCACGTTCAGCACGCCGGCCCGCCTGAGGTTGGCCGTGGCCTGGGCCGCCAGGCCGGCATCGGCCTCCAGTGCGATGACGCGCTGTGCCCGGTGGCCGAGCAGCGCGGCAAGGTGGCCGGTGGCGGTGCCGATCTCGAGCACCTTCTCGTGGCGCTGCACCTTCAGCTCCTGCAGCAGACGCGCTTCGACCTTGGGCGCCAGCATGCGCCGCGTGGCGGTCAGTGGCAGTTCGATGTCGACGAAGGCCTGATGCCGGTGAGCCTCGGGCACAAAGTCCTCGCGGTGAACGATCTGCAGCAGCTCCAGCACGCCGGCATCGAGCACGTCCCAGGGGCGGATCTGCTGCTCGATCATGTTGAAGCGGGCTTGTTCGAGGTTCATCTGATTCTCCGGGGCTCGGTGGGGCAAACTGAAAACCAAAATTCTAGAGGCGAGGCCCCTCAGCCCGGCGCGGCCAGCAGGCCATGCAGCAGCAGCGACATCTGCGCCTGCAGCATCTCGGCCGCACCCATGGACGGGCCGCACACGTCGTAGTCCGCAAACGAGTGCTCGTGCAGCATCAGGTGCAGCATCGGCGCGATCAGCATGTGCACCGTGGCCTCGACCGGCACCGCGCGGAATTCGCCGGCATGCATGCCGCGCTGCACCAGATCACCGAGCAGGGTCTTCGACGGGCTGATGACCTCGTCGACATAGAACTGCGCCAGCTCGGGGAAGTTCTTGGCCTCGACCAGCATGATCTTGCTGATCGCGCCGGCGTTGCCCTCGCCGACCTTGGCCCACCAGGCCTGCATCATCTGGGCGAGCAGCTCGGCGATGGAGCCCTCGTACTGCGCGGCCTGGGCGGCGGACTCGGTGATGTGGACCCCCAGGTTCTCGCGCACCACGGCCTTGAACAGCTCTTCCTTGCTCGGGTAGTAGCGGTAGAGCGTGCCCTTGGCCACACCGGCTCGTGCGGCCACCTCCTCGCTGCGGGTGGCGGCAAATCCCTTCTCGACGAACAGCTCCAGCGCCGCCGTCAGCAATTCCTGCGGGCGGGCGTCCTTGCGGCGTTGTCGGGGGGTGGCGGTGGCCAAGGCGGCGAAGTTAATGACCGAAGGGTCAGTAATGTAGCCGGCCGCGCCAGCCGCCGGCAAGCCTGTGCCACAGGTGCTCGCTACACTGCGCCGCCTTTTGACCGAGTTCGCCTGGAGCCTTTACGTGGATGTCATCCTGCTGATCAAAGCCGCCATCATGGGCATCGTGGAGGGGCTCACCGAGTTCCTGCCGATCTCGTCGACCGGCCATCTCATCCTGACCGGCAGTCTGCTCGGCATGACCGACGCCAAGTCCAAGGTTTTCGACATCGCGATCCAGAGCGGCGCCATCCTGGCCGTGTTCATCGTTTACTGGGCCCGCATCCGCGAGGCTCTGACGGGGCTGGCCAGCAGCGACAAGCAGCGCCGCTTCGTGCTGAACGTCTTCATCGGCTTCCTGCCGGCGGCCATCGTTGGCCTGACCGTCTACAAGGCGATCAAGGCCCACCTGTTCAACGCCCCGGTCGTGGCCGGCGCCTTCATCGTCGGCGCGCTGATCATCCTGTGGGTGGAAAAGGTGGCCAAGCCGCAGCCCCGCATCCAGACCGTGGACGACATGAGCGCGCTGGACGCGGTCAAGGTCGGCCTGGTGCAATGCCTGGGCATGATCCCCGGCACCAGCCGCTCGGGCGCCACCATCATCGGCGGCATGCTGCTGGGCCTGTCGCGCAAGGCCGCGACGGACTACTCCTTCTTCCTGGCCATCCCGACGCTGCTCTCGGCCGGCGGCTACAGCCTCTGGAAGGAGCGCGACGCGTTGTCGATGGCCGACTTCCCGATGTTCGCGGTCGGCTTCGTCGTCAGCTTCCTGGCCGCCTGGGCCTGCGTGCGCTGGCTGCTGCGCTACGTTTCCAGCCACACCTTCGTGCCCTTCGCCTGGTACCGGATCGCCTTTGGCGTCATCGTGCTGGCCACCTGGGTGACGGGCACGGTCGTCTGGGCCGACTGATGGCCGCGCGGGATCTGGCTGCCTCGCTGCTGCCGGATTCCCACTTCGAGGAACGCCACTGCATCCGCGGCATCGATGCGCCGCTCGAGACACTGCGCGCCACCATCCTCGGGTTCGATGACCACAGCGATGCCTGGCTGAACGCGCTGCTGTGGCTGCGCGAGCTGCCGGCGCGCCTGGTCTACCGCTGGCGCCCTGACCTGGGCCTGGCACCCAACCAGCCCCGCTTCGGGCTGGCCAGCTTCACGCGGCTCGTGGACGACCACACCGGCGTGGCGTTCGGCCTGGCCGGCTGCTTCTGGCGGCTGAACTTCGGCCTACAGCCTTTCACGCCTGACAACCCGCCCGGCATCGCCAAACTGGTGTTGAGTTTCCAGTGGCAGCGCAACGCGGCCGGCCACCACGATCTGACCACCGTGACCCGCATCTACTGCACCGACGACCGCGCCCGACGCCGGATGGCGCTGTACTGGGCGGTCATTCGCCCGTTCAGCGGGCTCATCCGGCTGCGCCTGCTGAATCACATCCGGCGCGCGTCCCAGGCCCCGCACTGATCGGGGCCACCAGGTGCAGTCGATAATCCGCACATGGCCATCACGATCAAGACCGCTGCCGACATCGCCGGCATGCGCATCGCCGGGCGCCTGGCATCCGAAGTGCTCGACATGCTCACGCCGCATGTCAAGCCGGGTGTCACGACCAATGAGCTCGACCAGCTCGCCCACGACCACATCGTCAACGTCCAGCAGGCGGTCCCCGCGCCACTGAACTATTGCCCGCCGGGCTACATCCCCTACCCCAAGTCGATCTGCACGTCAGTCAACCAGCAGGTCTGCCACGGCATCCCGAACGACAAGCCGCTGAAGAACGGCGACATCGTCAACATCGACGTCACCGTCATCAAGGACGGCTGGCACGGCGACACCAGCCGCATGTTCGTCGTCGGCGAGGGCTCCATCGCGGCCAAGCGGCTCTGCGCGTTCACCTACGAGGCCATGTGGAAGGGCATTGCCAAGGTTCGCCCCGGCGCGCGGCTGGGCGATATCGGCCATGCCATCCAGACCTTCGCCGAAAACGCCGGCTTCTCGATCGTGCGCGAGTTCTGCGGCCATGGCATCGGCCGCGTCTTCCACGAGGAGCCCCAGGTGCTGCACTACGGCCGCCCCGGCACGCTGGATGAACTGGTGCCCGGCATGATGTTCACGATCGAGCCCATGATCAACGCCGGCCGGCGCGAGATCCGCGAGCTGGGCGATGGCTGGACCATCGTCACCAAGGACCGTTCCCTGTCGGCCCAGTGGGAGCACACCATCCTCGTCACCGACAGCGGCTACGAGGTGATGACGCTGTCGGCCGGCAGCCCGCCGCCGCCGGCCTTCATCACCCCCGCCGCAACCGTCGCCGCCTGACGTGGCCACCGTCGCCCAACTCCGGCAGCAGTTCAGGGCCGGCAAGCAGGCGCTGATCGACGGCTTCCTCGCCGCCCGGCCCAGCCAGGCCGGGGCGCAAACCTTGCTGCGCCGTCTGGCCCGCCATGTCGACGACACCTTGCGGGCGCTGTGGGCCGAGGCGGGCATGCCACCAGGCTGCTGCCTTGCCGCGGTCGGCGGCTACGGCCGCGGCGAACTGTTTCCGCACTCCGATGTCGATGTCCTCGTGTTGCTGCCCGACGGCGACGGGGCCGATGTCCACGGCCCGGTCAAGGCCGCCATCGAAGGCTTCATCACCTCCTGCTGGGATGTCGGGCTCGAGATCGGCTCGTCGGTGCGAACGCTGGATGAATGCCTGAGCGAATCGCAGGCCGATGTGACCGTCCAGACCGCCCTGCTCGAAGCGCGCCCGCTGGCCGGAGAAGCCGGGCTGTTCCGCGAGATGTCCCGCCGCTTCATGCGGGCGATGGACGCCAAGGCCTTCTTCCGCGCCAAGACGCTGGAAGCACTGCAGCGCCACACCAAGTTCGACGACACGCCCTATGCGCTGGAGCCCAACTGCAAGGAGAGCCCCGGCGGCCTGCGCGACCTGCAGATGCTGATCTGGATCGCCCGCGCGGCCGGCCTGGGCAAGACCTGGAAGGAACTCAGCGCACGCGGCCTCATCACCGCGTTCGAGAGCCGCCAGCTGCAGCGCAACGAGGGCCAGCTGCGCCTGATCCGCGCGCGGCTGCACGCGGTGGCCGGCCGGCGCGAGGACCGGCTGGTGTTCGACCTGCAGACCGCCGTGGCACACAGCTTCGGCTTCCAGCCCACCGGCGCACAGCGCGCCTCCGAGGTGCTGATGCGGCGCTACTACTGGGCGGCCAAGGCGGTCACGCAGCTGCACCAGATCCTGCTGCTCAACCTGGAGGAGCAGATCAACGGCTCCCAGCAGGACCTGCTGCAACCGCTCGACGGCCACCCCGAGTTCCTGGACCGCGGCCGCATGCTGGAGGTCGCCACGGACGACCTCTACCAGCGCGACCCGCACGCCATCCTGCGCACCTTCCTGGTCTACCAGCAGACGCCGGGCATCAAGGGCCTGTCGGCGCGCACGCTGCGGGCGCTGTACAACGCGCGCGGCCTGATGGACGCCGCCTGGCGGCGCGACCCGGTCAACCGCGCCACCTTCATCGCGATGCTGCGCCAGCCCGAGGGCCAGACCCATGCCTTCCGGCTGATGAACCAGACCTCGGTGCTGGGCCGCTACCTGTGGGTGTTCCGCGCCATCGTCGGGCAGATGCAGCACGACCTCTTTCACGTCTACACCGTGGACCAGCACATCCTGATGGTGCTGCGCAATGTGCGGCGCTTCTTCATCCCCGAGCACGCCCACGAGTACCCGTTCTGCTCGCAGCTCGCCGCGCAGTTCGATCAGCCCGAGCTGCTCTACATCGCCGCCCTCTTCCACGACGTGGCCAAGGGCCGCGGCGGCGACCACTCCGAACTCGGCGCCAGCGAGGTGCGCCGCTTCTGCCGCCAGCACGGCCTGAGCGCGCAAGACAGCGCACTGTGCGTATTCCTGGTCGAACACCACCTGACGATGTCGCGCGTGGCGCAGAAGGAAGACCTCGCCGACCCCGAGGTCATCGCCGCCTTTGCCGCCAAGGTGGGCGACGCGCGCCGGCTCACCGCCCTCTACCTGCTGACCGTGGCCGACATCCGCGGCACCAGCCCCAAGGTCTGGAACGCCTGGAAGGGCAAGCTGCTCGAAGACCTCTACCGCATCACGCTGCGCGCCCTGGGCGGAGCGCGCATCAATGCCGACGCCGAGATCGAGGCCCGCAAGCAGGAGGCCCGTCAGGCCCTGGCGCTGCACTCGCAGCTGCCCGGCACCGAGGAGCCGCTGTGGAAGACGCTGGCCGTCAGCTATTTCGCCCGGCATGACGGCGCCGAGCTGGCCTGGCATGCGCGCTCGCTGTGGCGCCATGTGCAGACCCAGGTGCCGGTTGTCTGCGCCCGCCCCTCGCCGATCGGAGAGGGCCTGCAGGTGCTGGTCTATGCACCCGACCAGCCCGACCTGTTCGCCCGCATCTGCGGCTACTTCGACGGCGCCGGCTTCAGCATCCTCGACGCCAAGGTGCACACCACGCGCGGGGGCTATGCACTGGACACCTTCCAGGTCATCCGCCCCGAGGCCGACGTGCACCATCGCGACCTGGTGCAGCTGGTCGAGCACAAGCTCGGCGCCGCGCTGCAGGCCGGCGGCCCGCTGCCCGAGCCGCGGCGCGGCCGGCTGTCGCGCCGGGTCAAGAGCTTCCCCTACTCGCCCCGCATTTCGCTGCGCCCGGACGAACGGGCCACCGCCTGGCTGCTGACCATCTCCACCAGCGACCGCGCCGGCCTGCTCTACGCCATCGCCCGCGTGCTGGCCCGCCATGGCATCAACCTGCAGCTCGCCAAGATCTCCACGCTGGGCGAGCGGGTGGAAGACACCTTCCTCGTCGACGGCGCGGCCCTGCAGCAGAACAAGGCACAGCTGCAGATCGAGAGCGAGCTGCTCGACGCTGTGTCACTGCCCGCATGAAAAGCCCACCCCCTACCGGCTGCGCCGGCCCCCTCAAGGGGGCGCGGTCAGTGGCCTGGCAAAGCCAGTTCCACGACCGCCGCGCGGTCATGCACCACGCCGCAAACGGCATGCAGTCTGATCGGCGCCCATGAGTTACACCATCAGTGTGGGCGAGGCCATCGCCGAGCTGGACCGCTTCGACGCCATCCTCGATGTGCGCTCACCGGCCGAGTTCGCGGAAGACCACCTGCCCGGCGCCGAGAACTGGCCGGTGCTCGACGACGAGGAGCGCCGCATCGTCGGCACGCTCTACGCGCAGAACCCGCTGGAGGCCCGGCGCCTCGGCGCGGCCCTGGTGGCCCGCAACGTCGCCCGGCTGCTGGACGAACGCACCGGCGGCCGGCCAAAGACCTGGCGGCCGCTGGTCTACTGCTGGCGCGGCGGGCAGCGGTCGCTGTCGCTGCACTGGTTTCTCGGCCAGATCGGCTTCCGCTCCCGCCAGCTGGTCGGCGGCTACAAGGCCTACCGCAGCCGCGTACGCGACGATCTCGCCACGCTGCCGGCCCAGTTCGACTGGCAGGTGCTGTGCGGCCGCACCGGCAGCGGCAAGACACGGCTGCTGCAGGCCCTCGCGCGCGAAGGCGCCCAGGTGCTGGACCTGGAGGCGCTCGCCGCCCACCGCGGCTCGGTGCTCGGCGCCCTGCCCGACCTGGCCCAGCCCACGCAGAAATCCTTCGACAGCGCGCTTTGGGCCCGGCTGCGGCAGCTGTCGCCGGCACGGCCGGTGTATGTCGAGAGCGAGAGCCGCAAGATCGGCCGCATCGCGCTGCCCGAGGCCCTGCTCGCGGCGCTGCGCGGCGAACGCAGCGGCTGCGTCTGGCTGGACATGCCCGATGCCGCGCGGGTCGAGCTGCTGCTGCAGGACTATGGCCACTTCGCCGCCGACCCCGAGCGCTTCTGCGCCGCGCTGGACGGCCTGGTCGAGCTGCGCGGCCGTGCCCGCGTCGAGGCCTGGCAGGCCCAGGCCCGCCAGGGCGACTGGGCCGGCGTGTTCGCGGCGCTGATGCGAGACCACTACGACCCGGGCTATGAGCGTTCGCTGCGGGGCCACTATCCGGCGCTGGCGCAGGCCTTCAGGCTCGCGCTGCCCGCGGCGGATGATGAGACCCTGGCCCGCGCCGCACGCGACCTGCTGCGGGCCGACGCCCACCTCGCCCGGCGTTGACCCGCATCAAGCCCGCAGCGCCGCCGCACGGCGACACTGGCGCGCGATGCCCAACCGTTTCAGTGAACAAGCGCTGCGTGAGTCGCAGGCCTTCGGCGTGCGGCCCATCCCGCTGCTGCGGCCGCTGGGCTGGCTGTCGCGCGGCTGGCACGACCTCTGGCAGGCGCCGCTGATCTCGCTGGCGCAGGGAGCGGTGATGGCCCTGTTCGGCGCCCTGCTCTGGGGGCTGGCGCATGAGCGCTTCTGGCTGCTGTCCGGCGCGTTCAGCGGCTTCCTGCTGGTGGCGCCGGTGCTGGCGACGGGCTTTTACGCCTGCAGCCGCGAGCTCGACCACGGCGGGCGGCCCGGATGGCGCACGCTGGCCGCGGTCTGGCGCCCCCATGACGGGCGCCTCATCGTGTTCGGCGTGCTGCTCGCCTTCGCCGGCACCGGTTGGGTGATGTGCTCGGCCAGCCTCGTCGCCGGCTTCGCCCCCACGCCCGTGCGCACCCCGCACGACTTCCTCGTCCACGTCGTGCTGAACGATGCCTCCCACCTGTTCGAACTGTGGCTGGCCCTGGGCGCGGTGCTGGCCGCGCCGGTGTTCGCGTCCAGCGTTGTCGCGATCCCCGCCCTGCTCGATCAGCCGCCGAGCAAGCTGGGCGTGTTTGGCGCCGTGCTGACGAGCTGGCGCGTCGTGCTGGAGCATCCGGCCCCCATCGCCCTGTGGGCGGCACTGCTGATGGGCCTGACCCTGGTGGGCATGGCGACAGCGCTGGTCGGTCTGGTCCTCATCGGGCCCTGGCTGGGCCATGCGAGCTGGCACGCCTACCGCGACCTCGTGACCCGGCGCAAGGACTGAGATGCCCAGGCCCCCACGCTCACTTCGTTCGCTGCCCCCCGAGGGGGCGCGTCAGCGCCTTCGGGCGGCCGGGCGGCGCTGACATGTTCGGCTACACCGAAGCGGAGATCGCGCAGTTTGGCCTGACCTTCGGGGTCTCGGCCTTCATGCTCTACATGGTCTTCATCATCCTGCAGCTGGCGCGGGAGTCGAAGGCCGGGCGCTTCGGCACCTTCGTGCTGCTGCTGGGCCTGGGCTTTGGTCTGGTCGGCTTCGCGGCCAAGGGTGTCATCAAGTTCTTGCTGCAGGGCCACCTCGGATGAGCGACCTCAGCACACGCATCAGCCGCAGCCTTCGCCACAGCCGGCTCGAGGACGCCCAGGCCCTGCTGACCGGCACGCTGTTCGCTGCGCTGGGCGTGGCCCTGTTCAAGCAGGCCGGCATGCTCAGCGGCGGCACCGTCGGCCTGGCCTTCCTGGGCCATTACGCGAGCGGCTGGCCCTTTGGCCTGCTGTTCTTCGCGATCAACCTGCCCTTCTACGGCCTGGCCTGGCGGCGCATGGGCGCGGCCTTCACGGTCAAGACGGTGATCGCCGTGCTGCTGATGGCGGCGCTGTCGGAGGCGCTGCCGCACTGGCTGGGCATCAGCGCGATCAACCCTCTGTTCGCGGCACTGGGCGGTGGGCTGCTGATCGGTGCAGGCATGCTGATCCTGTTCCGCCATCGCGCCTCGCTCGGCGGGCTGAACGTGCTGGTGCTGTGGCTGCAGGAAACCCGCGGCTGGCGCGCCGGCATGCTGCAGGCGGGGCTGGACGCCGCCATCCTGCTGGCCGGCCTGCCCTGGGTGCCCTGGCCACGGGTGCTGCTGTCGCTGTTGGGCATGGCCGCCATCAACGCGGCGCTGGCCATCAACCACCGACCCGGTCGCTACATGGCCACTTAGGCCAGGTCGCCGGCCAGGCTGGCCAGGGTCTCCGGCGCGATCTGAACATGGGCGGGATAGTGCCTGTGGTCGCAGCCCAGCTTGACCGCTGCGCCGGCCTTCACGGCCTGCCGCATCGGCGCGCTGAGTTCGAAGCGCACGAAATGCACGGCCGAGGTCTTCTCGTCGTTTTCGCGGTCCAGGTCCTCGTCGGCGATCGCGTAGACGCGCGGCTGGCCCTCGACCTCGATGAAGAGCCGGTCCTCGACGCCGATCAGCCGCGCCAGCTCGCGCCGGCGCTCGTTCGGGTCGGGGTATTCGATCAGCAGCGTGGCCTTCCAGTTCGTGCCGTCGGGCACGAGCGGCGCATAGGCATCGATCTCGGCCTGGATGCCGTCCTCTTCGAAGATCTTCTCGATGCGCAGCATCTCCTGGATCTGGTAGCGGATGGTGCGCTCGTCCTCGAACTGCAGGTTCAGATGCTCGCCCAGGCGCACGCTGCGCAGCCGGCGGTGAGCGACGATGGCCGGCTTCTCGGTCTTGCGAAAGCGCGCGTACGCTTCCAGCGTCATCAGGCTGTCGGGGGTGATGCTCATGCGAGGAGTCCGTAGGCGGTTCGCAGCAAGGTGAGCGGGTGGGCCACTGTGGCCGACGCGCCGGTCAGCGCCATGCCCTGGGCGATGTGGTGCCCCGCGAGCGCGCAGTCGCTGGAGATGAAGTCCGGCCCGTCCTTGGCCATGGCCATGGCCTTGAACACCGGCTTGCCGATCTTCATCGCCACCGGATGGGTGGGCGTCTTCACGCCATAGGTGCCGGCATGGCCGGAACAGCGTTCAACGGTGTTGAGCTTCACCTCGACGCTCTGTCCGATCAGCTTGAACATCTCCTCGGTCTTGCGGCCGATCTTCTGCACCCGGCCGTGGCAAGGGATGTGGTAGCTGACCCGGCCCAGGGCCTGCTTGAAGTCGGTCTTCAACAGCCCGTCCTTGTGGCGGGCGATGAGGTATTCGAAGGGGTCCCACATCGCGTCCTGCACAAGCCTCACGTCCTCCTCGTCCGGGAACATCAACGGCAGTTCCTGCTTGAACATCAGCGTGCAACTCGGGATGGCCGACAGGATGGCGAAGCCGTCTCTGGCATAGGGCGCCAGCACGGCGATATTGGCCGACTTGTGCTTCTCGACGCTGTCCAGGTCACCCAGCTCCAGCTTGGGCATGCCGCAGCAGGCTTCCTTCTCGACGATCACATAGGGGATCGCGTTGTGCTCCAGCACCTTGAGCAGGTCGAAACCGATGCCGGGTTCGTTGTAGTTGACATAGCAGGTGGAGAAGATGGCCACCTTGCCCGGTGTGCGCTCGCCATTGCTGACGACCTGAGCCTCAGACTTGGGCGCGCTCCAGCGGAAACGCTGGGGGGCCAGCGCGGGCAGCCAGGCCTCGGGGTGCACGCCGAGCTGGCGGTCCATCAGCCGCCGCGCCAGCTTGGTGCGGTTCAGCGCGTTGACCGCCTGCACCACGACCGGAATGCCGGCGAACTGGCCATGCACATCCGTCGACGCGAGGAAGCGCTCGCCGGCACTCACTTTGCCGCTGCGGAACTTGATCGCCTTGGCGCGCAGCATGGTGTGCGGGAAGTCCAGGTTCCACGCATGCGGCGGCACATAGGGGCATTTGGTCAGGTAGCAGAGGTCACACAGATAGCACTGGTCGACGACCTTCCAGAAGTCAGCCTTGTCCACGCCATCCAGCTCGCCGGTCTTGCCCGCATCGACCAGGTCGAACAGGGTCGGGAAGCTCTGGCACAGGCTGACGCAGCGCCGGCAGCCGTGGCAGATGTCGAAGATGCGCTCCATCTCGTGGAGGCAGGCCGCTTCGTCGTAGAAGCCCGTGCTCTTCCAGTCCAGCGCGTGCCGCGTGGGCGCTTCGAGATTGCCTTCGCGAGTCATCATCAAAAAGGGCCGCTGGCGGCGGCCCTTGCACAGGGAGTCAGTCGACCAGCGCGTCAAGCGCCTTCTGGTAGCGGTTGGCATGGGAGCGCTCGGCCTTGGCCAGCGTCTCGAACCAGTCCGCGATCTCGTCGAAGCCCTCATCGCGCGCCGTCTTGGCCATGCCCGGGTACATGTCGGTGTACTCGTGGGTTTCGCCGGCGACCGCGGCCTTCAGGTTGTCGCGCGTGGCGCCAATCGGCAGGCCGGTGGCCGGGTCACCCACGGCCTCCAGGAACTCCAGGTGCCCGTGCGCATGACCGGTCTCACCCTCAGCGGTGGAGCGGAACAGCGCGGCCACATCGTTCTGGCCTTCGATGTCGGCCTTGTTTGCGAAGTAGAGGTAGCGGCGGTTGGCCTGAGACTCGCCCGCAAAGGCGTCCTTCAGGTTCTGCTCGGTCTTGCTTCCTTTCAAGCTCATCGCAGTCTCCGGTCGAGGGTGGGTAAAACACACGCTAGCGCGACGGCGCCGGCGCCGCCAATACATGCTTTCAATCCGGGCCATAGCAGCCCGCTATGCGGCGCGGACCCGGCTGCCGCCGCCCCGGCTGGTGCCGACGCCGCGACGCGCCGACCGGCACTTGCGGTGACGTGAGGTGATCGCAGCCGCTCGTCCCTGGTGGCGGGTTACCGGTCAGCCGCGCCGACCCTGCCGCCGAGCTGCAGGCGGCCCTGACCACAGCCGATCGCAACGCCTGTCGGCGGCTATACTCACGAGCCGCGTGGGGGGGTAGCTCAGCTGGGAGAGCGCCGCGTTCGCAATGCGGAGGTCGGGAGTTCGATCCTCCTCCTCTCCACCACCCAGTCAATGTCCAGAGGGGGACGGCCGTGCGCCTCGACACATAAAGCTGCCACCTCGGCAGCTTTATGCTTTCTGCGGTCGATAGGCAAAGTTATGGATCCTCCCAGGCTGGTTTGCGCCGCCGAGAGCTGAGTCCGAACTGAGCGAGGATAGAGCTGACCGACTGCCTAAAGGCAACAGCGGCCCGTAGACTGCGCGACGCCGTGGGTTCAGCCCGCTGGCCCGGCCGGCCTCACCCAAGCAGCGCGCAGGGTAGCGACGTGTCCACGTTGCAATCAGCAACGCGCCCGGCGCATGAGTTGGTAGCAGAGGCCGACACGCTCGAACCGGTGGCGCCAGGGAGTTAAGGCTAAACGGCGGCGCCAAGGATTGAGACAATCCCATAAGAGACTGAAACGATGACGCGTGAATTCGCGACGATTGGCGCCTAAACTGTGACGCCAACATCAAAAAGCGGATCGCCGTGGATCACTTGTCGGAAGTTCTCAAAATACTCGACGGCGCATTGCGCGCCAACGCGAGTATGGCTGCGAACTATGCGGGCCTGCTGGCGGACAAGCTGGAAGAAGGCGGCAATCGGCAGCAGGCACGTCAGATCCGGGAGCGGCTGGCGCGCGCTCCAGGTGCCCTGGTGTCGGTTCAAGATGCCCAGCACGGCATCAGCCTGAACAACCTGCCCGTGGACGGCGAGAGCCGCCTCCACACTGTGGACGTGAGCCGGCCGGAGCCGCGGGACGTCGGGCTGGTGCTGCCCAGCGCCATCGAGTCCCGGGTTCAGGAGTTCCTAGCCAGCGTAAAGTGCGCTGCCCCCTGAGATCCGCAGCAGGTAGTTCTAGAGTCCGATCAACCCGAGATGGAGATCGGACCGATGAAGAAGCGACACACCGAGGAACAGATCATTGGGTTCCTGCGTGAGGCCGATGCTGGCCTGCCGGTCAAGGAGCTGTGCAGGAAGCATGGCTTCAGCGAGCCGAGCTACTACGCCTGGAAGGCCAAGTTCGGCGGCATGAACGTGTCGGACGCACAGCGGCTGAAGACGCTGGAGGCGGAGAACAAGAAGCTCAAGAAGCTGCTGGCCAACTCGATGCTTGAGATCGACGCGATGCGCGAGGTGCTCAAGGGAAAGTGATACCCGACGTGGTCGGTGCTTTGTGTGAGTCGTGTGCACTGGGCCGGCGGCACACCTTGGGCGTCATCCTCCACGACGCCAAGTAAGCGCCGCGCGGAGGGCTCCGGCCGGACGCCAGCGCGACCTCAGTTGATCGTGCTGTCGACCATGGCCTGAAGCAATTCCGCCCGGCTCAGCTCCTTGCCCTGGAACCGCACGACGCCGAAGGTGTCGTCAATGAGGTAGTCGCCGTCCTTGTAGACGTGGACATGTATGCCGCGCTCCTGGGGCCGCTCGGCCGTCCAGAGCACGGCAGGCGTGGATGCCCAGACCTGGAACGGCAACCCCGCGTAATCGTCGAGGTTGACCTCTTTCGTGACGTCGACGTACTGGTTGGCACGACTGAACTGGTCGTGGAGCGGCTTGAGGGGCGTCGATGCGATGGGCCCTTTGCTCTTGGTGTTGTCCCGCCCGCAGTGCCCGCACAAGTGCTTGACGTGCGGCTGCCTGGCGAAATCGCCCAGATCCAGGTGCGGGAAGCCGCAGTCGCGGCAGTTGATGCAGCCCATCGCCTTCCCGTGCTCGAGCGACAGAACGAATTCCAGGGCCGACGGCGGGGTCAGGTGGACCTTGGTGATTTCGTCGTTGCCGAACAGGTTGTATTCGGCGTTGTAGTGCAGGGAGAGCGCCTTGAAATCCTGATCGATGACCTTGTCCTCACCCGGGTTCTGCCGCACGTGGACATGGATCTTGGGGCGCCGCGGCGCGGACTTCCCCTTGTGGCTAAAGGCCGGCGGCATGGAGCACCAGATACCCACCTCGGCGTAGTCCTTGATCTTGATGTGGTGCGGATCGACCACGTAGGACATCGGCTGATCGTGATACGAGCAGTGGACCTTGCCGCTCGCCTCCGCATTGGCGATGTCGCCCAAGGTGCCCCAGTGCCGCTGGTGCACGCGACACCACCAGCGCTGCGCGCCGTTGCGAAACTTGCCCGCATCGACGATGTCGCAGTCCAGCACCGCGTCGTCGCCTTCCTGGGCGGGGAAGCTGCCGATCAGATCTTCGCTGGAGACCGCGATGTTGCCGAGGGTGCGGCCATACGACCAGCAGATTGCTTCACGGGTTTCCACGGGCTGGCCCAGCGGCTGCACCTGCTGCTCGTAGCCCAGCAACCGCTGCCCGGTCTTCCTGGCGGGCTTGACGGAAACATCCCAGTCAAAGCCCCAAAGCTCAATGCGGCCGCCAGCGCCGACCCGTCGCTCGATTTCCATGCCTCACCCCTCCCAGATGAGGACCACGACAGCTGACAGTCCAAGCACCCGGTGAACTTGATGTGAGCCGATTATCCCGCGCGACGCTGGCCAGGCGCGGCGCTGAGACGTTGGCCCGGCCGCGGCCGAGCTGCCGCTGACATCGGTTTCTACGGCGCCGGCACGCAGCGGAGAGAATGCCGCCGCTCAAGGCCACAAGACGCCTGCCACTTCACGCCCATATCCGCCCTTCACGATGACCTACGCCACGCTGCGCGAGACCCACGCATCCAGCCTGACCCGTCACCCCGGCCAACGACCCGATGAGCTTGATTGGCGCCTGGCCGGCGAACTGAAGGCCATCTACAGCCGGGTAGGCAAGGAGCCTGCCCCACGGCGGATCCTGCGAGCCGAGACCATGGCGAACTACGGCATCGTGGGTGACCGGCACGCCTGTCCACATTCACCACGCCAGCTACTCATCGCCGGCGATCCCGCATATCAGCAGTTCGAGCTTCCGGAAGCGGCCCTGCGCGAGAACGTGCGTGTCAGCTTCTCGACCCTCGACCTGCGGTCAGGCGACCTCCTTCGCATCGGGCCCGACGTCGTGCTGTGGCTCACCTTCCACTGTGAGCCGTGCAGCCTCTTGGAGCGCCGGTGTCCGGGCACCATCAAGTCGATCGGCCATCACCGCGGCATGCTGGCGCGCGTGCTGCGCGGCGGCACGTTCACGGCGCGCGACGAGGTCTTCATCGCCAGGTCTTCGATACCGGCCATGAGTAACGACTGGCAGGTGCGTGTGCGTGGCGTGGCGAACGCCGTGCCAGACGGGCACTACATCATCTACCGTCAGTTGGCAGAGATGGCCGGCGTCGCCAACGCGTATTGCCGCGCGTTTCCGAAGGTGCTGTCGAAGCTGCCACCCGACGTGGCCGGCCGGGTTCGAGGAGGCGCCAGCTCGCTGCCAGGCCCGCAATGGACTGGCGCAGAGCTCTACGACGTCAGCGAGCATTTCGCCTGACGGGCCCGCCGCCTGGCCGGGGAGTGCCGGTCTAGCGGGAGTAGCTCGCGCCGTCGACGTCAAAGCCCGCCGCGGATAGCAGCGTCCGCACGCCGGAGAACTCCTCGGGACCGCCGAAGAACGGACCGTCAGGCTTGTGGTGGAGGAAGAAGGCACCCTGCAACAGCCCGCAGTGGACACAGGCGTTGGCCCAACTCACCTCGCCGACCGTCTTCGAGAAGAGCGGCTTGTAGTTCGGCGCCTTCGACGCGAGTCCAGCTTTCACGGCGGCCGGCAGGCTGCTGAGACTGAGTTCGTAGACAAAGGTGGCCGCCTCCAAGCGGTCGGGCTCTTCGTCGGGCTCGAACTCTTCGAGATCGGCAACCTGCAGGGCATGGACGGGCGTCTGCTTGCCGCACTTCCAGCATGAGATGTCTGCCGACACCAGCTCGATCGGCCCGAACAACTTGGTGAAGGGATGCTGGCTTATGCTCCGTCCACCTTGAACGAGAAGCTGAACGCCCCTTGGGGCGGCCGGCGCAAAACATGCTCGGGCTTAAGATGCACGCGCGCGCTGGACGGTACGCCGTCGTCGCCCAGCACCTGAACCTGCTGATGCGCGCTCAGCCTGAGCAATGCCGTCTCGACCATGTCGCGCGTGGCCGGCGTCGTGTTGATCAGCCGCATGAAGAACTGCTCGAAGCTGATGCCGTCGGGCACCTCGCTAAGGAGCCGGGGGATCTGCTCCAGCATGGTGTCTTGACTGACGGTGGCGGCCACGTCCGAGAAATCGAATCCAGTCTGCAGCTTGCCGGTGTCGTCCAGCTTGCCGATGTAGCCGGTGCTGAACATGTTGAAACCAGCGCCGCCGTAGTGGGCGAAGTGGTTGTGATGCTCCCAATGGGTCGACGCCATCACATCGCGGGCTTTCCAGTGCTGCGACAGGTGCAGCAGCCAGAAGTCGCCGAAACCCTGCTCGGGCCGAATGAAGAACGGTGTGTGGAACTTCGCCGTCGAGGCCCGCGTCACGTCCTCATACAGGTTGGCTTGCAATGCCACGCGCCACCACGGCGACTTCTTGAGCTCGTCGATCTCCGCCGCGGTCATCCCGCTGCGAATGCCGGTGGCGGCCGTGAACTGGCGCAGGTTCTTCGGATCGAGGAACTTGATCAGCGCATCTACGTAGAACGTCAGGATGACCTCGGCCTTGGCCAGCCTGCTGAAGATGTCGCTCAGGCACTGCATGGGCACGGCCGAGTAGCCGTACTGGTCGAGAACGAAGAGCGCCCGGCCTGATCTGATGCTGCGAGCCTCGCAACGCTTGATCACGGCATCGCTGTGGTCGGCGAACTGGCCATGGACCAGTCGGATCCGCTGGGAGGCCAAGGCTTGGCCATGGTTGCGTTGGACAAGCAAGTTGCGCAGGAATTCCAGCGCCGACGGACATTCGTCGATGCAGATCAACTCGACGTCGATGTCGATGGGCTTGCGACGGTCCTGGCGCGTCATCACCAGGTACTTGGCCTCCTCGATGGCCTCAAGGATAACCAGCGGCGATCCAGGCACTTCCCGGCCGTCCTCGTTGACGTAAAGGCCGCCGCCGCAGAAGCCGTCAACGATGGTCATCCTGATCTGTTCACGCTGCAGGCGCGAAAACAAGGTCAGGAAGTACTTGATGAGGTAGTTGCGAAGCAGCGCATGCTTGACTTCGCTATGGCGCTTCAGCAGCGGGGGCGTACTCCCCCAAACCCAGTCGTAATGTGGCATCGCGTGGCGCTGCTGCGCTCTGGTTCTCCCAGCACGCGAATGTGCACGCCCGCTAACGGAGCATCAAGATACATGTGGCGCGCCGCCGACAGCAGCGCGTTGCAGATCAGGCGCACAACTGCACCGCTGCGGCCGGCATCTCGTCCCACGTGCGGCCGTTGAGCTCGCGGCCGTTGGCAGCCTTCGCCCGACGCTTGCCGTCGGCACCCCAACCACCCCATTGCTTGAAGAAGAAGGCAACCTCCTGCTCCTGGCATTGCTCACGCACCGACTCGACCCATTCCATCTTCATGGGCCTGGCCTTCGGGCCGGACTCGCCGCCGACGATGACCCAATGGATGTCCTTGAGGTTCAGCTCGCCGACGTCCGACAGCAAGGGTTCCACCGAGAGGAACCGGATCCGAGCTGGCACGGTCCGCAGATGGTCGATCCGCGGCACGCCGTACTTCTTGTCCTCCACCGACACACCCAGCCAGGCGTTGTCGGGCACGGTGCGCGTGCGGAAAAAGCGCGCCATGCGAGCGGCACGCTTTGTCAGGATTTGGTAGGTGTGATGAGGGGTCTGCTCGATGACGGCGAAGACCTGCTCGATGTAGGCGTCCGGCACGCGGTCGTGGAACAGGTCCGACATCGAGTTGACGAAGTACACCGTGGGCTTCTTGCGCTTGAGCGGGTCGTTCAAGCGCTCAGGCAACAGCGTCAGCGCGAAGCCGTTCTCATAGCCGGGCGTGCCCATCGCATTGAGCCGCTTGGCCATGGTTTCGGCATAGCAGTTCTTGCATCCCGGAGACAGCTTGGTGCACCCAACGGTCGGGTTCCAAGTCTGCTCCGTCCATTCGATCTTGCTGGTTGTCGTCATCGTGCAGCTCCCTGCGTTGCAAGCTTAGCCCTCGGTGAGGGATTCGCTAGATTTCTGATGATCCCCTTCACCACGCCAAGGACATTGAATGTTCGCGTGGGGCGTCGGGGCATTAAGCCGGCCTGGTGCGGCACAAGACGCGCACCATGTCGGTCAACTTGCAATTCCTTGATGGTGTAGTCCCCATCGATCTCGGCGACGACGATGTCGCCCGGTACAGCCTGGCTGGCAGTCTCAACAACCGCAACGTCGCCGCTCAGGATGCCGGCATCGGCCATCGACTCACCCCTGACTTTGACGAACACGGTCTTCGACGGATGGGCCACGAGCAGCTGATCCAGCGTCTGCGCCTGGACCAGACCGGTGACGCTGTGATCGGCGCCGAAGCCGGCGCGCACCTCGTCTTCGCTGATCTCCAACGTGAAGAACTCTGCCCCTGGTGCGAGCCGCCCGCCAGACGACTTGCTGAGATGCCCGCTGTCAATGAGCCGCTGAGCCATCTTGTAGGCGGCGTTCTTGGCCTCGAAGCCCAAGGCCTTGGCGATCACGGCATAGGACGGAAGGCACCCTAGTCGCGCATAGAGATCGCGCAGCACGCGAAGGTGTCTCTGGTCGTTGTTGGGTCGGGCCATGTCGCCATATTAATGGACTTTCGTCCACTAATCAAGTGAACGGTTGGTGGACGAGGTCCAGCTGCGGCCCGGCGGGCTCGGGAGGTGGCGACGCGGGGTTGTGTCTGGTCGAGCGTCGGCCAAGGCCCTCCCCTGGCCTCGGCCGCGACGACGAACGTCGTTCGAGCCGCCTACCATCCGCACAAGCGGCCGCTACAGCCGCATTGAGGGAGAGAACAGATGGATGTGTTTCCCGAGCCGGGTGCTGGATGGACCCAACACCGGATGCACACCTACGTGGCGACCCGGCCGG
>RXJV01000074.1 GCA_003963075.1 Burkholderiales bacterium
CGGCAGCCAGGTGCGGTCCATCTGGTCCAGGCAGTGCCACAGCGTCCAGACCGCGCGCTTGAGCACCGAGGTGTAGGCGATGTCGAAGTCGTAGCCGGCTTCCTTCAGCAGCCGGCCGGCTTGCTTGGCCTGCTCGACGCCGGTGGGCGTCAGGTCGACGTCGGTCCAGCCGGTGAAGCGGTTTTCCAGGTTCCAGGTCGATTCGCCGTGGCGGATCAGGACGAGCTTGTACATGGGCGGTCGTGAGGCAATGGGACGGCGGATTATCCGGCCCGCGCGCGCAGCGAATCCGGCCGGCGATAATCCCAGGCTTCGTTGAACTGCACGGGATGCTTGCTTGAACTTCCTGATCGAGAACTGGTTTCTGGTCGTCGCCGCCCTGGTCTCCGGCGGCATGCTGCTGTGGCCCCTGCTGGTGTCCGGATCGCAGGGGGCCGGCGTGGGCCCCACCGAGGCGGTGCAGCTGATCAACCGCGAGAAGGGCGTGCTGATCGACGTCAGCGAACCCGAGGAGTTCGCCAAGGGCCATGCGCTCGGCGCGCGCAACATCCCCTTCGGCCAGATCGAGGGCCACAAGTCGCTGCCATCGAACAAGGCCCTGCCGCTGGTGCTGGTGTGCCCGACCGGTGCGCGCGCCGGCCGCGCTGCGGCCCAGTTGCGCAAGCTGGGCTATGACAAGGCCCAGGCATTGGTCGGTGGCCTCAAGGCCTGGCGTGAAGCCAGCCTGCCGGTCGAAAAAACGGCCTGAGGAGACGGCGATGGCCCACGTGAAGATGTACACGACCCTGGTCTGCCCCTACTGCGTGCGCGCCAAGATGCTGCTCAGGCAGCGCGGCGTCGAGCAGATCGAGGAGATTCGCGTGGACCTGAACCCGACCGAGCGCGAGGCGATGATGAGCCGCACCGGCCGCCGCACCGTGCCGCAGATCTTCATCGGCGACACCCATGTGGGCGGCTGCGACGACCTGCTCGCCCTCGACCAGAAGGGCGGGCTGCTGCCACTGCTGCAGGCAGGCTGAGCCGGCCCCGGTGCGCGGGGTCGGATTTCAAGGCCGGGCAAGCCCCATCGGGCTGTCATCAGCGAATGCGGATAATGCGCCGCCGCCCGCAGCACACCGCTCGCGGGCTTCCTGTTTGAAAGAACCGCCCCATGGCCGACGAGATCCAAAACGCCGAAGCTGGCGTGCCCGTGTTCCAGATCCAGCGCATGTACCTGAAGGACCTGTCGCTGGAGCAGCCCCATGCGCCGCAGATCCTGCTGGAGCAGCAGCAGCCCCAGGTCGACATCAACCTGACCCTGTCCGCCGAGAACGTCACCGACGGTGTCTACGAGGTCTGCGTGACCGCCACCGTCAACACCAAGGTCGGCGACAAGACGCTGTTCCTGGTCGAGGCCAAGCAGGCCGGCATCTTCGAGATCCGCAATGTGCCGCAGGAGCAGGTCGAGGGCATCCTCGGCATCGTCTGCCCGCAGATGGTCTACCCCTATCTGCGCGCCATCGTGTCGGATGTCTGCACCCGCGCCGGCTTCCCGCCGGTGCTGCTGACCGAAGTGAACTTCCAGGCCATGTTCGAGGCCCAGCAGGCCCAGCGCGCGGCCCAGGGCGGCCAGGCGGTCAACTGATCCGGCGCCTTGCGATGACGCCCCGCCGCGTGCGGGGCGTTTTCTTTGGGTGACACTGTCGCGCATGAGGACGATGCAAATCAGCGTGCTCGGCGCCGGGGCCTGGGGCACGGCGCTGGCCATCCAGGCCGCGCGGGCCGGCCATGCGGTCTGCCTGTGGGGCCGCGACGCTGCGGCCATGGACGCGATGCGCGCCGGCCGCCGCAACAGCGCCTATCTGCCCGACAGCGAACTGCCCGCAGCCCTTGCGCTGACGGCCGACCGCGGCCTGGCGGTGGCCCATGCGGGCGAGGGCCTGACCATCGTGGCAACGCCGATGTCCGGCCTGCGCGAGACCCTCGCCGCCTTGCCGTCGACGCAGCGCGTGCTGTGGCTGTGCAAGGGCTTCGAGGCGGGCACCGGCCGGCTCGGGCACGAGATCGCCCGCGAGCTGCAGCCGTCGATGCCTGTGGGCGTGCTGTCCGGGCCCAGCTTTGCCCAGGAGGTGGCAGCCGGGCGGCCCACCGCGCTGGTTGCGGCCAGCGAGGATGCCGCCTTGGCCCGCGCCGCCGTCCATGCCTTTCACGGCGAGCGGCTGCGGGTCTACACATCGAGCGACCCGGTCGGTGTCGAGGTGGGCGGTGCGGTCAAGAACGTGATGGCGATTGCGGTCGGGGTCTGCGATGGCCTGAGTGCCGCGGCGCCGGACGCGCCCGGCCTGAACGCGCGTGCGGCGTTGATCACGCGCGGTCTGGCGGAGATGCTGCGACTGGGTCTGGCCCTGGGCGCCAAGGCCGAGACCTTCATGGGTCTGTCGGGCCTGGGTGATCTCGTGCTGACCGCCACCGGCGACCTGTCGCGCAACCGGCGTGTCGGCCTGCTGCTGGCTCAGGGGCTGGGCCTGCCGCAGATCCTGGCCCAGCTGGGCCATGTGGCCGAGGGCGTGTACAGCGCGCCGACCGTGCTGGCCCGGGCCCGCGCGGCGGGCGTCGAGATGCCGATCACCGAGGCGATGGTGGCCCTGCTCGACGGCCGCCTGCAGGCCCGCGAGGCGGTCGACCGGCTGATGAGCCGCGACGCTCGCGCCGAGTAGTCAGGCCCCGCCGGCGTAGCCCTGCTGCCGCCAGGCCTCGAACACCGCGACTGCGACGCTGTTGCTGAGGTTGAGGCTGCGCTGGCCCTCGCGCATCGGCAGGCGCACCCGCTGCGGGCCCGGGAAGGTGTCGCGCAGCGCCGGCGGCAGTCCGGCCGTCTCGCTGCCGAACACCAGCCAGTCCCCCGGGCGCCAGGCGACCTGGCCAAAGGGCTGGCTGCCATGGGTCGTGAAGGCGAACATCCGGGTCGCATCGGGGGCCGCGGTGGCGATGAAGCTCGCCCAGTCGGCATGGCGGCGCACCTCGGCGTACTCGTGGTAGTCGAGGCCGGCACGCTGCAGCAGCCGGTCCTCCATCGAGAAGCCCAGGGGCTCGATCAGGTGCAGGGCGCAGCCGGTGTTGGCCGCGAGCCGGATCACATTGCCGGTGTTGGGCGGGATCTCCGGATGGACGAGGACGATCTGGAACATGGGCACGATTGTCCTCGCCGCCCCGCACGGCCGCCGGGCGTCAGCCGTCCCCGGGTTCGGGCGTGCGGGCGATCACCCAGGCCTGCACGTGCATCGCGCCGGCCTGGCGCAGCACACGGGCGATTTCGAACAGCGTCGCGCCGCTGGTCATCACATCGTCCAGCAGGGCGACGCTGCTGCCTTGCAGCGGCCCGACGCGCAGCGGGTCGACCGCGAACACGCCGCGCACATTGGCCCTGCGATCGGCGAGCTTCAGGCCGGCCTGGGCGCTGTTGTGACGCACGCGCAGCAGCAGTCCGGCATCGCAGCGCAGCCCGCGCCGCCGCGCCAGCGCCTTGGCGAACTCATGGGCCTGGTTGTAGCCGCGCTCGCGCAGCCGCGTGACGGACAAGGGCACCGGCAGCAGCCAGTCGGGCGCGCTGACCTCGGCCGCGCTGAGCGCGGCATCGAGCCGCGCCAGCAGGCTCTCGCGCAGGTCCAGGGCCTGGTGGTATTTGAAGTGCTGCAGCAGCCCGTCCCACGGGAAGCGGTAGTCCAGCGCCGCCACCGCGCGGTCCAGCGGTGGCGGCTCGGTCAGGCAGCGGCCGCACTGCGCTTGCGGCCGGCCAAGCAGCGCTGTGGGCAGCCTGGCGGCACAGGTCCAGCAGCGCGGCTGAGGGCGGGCATAGAGGCCGACGCAGGCCGCGCAGACCGTCTGGTGGCTCCAGGCGCGGCAGACCGCGCACTGGCCGGCGCAGCGCAGCAGCACCTTCTCAACCAGTGCGGGTTTGGCCCCCGCCAGCGCGCGCTCGGGCATCGGGTCAATATACTGACCCCTCCATGAGCGAGCCGGCACCGACCCCCAGTTCAAACAGGGGGCCACGCCCTCAGGATCTCGATCCCGCCGCGCTCCGCCATCAGGCCCGCCGCTTGGCGGCACTGGCCGAGCCGCCCTGGCTGCATGCCGAGGTGGCGCGCCGGATGGCCGAGCGCCTGCCCCTGATCAAGCTGCAACCCGCGCGGGTGTTGGACGTCGCGCCCGCGCTGGGGGCCAGCGAGGAGGTGCTGCGCCAGGCCTATCCCGATGCTGAGATGCTTTGGCACGAGGCCATGCCGGTGCTGGCCGCGCGTGCGGCCCAGGCCCGGCCCCAGGGTTGGTGGCAGAAGCTGCGCGGCGCGGCATCCGGCCGTGTGGAGGCGCTGCCGGCCCGGCCCGAGGTCGAGCTGCTCTGGTCCAACATGGCGCTGCACGCGGCGGACGAGCTGCCGGGACTGCTGTCCCGCTGGCAGGCCAGCGTGGCGGTTGGAGGCTTCGTGATGTTTTCCTGCCTCGGGCCGGACAGCTTCATCGAACTGCGCCGCCTCTACGCCCACCACGGCTGGGGCCGTCCGGCACCCGACTGGTGGGACATGCACGACATCGGTGACCTGGTGTTGAAGGCCGGCTTTGCCGACCCGGTCATGGACCAGGAACGACTGACGCTGACCTGGTCCAGCGCCGAAAGCCTGCTGGCCGACCTGCGCGCCCTGGGCGGCAATATCGCGCCGACGCGCTTCGCCGGGATGCGTGGCCGGCGCTGGCGGGAGGGCCTGCTCGCCGCGCTGGATGGGCTGCGCGACCGTGACGGCCGGCTGGCGCTGACGCTGGAGCTGGTGTTCGGGCATGCCTTCAAGGCGGCGCCCAGGCTCGCGGTCGCTCCGGAAACCCGGGTGACCGTCGATGCTATCCGGCAGTCATTGCGGGCCGGGCGCCGGGGAGGCTAAACGCCGGTTTTCCCTAGGTCATCCGGCCCGGATCGACCGGGTGCCAAAGGCTAAACTCGCGTTCCGTACAGGAGGGTCGGGGACAGACCCTGCTCGATCCGGGCGGCTTGCGGCATCAGATGCGTCGGATCGGGCGCTTTATTTCGGATTGCAGGCCCCGCCCACCCAAGAACCAAGTGACAACCATGACGATGATGAACGCACGAGTGCATAGCGGCTCACGCGGCTGGGCCCAGCAGGCCGCAGTGGCGGCCATGGCGGCCCTGGCCACGGGTTCGGCCCTCGCGGTGGGTGACCTCAAGGGTGGCCCGGGCGTCAATCAGCTGAACCTGCACGAGCCGGTGACGCGCATCGCGGCCGACCAGATGTGGTTGCACAACTTCATGCTGATCATCTGCCTCGTCATCTTCGTGGCGGTGTTCGGGGTGATGTTCTATTCCATCTTCAAGCACCGCAAATCCAAGGGTGCGGTGTCGGCCAACTTCCATGAGAGCGTGGCCGTCGAGATCGCGTGGACCGTAGTGCCCTTCCTGATCGTCATCGGCATGGCTCTGCCGGCTACCAAGGTCGTCGTCGCGATGAAGGACACGACCAATGCCGACCTGACGATCAAGGCCACGGGCTATCAGTGGAAATGGGGCTATGACTACCTGAAGGGCGAGGGCGAGGGCATCGGCTTCCTGGCGACGCTGGACACCGCGCAGCGGGAGTCGTCCAACTCTGGCCGCCCCGAGCAGGTCGACAACTACCTGCTCAAGGTGGACAACCCGCTGGTGGTGCCGGTGGACAAGAAGGTCCGCATCATCACGACCGCCAACGATGTGATCCACGCCTGGATGATCCCCGCCTTCGGCGTCAAGCAGGACGCCATCCCCGGCTTCGTGCGCGACACCTGGTTCAAGGCCGAGAAGGTCGGCGACTACTACGGCCAATGTGCCGAGCTCTGCGGCAAGGAGCATGCCTACATGCCCATCCACGTGAAAGTCGTGTCCGCCCAGGACTACACCGCGTGGGTGGATGCCAAGAAGAAGGAAGCCGCCGCCAAGGCCGACGACCCGAGCAAGGTCTGGGAGCAGGCGGCGCTGATCGCGCGCGGCGAGCAGGTCTATGCCAACAACTGCGCGGTCTGCCACAAGCCCGACGGCAAGGGCGCCGGCCCGATCAAGGCGCTGGATGGCTCGGCCGTCGTGACCGCCGAGGACAAGCTGGCGCAGATCGCCGTGCTGCTCAACGGCCGCCTGGACAAGGGCATGCCCGCCTGGAAGCAGCTCAGCGACACCGAGATCGCCGCGGTCGTGACCTACACCAAGAACAGCTGGTCGAACAAGACCGGCCAGACGGTGCAGCCTTCCGAAGTCGTCGCCGCGCGCAAGTAATCCATCGAACGCCGAACCTGAGGTAATCCCATGAGTGCAGTGCTCCCCCCCCACGGCGTTCACGGTGGCCATGCCGGCGACCACGCCCACGACGACCACCACGATCACCACGCACCCACCGGCTGGCGTCGCTGGGTGTTCGCGACCAACCACAAGGACATCGGCACGCTCTACCTGCTGTTCTCGTTCGCGATGCTGATGGTGGGCGGCGTGCTC
This sequence comes from Burkholderiales bacterium, assembly GCA_003963075.1. Lineage (GTDB taxonomy): Bacteria > Pseudomonadota > Gammaproteobacteria > Burkholderiales > Burkholderiaceae_C > Pelomonas. The sequence continues at coordinate 6,503 of RXJV01000074.1, forward strand.
GCGCTGTGCATCCGCGCGGAACTCTTCCAGCCGGGCCTGCAGTTCTTCAACCCCGAGCTGTTCAACCAGTTCACCACCATGCACGGCCTGATCATGGTGTTCGGGGCCATCATGCCGGCCTTCGTCGGCTTCGCGAACTGGATGATCCCGCTGCAGATCGGCGCCAGCGACATGGCGTTCGCGCGGATGAACAACTTCAGCTTCTGGCTGCTGATCCCGGCGGCCATCATGCTGGTGAGCAGCTTCTTCATGCCTGGCGGCGCCCCCGCGGCCGGCTGGACGCTCTACGCGCCGCTGACGCTGCAGATGGGCCCGTCGATGGACGCCGGCATCTTCGCGATGCACATCATGGGCGCATCGAGCATCATGGGCTCGATCAACATCATCGTCACCATCCTCAACATGCGCGCCCCCGGCATGACGCTGATGAAGATGCCGATGTTCGCGTGGACCTGGCTGATCACGGCCTATCTGCTGATCGCCGTCATGCCCGTGCTGGCTGGTGCGATCACGATGACGCTGACCGACCGCCACTTCGGCACCGCCTTCTTCAACCCCGCGGGCGGCGGCGACCCGGTGATGTACCAGCACATCTTCTGGTTCTTCGGCCACCCCGAGGTCTACATCATGATCCTGCCGGCCTTCGGCATCATCAGCCAGATCGTGCCGGCCTTCGCCCGCAAGCGCCTGTTCGGCTATGCGTCGATGGTGTACGCGACGGCCTCCATCGCCATCCTGTCCTTCATCGTCTGGGCCCACCACATGTTCGCCACCGGCATGCCGGTGACGGGCCAGCTCTTCTTCATGTACGCGACCATGCTGATCGCCGTGCCGACCGGCGTGAAGATCTTCAACTGGCTGGCGACGATGTGGCGCGGCTCGATGACCTTCGAGACCCCGATGCTGTTCGCGGTCGGCTTCATCTTCGTGTTCACGATGGGCGGCTTCACCGGCCTGATCCTGGCCATGGCGCCGATCGACATCCAGCTGCAGGACACCTACTACGTCGTGGCCCACTTCCACTACGTGCTGGTGGCCGGCTCGCTGTACGCGCTGTTCGCCGGCGTCTACTACTGGGGCCCGAAGTGGACCGGCGTGATGTATT
>RXJV01000112.1 GCA_003963075.1 Burkholderiales bacterium
ACCGCTCGAGCCGCCGCCGGATCAGGTGCTCAGCAAGCATCGGGCTGGGTGCACAAGACTCACTGGATTGGGTGCTCAGATGGGACCGAAATATGCAGGCGCGCTGTTCGGCCTGAGCGAGGCGAAGCTGCCGGGATTGGCGGGTGGCCGAGCCGACAGCTTTGCCAAAGGGCTGCAATGAATCAAGACCGCATCGAGGTCCTTCAGGCGCTCAGCGTCCGTGTCTCTGCCTACGCGAAGCGGCTCTCGAAGGCGCCCCATGACGAGGTGCTGGTCGAACCCTTGCGCAGTCTGTACAAAGTGCAGGCGACCGTCACCTGGCAGCTGCACGGCCTGTTGAGCGACACCTCCCCGCCCCGGCTCGCACCTCGCCTGGCAGCGCCTGAGGTGATCCTCGATAACGCTTTTCGTGACCTGCGTTCCTTGCCGGCGCGGGCTCTCGAAGCCCCTCGGCGTGCTCTCGCCGAGCGCATCATGGAAGAAGCCGAACGAGTCATGTCGGTGCTGGGGCCGAACGTGGACTTTCCTGATGACCCACCCAAGCGGCCGCCTGCCGAGCAGCAGTAGGCGTTGCGCTGACCGCAGCGGCCCGTGTGAATGGGCCGTCGCCGCAGATTGGCTCGGTTCTTGTGGCGCGGCTGCGTTTGAATCCGACGGTTTTGAATCAGTAGATCAGCCGATCCGGCCGGATGTCCCTCAGGATGGTCGTCGCGATCTCTTCGATGGACTTGTGCGTGGACGACAGCCAGGCGATGCCCTCGCGCTTCATCATGGCCTCGGCCTCGTTGACCTCGTAGCGGCAGTTCAGTACATCGGCGTATTTGCTGCCGGGGCGGCGCTCGTTGCGGATGGACGAGAGCCGCTCGGGGTCGATGGTCAGGCCGAAGCATTTGCGCTTGTGGGGCAGCAATGGCGCGGGCAGCTTGCGGCGCTCGAAGTCCTCGGGGATCAGCGGGTAGTTGGCCGCCTTGATGCCATGCTGCATGGCCAGATAGAGCGATGTTGGCGTCTTGCCGGAGCGTGACACGCCCACGAGGATGACGTCCGCCACATCGAGGTTCTTGGCCGACTGGCCGTCGTCGTGGGCCAGCGAGAAATTGATGGCCTCGATGCGGTCGTGGTATTCCTGGCTCTGCGCCACATCGGAGAAGCGGCCGACGCGGTGGTTGCTCTTGATGCCGAACTCGTCTTCCAGCGGCTCGATGAAGGTGCCGAACATGTCCATCACACGGCCCTGGCAGTGCTCGCGCACGATCTTCAGCACCTCGCGGTCCACCAGCGTTGCGAAGACGATGGGGCGCTGGCCCTCGCTGGCCGCCGCTTCATTGATCTCCGCGACCACCGCGTGTGCCTTGTCGGCCGTGTCGATGAACGGGCGGCGCACATGGCGCGGCTTGATCGAGAACTGCGCCAGGATGGAGTTGCCGAAGGTTTCGGCGGTAATGCCGGTGCCGTCGGAGACGAAGTAGACGGTGCGGGCGGTCATGATGGGGCTTGGCGAGTCGATGGGCTTTCGATGATAGCCAGCGGCCCCCGGAGCACGGGGGGCCGCGCGCAGACCGTTCATACCGCACGCCAGCGCGTGGTTACGCCCGGGTACGTAGCCCCTAGAATCGCCTGCAACTGCCTGCCGTCAGCCCATGCCTGCCTCCGTCCTCCCCGAAGAATCCAGAAATGGACGGAGCCTCACCCGCCTTGAGCCTCTCGGTTCGGCCGGGGCCTCGAACGACGCGGCGACACCGGTTTTTCAACCTCCCGGAGTTTTTTCATGTCCACTCTGTTCGAGGCGACCGCCCTGGTCGTACCGTTTGAGAACCTGAGGATGACCGATGTCGAGGCCGTTGGCGGTAAGAACGCCAGCCTCGGCGAAATGATCTCGCAGCTCGCCGCCAGCGGCGTGCGCGTTCCCGGTGGCTTCGCGACGACCGCGCATGCCTTCCGGCAGTTCCTCAAGCACGAGGGCCTGGACGCGCGCATCGCGGCGCGGCTGAGCACACTCAACACCGACGACGTCCGCGCGCTGGCCGAGGCCGGTGCCGAGATCCGCGGCTGGATCGAGAACCAGCCCTTCCCGGCCGACCTGGAAGCCGGCGTGCGCGCGGCCTACGCACAGCTCACGGTCGACAACCCGGACGCCACCTTCGCCGTGCGCTCGTCCGCCACGGCCGAAGACCTGCCGGACGCGTCCTTCGCCGGCCAGCAGGAGACCTTCCTGAACGTGCACGGCATCGACGAGGTGCTGCACAAGATGCGCGAGGTGTTCGCCTCGCTCTACAACGACCGCGCCATCAGCTACCGCGTGCACAAGGGCTTCGCGCACGGCGACGTGGCGCTTTCCGCCGGCGTGCAGCGCATGGTGCGCAGCGACCTTGGCTCGGCCGGCGTGATGTTCACGATCGACACCGAGAGCGGCTTCCAGGACGTCGTCTTCATCACCTCCAGCTACGGCCTGGGTGAGACGGTGGTGCAGGGCGCCGTGAACCCGGACGAGTTCTACGTCCACAAGCCGGCACTCAAGAATGGCAAGCTGGCCATCATCCGCCGCAACCTGGGCTCCAAGCTGATCCGCATGGAGTTCGCGACGCCCGAGGAAAAGGCTGCCAGCGGCAAGCTGGTGAAAACGGTCGACACCGCGCCCGAGGCCCGCAACCGCTATTCGCTCAACGATGCGGAAGTGACCGAGCTGGCCCAGTACGCACTGATCATTGAGCAGCACTACGGCCGCGCGATGGACATCGAGTGGGGCCGCGACGGTGTCGACGGCAAGCTCTACATCCTGCAGGCCCGCCCCGAGACCGTGAAGAGCCAGGCGGCCGGCCAGGTCGAGCACCACTACAAGCTCAAGGCCCACAGCGCCGTGCTGGCCGAGGGCCGCGCCATCGGCCAGAAGATCGGCACCGGCCCGGTCCGGCTGGTCGACAGCGTCGCCGAGATGGAGCGCGTGCAGCCGGGCGACGTGCTCGTGACCGACATGACCGACCCGAACTGGGAGCCGGTGATGAAGCGTGCCAGCGCCATCGTGACCAACCGCGGCGGCCGCACCTGCCATGCGGCCATCATTGCCCGCGAGCTCGGTATCCCGGCCGTGGTCGGCTGCGGCGACGCGACGAGCAAGCTCAAGGACGGCCAGCTGGTGACGGTGGCCTGCTCGGAAGGCGACACCGGCTACATCTACGACGGCCTGCTCGAGACCGAGGTCAGCGAGGTGCACCGCGGCGAACTGCCGTACTGCCCGATCAAGATCATGATGAACGTCGGCAACCCGCAGCTGGCCTTCAACTTCGCGCAGATGCCCTCGGGCGGCGTCGGCCTGGCGCGGCTCGAGTTCATCATCAACAACAACATCGGCGTCCACCCGAAGGCCATCCTGGACTATCCGAACATCGACGCCGACCTGAAGAAGGCGGTCGAGTCGGTGGCCCGCGGCCATGCCTCACCGCGCGCCTTCTATGTGGACAAGCTGGCCGAAGGCATTGCGACCATCGCTGCCGCCTTCTTCCCGCGGCCGGTGATCGTGCGGCTGTCGGATTTCAAGTCCAACGAGTACCGCAAGCTCATCGGCGGCACGCGCTACGAGCCGGACGAAGAGAACCCGATGCTGGGCTTCCGTGGCGCGTCGCGCTACATCAGCGGTGAGTTCCAGGACGCGTTCGCGATGGAATGCGAGGCGCTGAAGCGCGTGCGCAAGGACATGGGCCTGACCAATGTCGAGATCATGGTGCCGTTCGTGCGCACCGTGAAGCAGGCCGAGCGTGTGGTGGGCATGCTGGCGGAGAAGGGCCTCAAGCGAGGCGTGGACGGCCTGCGGCTGATCATGATGTGCGAGGTGCCGAGCAACGCCATCCTGGCCGAGCAGTTCCTGGAACATTTCGACGGCATGTCGATCGGCTCCAACGACCTGACCCAGCTCACACTCGGCCTGGACCGCGACTCCGGCCTGGAGCAGCTGGCCGGCGACTTCGACGAGCGCGACCCGGCCGTCAAGGCCCTGATTTCGCGCGCCATCCGCGCCTGCCGTGCCACCGGCAAGTACATCGGCATCTGCGGCCAGGGCCCCAGCGATCATCCGGACTTCGCCGACTGGCTGGCCGAGGAGGGCATCGTGTCGATCTCGCTGAACCCGGACACCGTCATCGACACCTGGCAGCGCCTGGCCGCCAAGTAAGCCCACGGCCCTCCGCTGCGCGCCCGGGTTCTCCGCAGGGGAGCCCGGGCTTTTTGTTGCGATCATCCGCGCTGTGCCCGACCGCCGCCTGCACCGCCGCTACACCCTCTTCGCGCTGAGCTTCATCGCGATGGTCATCGCCCTCGGTGTGGCCGAGCGTCACGGGTTTCCGAAGGCCTGGATCGGCTACACCTTCCTGGGTGCAACGGTGGCGGTGTACGCCGTCATCGGCATCCTGTGCCGCACCACCGATCCGGGCGAGTACTACGTGGCCGGCCGCCGCGTGCCGGCGCTCTACAACGGCATGGCCACCGGGGCGGACTGGATGAGCGCCGCCAGCTTCATTGGCCTGGTGGGCACGCTGTACGCCAGCGGCTATGCGGGCCTGGCCTATGTGCTGGGCTGGACCGGCGGCTTCTGCCTCGTGGCCCTGGGCATCGCGCCCTACCTACGCCGCTTCGGGCAGTTCACGTTGGGCGACTTCCTCGGTGAACGCTTCGACAGCCGCGCGCTGCGGCTGGTGGGCGCCGGGGCGACCATCCTGGTGTCCTTCGTCTACCTGGTCGCGCAGATCTACGGCGTCGGCCTGATCACGACGCGGCTGACCGGCCTGGGCTTCGAGGTCGGCGTGTTTGTCGGCCTGGGCGGTGTGCTGGTGTGCTCCTTCCTCGGCGGCATGCGGGCCGTCACCTGGACCCAGGTGGCCCAATACCTCATCATGATCCTGGCCTATCTGGTGCCGGTCATCTGGCTCAGCGTCAAGCAAACCGGCTGGCCGCTGCCCCAGCTGGTCTACGGCCAGCAGTTGCACCAGATCGCCGAACGCGAGCGCGAACTGATCCGCGATCCCGCTGAGTTGCAGGTGCGGGCCATCCACCAGCAGCGCGCTGACGCGGCGGCGGCCCGCCTGGCCGATGTTCCGGCAGCGCTGGCTGCCGAGCAGGCCGAGGAGGCGGTGCGGGTGTCACGACTGAAGGCCAGCGACGCACCGCTGGCCCAGATCCAGTCCGCCGAGAAGCAGCGTGCTGCGCTGCCGCGCACGCCGGCCGAAGCCGAGGAACTCTGGCGCCGCGAGCAGGCAGCCGAAGCCCAACTGGCCCGGCCTCTGTCCGGCCTGGCGCCGCACACCCAGCCCTTTGCCGGCGACCCGGAGGCCGGCCCGGGCGACGGCGATGCGGCCGGCGCTGCCCGGCGTAATTTCATCGCGCTGGTGTTGTGCCTGATGGTTGGCACCGCTGGGTTGCCGCATCTGCTGACACGCTACTGCACCACCGCCACGGTGGCTGGCGCGCGTGAGTCGGTCGCCTGGTCGCTGGTGTTCATCTGCCTGCTCTATCTGAGCGCACCCGCCCTGGCCGTGATGGTCAAGACCGAGGTCTTCAACGGGCTGGTGGGTACGTCCTTCGATCAATTACCAGCCTGGATACGCCAGTGGCAGCGTGTCGATCCGGCCTTGCTGTCGGTCGTCGATCTGAACGGCGACGGCAAGTTGCAGCTCGGCGAGCTGCGGCTGCACCCCGATCTCGTCATGTTGGTCATGCCGGAGCTCGGCGGGCTGCCCTATGTCGTGTCAGGCATGGTCGCGGCGGGTGGGCTGGCTGCCGCGCTGTCCACGGCCGATGGCCTGCTGCTGGCCATCTCCAGCGCGTTGTCTCATGACATCTACTTCAAGGCCATCAACCCGGCGGCCTCGCGCACCCGGCGGGTCACCTTGTCCAAGGCCTTGCTGCTGGCGGCTGCGCTCGCGGCCGCCGCGGTGGCGTCCAACCGGACGACCAACATCCTGGGGGTCGTCACGTCGGCGTTCTCGATCGCCGGGTCGACGTTTTTCCCTGCGTTGGTGGCGGGCGTGTTCTGGCGCCGCGCCAACCGTGCCGGCGCGTTGGCTGGCATGCTGACCGGCCTGGTGGTGTGCCTGGGCTACCTCGTCCTTGCCCACCCGGGCTTGCGTGCCATGGTCGGGCTGAATGGGCCGGCAACACGGGTCTGGGGCATCCAGCCAGCCGCGGCGGCTCTGTTTGGCGTTCCGGCAGGGGCGCTGGTGCTGGCGTTGGTCAGCCTGTTGACCGCCGCGCCAGGGCTACGCGAGCGCGGCGTCAGCGACCTGCTGCGCACGCCACCCGGCCCCTGATCCCGGCCTCGCATCGGGCCCTGAGTTGGCGGATTGGCCGACTCGCGCTAGAATCGCGGGTTCCCCCTTGCCGGGTCACGAGTCGACGCCGTGACGCGGCTTCCACAGGCTGCCGATCCCGGCGGACTGGAATCCACAAGGAGTACACATGCGTCACTACGAAATCGTTCTGCTGATCCATCCGGATCAAAGCGAACAGGTTCCGGCCATGCTGGAGCGTTACAAGGGCCTGATCACCGCCGGTGGCGGTGTCGTGCACCGGGTCGAGGACTGGGGCCGCCGTCAACTGGCCTACCAGATCCAGAAGCTCGCCAAGGCCCACTACCTGTGCCTGAACATCGAAGCCAGCAAGGAAATCCTTGCCGAGCTCGAGACTGGCTTCCGCTTCAACGACGCCGTGCTGCGCCACCTGACCGTGGTGCAGGACAAGGCCATCACGACCCCTTCGGTCATGATGAAGGCCGTCGAGCGCGAAGAAGCCCGCAAGGCGCCGCAACAAGAAGCGGCCTGAGCGCAGGTCATCGCTAGAGAACCAGGTTTTTCGAGCAGCAGCGCCGACGCGTGAACCAGCTTTCACTGTCGGCGCAGATCCAGCAACTCGGTCAAGTTCGCTACACCCCCGCCGGGCTCATGGCCCTGGACGCCAGCCTCAAGGCCGAGTCCGATGTCATCGAAGCCGGCAAGCCGCGCAAGGTCTCGCTGGAGATCAAGGCGGTGGCGGTGGGCGAGGTGGCCAAGCAGTTGCAGGCGCTGGGGGTCGGTGGCCACGCGGTCTTCCGCGGCTTCCTGACCCACCAGCGCAACGGCCGGGGCTTCGTCGCGCACGTCACCGTGATCGAACCCGCTGCCTCGCAGAACCCGGATGTTTTGAATCCGGATTGATTTAACAGAGGTCCCCTATGGCACCCCCCCGTGGTAAAGGTCGCTTCTCCAAGGACAAGAAGCCCAAGCGCAACCAACAGTCGTTGCTGTTCCGCCGCAAGCGTTTCTGCCGCTTCACCGTCGCCGGTGTCGAGCAGATCGACTACAAGGACATCGACACCCTGCGCGACTTCGTCGCCGAAAACGGCAAGATCACGCCCGCTCGCCTGACCGGCACGCGCGCCTTCTTCCAGCGTCAGCTGACGGTTGCCATCAAGCGCGCGCGCTTCC
>RXJV01000033.1 GCA_003963075.1 Burkholderiales bacterium
GATGGTCTCCAGCAGCGTCACGGTCTGGTGGCCGTTGCGGCTTTCCAGCGGGTGGGCCAGGCGGATGGTGCCGCGGGCGATGCTGTCTTCCAGATGCCCGACCACCAGGCGCTCGCCCATCTCGGCCACGCGCTGGTCGCGGAAGCTGATGACCTCGGGGAAGTTGTGGCCCGTGTCGATGTGCACCAGCGGGAAGGGCAGTTGGCCGGAGTAGCCGCTTGAGTGCGCGGCGTTCTTCATCTTGAACGCCTTCTCGGCCAGGCGCAGCACGACGCAGCTGTCCTTGCCGCCGGAGAACAGCAGCGCGGGGCGCTCGAAGCTGGCCGCGACCTCGCGCAGGATGAAGATGGCCTCTTCTTCCAGCGCATCCAGGTGCGTCATGTCAGCCCCTGGGCCGATGAGTACATCGGCCTGTCCCCCGGGGGGAGTCGGGCCAGCTTGGGAGCGGCCCGGCGCTTGGCCCGGATCGATGTCGGCAATGAGTTGTTCGGGTTTCACAGCAGCATTCATGATTTGGCGTGCAGGCCGCCTTCCTTGGTGGAGTCTTAGCTTTGGCCGGCCGCGTTCGCGGCCTTCACGTCGGCTGCGCCGACATGAGCCTTCGCTGAAACGCTGTCACCAACCGCCTCGCTGCGCGAGTCGTCGGCTTGCGCCGGGGAATCCGTCTTGCTATGCAAGCCGCATTCCTTGGTGCCATCGTTTTCCCACCACCACCGCCCCGCGCGGAAGTCCTCGCCGACGGCGATGGCGCGCGTGCAGGGCGCGCAGCCGATGCTGGGCATGAACTGGTCATGCAGCGGGTTGTAGGGGACCGCGTATTTCTCGACGTAGGCCCAGACCTCGGCCCAGGTCCAGTCGGCGAGGGGGCTGATCTTGCGGCGGCCGTTGCCGTCGTCCTCGTCAAAGGCCACGTCGCCCCGCGCGCCGCTTTGCTCGCGGCGCAGACCGGTGATCCATGCGGTCCGGCCCTTCAGCATGCGGCCCAGCGGCTCCATCTTGCGCACGCCGCAGCAGGCCTTGCGCAGCTCGATGCTGCGGTACATCGCGTCCTCGCCCTCGCGGGCGACGAACTGGATGACGGCCTCGGCCACCGGCTTGAAGACCTCGACCTCGCGGCCGTAGCGTTCGGTGATCCGCGGCAGCAGGGCCAGGGTCTCGGGGTGCAGCTTGCCGGTGTCGAGCGTGGTGATGGCGATGGGCAACTGGCTGCGGGCGATCAGGTCGGTGATGACCATGTCCTCCACGCCCAGGCTGCTGCTCTGCACGAGGCCATCGCCATGCGCGATGTTGGCGTCGCGCAGGCGTTGCAGTGCGGCCTCGATCTTGGCATTGAGCGCCGGCGTCCACTGGGCATACAGGCCGATGGCATCGCCTGCCGCTGGCGCCGCAGCCCAGGGCAGGCTGCTGGCCTCGCTCATGCGGCGCTCCGCAGGAACCAGGGCCGCGTCTCGCTGACGTCGCCCTGGTAAAAGCCCACCGGCGCGAACAGCTCCAGCGCCTTCTGGGCCGCGGCTTGGGACTGGTCGCCGCGCAGCACCACCTCATCGAAGCCGGTGCGGGCGAGCAGCTGCATCATGTCCACCAGGACCTGGCCGGTCGCGCGGATGGCGCCGGTGTACTTGTGGCGGATGCGCAGCAGATGGGCCTGGCTGTAGGCGCGGCCATCGGTCCACTTGGGGAAGTCGAGCACGACCAGGGCAATGCGATGCAGGTCGGGCGCGAGTTGGTGGATGTCGGCGTCGTTCGGGAATTCGATCGCAACCGGCACGTCTTGCGGCCAGTGGGCGCGCACGGCACGCCATTGCTCCAGCGTCAGCAGCCGGTGCGGCGCCGGATCGGGGTCGGGCTTGGGGCCGTCTTCACCGATGGCGTGCTTCCAGGGGCAGGTGGTGGGGTTGATGAACTTCATGCTTGAGCCCTAGCAGTGGAGACGCGCACGGCGTTGGCGGCCGTCTTGAACGGGTCCAGGCCCAGGCGCTTGACGGCATCGATGAAGCGCTCGCCCGCCTGGCGCTCGCGCTTGAAGGTCTCCAGCACCGCGTCGATCGCATCGGCGATCTCGTCGGCCGCAAAGCTGGGGCCGATGACCTTGCCCGGCGCGGTGGCACCCGACAGCGTGGAGCCATCGCTGCCGCCGAGCGTGAGCTGGTACCACTCGGCGCCGTCCTTGTCGACGCCGAGCACGCCGATGTGGCCGCTGTGATGGTGGCCGCAGGAGTTGATGCAGCCGCTGATGTGCAGGTCGATCTCGCCGAGGGCTTCGAGCTCGTCGGCATCCTGGTAGCGCTCGGCGATCTCGGCCGCCAGCGGCAGCGAGCGGGCATTGGCCAGCGCGCAGTAGTCGCCGCCGGGGCAGGCGATCTGGTCGGTCAGCAGGCCGGCGTTGGCGGTGGCGAAGCCGGCGGCACGGGCGGCCTGGAACAGCGCGGGCAGGTCGCTCGCCTTCACCCAGGGCAGCACCAGGTTCTGGCGGTGCGTGACGCGCAGCTCACCGTGGCTGAACTGGTCGGCCAGCGCGGCGGCGGTGTCCATCACGTCGGCGCTCGTGTCGCCCGGCGGGATGCCCACGCGCTTGAGGCTGAGCGTGACCGCGCGGTAGCCGCTCACGCGGTGGCCGTGCACATTGCGCGAGAGCCAGCGGGCAAAAGCGGTGTCTGCCGTGTCGAGCACGGCGTCTGCCGCCGGGGCGACGCCGGCCGGGTCGACGAAGCTGGCCGCCACGCGGTCCAGCTCGGCCTGCGGAATGATCTGCTCGTGGCCGGCCGGGTCGTCGGCCAGGATGCGCGCGAACTCCTCGTTGACGTCATCGAAGAACTTCTGCCCTTCGGCCTTGACGAGGATCTTGATGCGGGCCTTGTAGAGGTTGTCGCGCCGGCCGGCGAGGTTGTAGACCCGGACGATGGCTTCGAGGTAGACCAGGATCTGCTGCCAGGGCACGAAGCCGTTGATCTCGACACCCGGGATCGGCGTGCGGCCCATGCCGCCGCCGACGAAGACCTGGAAGCCGACCTCGCCCGCGGCGTTCTTCTTCAATTGCAGGCCGACGTCATGCCAGCCGATGGCCGCGCGGTCCTCGGCAGCGCCGCTGACGGCAATCTTGAACTTGCGCGGCAGGTGGGCGAACTCGGGGTGCAGGGTGCTCCACTGGCGCAGGATCTCGCAGTAGGGCCGCGGGTCGACGATCTCGTCGGGGGCGATGCCGGCGAAGGCATCGCTCGTGATATTGCGGATGCAGTTGCCGCTGGTCTGGATGCCGTGCATGTCGACCTCGGCCAGCAGGTCCATCACGTCGGCGCTCTTGTCCAGCGGGATCCAGTTGAATTGCAGGTTTTGCCGCGTCGTGAAGTGGCCATAGCCGCCCTGGCCGGCGAAGGGGCCATCGCTGACAACGTCGTATTCGCGGGCGATGCGGGCCAGCTGGCGCAGTTGCCGGCTGCTCAGTTCACCGTAGGGGATGGCCACTCTCAGCATCGGCGCATGGCGCTGCACATACCAGCCGTTCTGCAGCCGCAGCGCGCGAAAGTCGTCGGTGCTGAGCTCGCCCCGGAGGTGGCGCTCGAGCTGGTCGCGGTATTGCGCGGCGCGGGCGCGGACGAAGCGGCGGTCAAATTCGGTGTAGTGGTACATCGGGCGCAGGGGGGCCTGAAAACGGCAGGAGCGCCACTGTAGGCAAGTCGGCCCGCAGCAGGAACTACAGAGTTGCTTGGGGTATATGCCCAGGCTGAATAAGCAACTTCAGTTTGTGGCGAGCAGTCGCAGCGCGGCGACCTGTTCCTCGATCCGCGTCGGCACGGCCTCGCGTCCGTCGAGCATGGCCCGGATCAGCGTGGCGTTTTCGGCCGGCGCGCAGGCGGTCGACAGCGGCCAGTCGAGGTCCGTCGTGTCGGCGGGATGCAGCGGGGCAGTCTGGCCGTCCTGGAAGCCAATCAGGTGGGCCTTGCGGCGCAGGTGGGCATAGGCCTCGCCCTCGCTGGCGCGCATCAACAGCGCCCGGCCGCCGCCTTTGGTGAGGCCGGGCAGGGCCGCGGCCATGCTGTCGAGGTACTCAGGGTGGGTGACGGCGACGACCCGCACGGTCCGGCCGGCGGGGAAGGGGGCCAGCAGCTTGGCGAGGCTGTGGCTGCTGTTGCGCAGGCCCAGGCGTGGGCGCAGGGCCATCAGCGCGTCCAGGCCGGGGTTGAGCGTCTGCAGCGGCAGCACGGCCAGCCGGTCGGTGTGCAGGCGCTGTTCGGCCTCGGCCAGCGTGTCGCTCGTGGGCAGGCCGAGCGCGTCCAGCAGCTCGAACGGACTCACGCGGCTGTCGAAGTCATGCCGGCCGAAGATCAGCACCGGCACGCCCGCACGGGACAGCAGGCGGGCGACCAGCGGCATCAGATTGGCCTGCTTGCGCGCGCCGTTGAAGCTGGGCAGCAGCACGGTGCGCGGGCCTTCGGGTGCGGCCATGCGCGTGGTGCGGGCCTGCATGGCGGCCAGGAAGCCGGCGACCTCGTCGGCACTCTCCCCCTTCACGCGCAGCGCGATCAGCAGCGCGCCCAGCTCCAAATCGGGTACCACGCCATCGAGCATTGCGCCAAAGAGGTTCTCGGCCTGGGCGCGCGTCAGGTCGCGGGCGCCGCGGGCGCCTCGGCCCACTTCCTTGATCAACGGGGCGTAGTCCATCGCGCCAGTGTAGAAACGACAAGGGCCGCACGCGGCGGCCCTTGAGGTTCATCGGCCTGAGCCGACGATCAGAACGCGTAGGTCGCGCCCAGCGAGATCAGGCGCAGGCCGCCCTTTTCGCCGTCGTACTCGGCTTGGGAGGCGTCCAGGCCCAGTTCGAGCTTGAACTCCTTGCTGAGCGCGTAGCTCACGCCCAGGCCGGCGTAGACCTTGGTCTTGGTCAGGGAGTCCGAACCACTGAGCGTGCCGACGACCGCGCTCAACTTGGTTTTGACTTGGGCGGCACCGAGGCGCAGGTTCAGGCCCCAGTCGGTGCCCAGCGGCAGCGCGTAGGCGCCACCCAGCGTGAACGCCGTGGGCTTGATGTCGACCGAACCGGTGCCGTCCGAGCCGCTGAACTTGCCGAAGCTGACATAGCCCAGCTCCAGGCTGAGTCCGTTGCCGAAGGCATAGCCGCCCACGAGCTTGAAGCCGGTGTTGTCGGACTTGCAGCTGGTCGTGCCGGTGCAGTCGACGTTGAGGTGCGAGCCGCCGACGGCGACGGTGCCGTAGACCTGGGCTTGGGCAGAGGCGGCGCCGATCAGGGCGGCGAGCAGGATGGCGTGCTTTTTCATTGGAGAGTTCTCCCTAGGTTCTCATTGAGGGGACGGGCGGGTGTGCCCGTTGGAGGCCATGTTGAGGCGGGGCGCATGCTAACCAGCCTGTGTGTAGGTTCACGGCGCCCGTGTCGCGGCGATGCGACGCCCGGCCACTGGGAGTTAGGGGGCGAAGGCCGTGGCGTTGCTGATCTGATCGTCCAGTCGCGGCGAACCGGCCATTCGTTGGCCATTTCCGGCTGGTGAGGTGCGGGCGCCGAATGGCAGCGCCGCGGGCCGGCTCAGGCCGCCTGACGCTGCTCGCTCAGCTGCAGTTCGCCGAACAGATCCTTGGGGTCAGCCATCTGCGGGATCAGGTCGAGGGGCGCGCCGAGACCCAGTTGGAGGCTCAGGTCACGCAGCAGGCGCAGCGCGGAAAAGTCCTCCAGCGCGAAGCCCACCGAGTCGAACACCGTGACCTGCGAGGCGGACTCGCGGCCGGCGGCCTCGCCGGCGAGCACGCGCCAGAATTCGGTGACCGGGAAATCTGCCGGCATCTGCTGCACATCGCCCTCGATGCGCGACTGCGGTTCGTACTCGACGATCACGCGGGCCATTTCCAGCACGCCGCGGTGCAGCTCGGTCTTGCCGGGGCAGTCGCCGCCGACGCCGTTGATGTGCATGCCGGGCGCGATCATGTCCGGCGTCAGGATGGTCGCATTGGTCTTGTCGGCCGTCACGGTCGTGACGATGTCGGCACCCCGCACGGCCTCCGCGGTTGAGGCACAGACGGTCAGCGTCAGGCCGGGCATGCCGCTCAGATGGCGCACCAGCTTGGCGGTGGCTGCGGGGTCGATGTCGAACAGCCGCAGTTCACGCACGCCCAGCAGGTGGTGGAAGGCCAGAGCCTGGAACTCGCTTTGCGCGCCGTTGCCGATCAGAGCCATCACGCGGCTGTCAGGGCGGGCCAGCCGTTTGGCCACCATCACCGAGGTGGCCGCGGTGCGGATCGCTGTCGTCAGGGTCAGCTCCGAGAGCAGGGCTGGCGCGCCGGTCTGCACATCGGCGAGCACGCCGAAGGCCATCACGGTCGGCAGGCCGAAGCGATGGTTCTTCGGGTGGCCGTTGACGTACTTGAAGCTGTAGAGGCTGGCATCGGCAATCGGCATCAGCTCAATGACACCATCCGGCGAATGCGCGGCCACGCGCGGCGTCTTGTCAAACTCGGCCCAGCGCAGGTAGTCGGCTTCCAGATAGCCGACAAGGCGGCGCAGTAAATCCGGCAGGCCGACGCGCTGTACGAGGCGGGCGACGTCTTGCGGGCTGAGGACGGTGGTCATGAAGGTCTCCTGAGGTGTTGGCGCCATTCTTCCGAGTCGCCTTGCCAAACAGAAGCTCAATTCCTGACTAGTAATGCGATATGTTTTGACAAATCGGCAATTGAAATTGACGATATGAACAATGGATGCTCTGGATCAACAACTCCTCGCGCTGCTGCGCGCCGATGCCCGTGCGAGCGTCGCCACGCTGGCGGCCAAGCTCAAGGTCTCGCGCGGCACCGTCACCAACCGCATTGCCCGGCTGGAGGACAGCGGTGTGATCACCGGCTACACGGTGCGATTGCGGCCGGACTCCGTGCCCGACCAGATCACCGCGTGGATGAGCATCACGGTGGAGGGCAACCGCACGCGTGAGGTGGTGTCCATCCTGCTCGGCGAGCCAGGCATCACCGGCTTGTTCGACACCAATGGCCGCTGGGATCTGCTGGCCGAGATTCGCAGCTCGAACCTGCAGGAACTGGCCGAGGTGCTGGAGCGGGTGCGACTCATCAAGGGGATTGCCGGTACCGAGACCAGCATCCATCTGCAGAGCTACAAGCTGGGGTGAGCGCCTTGGGCGCCGTGGTGGCGCTGCGGCGAACGCGCCGGTAGGCGTCGAGCCGCTTATGGGCCATGGCTTGCAAGCCGCGATGCCTTCACAAGGGCAGCGCTTGGATCTTGTTCATGCCCGCCCGCTTGCATGCGGGCGGTCCTTCGATGGGCGTCGAACAGCGCGCAGGCGCTGTTCTCGGTCCCCCTCATGCCCGCCCGCTTGCATGCGGGCAGGCCTTCGATGGGCGTCGAACAGCGCGCAGGCGCTGTTCTCGGTTCCCTCATGCCCGCCCGCTTGCATGCGGGCGGTCCTTCGATGGGCGTCGAAC
>RXJV01000173.1:0-4014 GCA_003963075.1 Burkholderiales bacterium
CGCTCCGGTCAAACAGTTGCGCGGAGTCAGTGCTTGAAGCGTGCTGCGCACGCGCCCTCAAGGCCTTGCGCTGCTCGGCGGTGCTCAAGGGGGCAAGACAATACCTCGCGACAGCCGGCTTCGGGGTTTGGCTGTTGGCTGTTCCGTCACTCCCCTTTGGAGGAGCCGAGAAGCGCAGGACGGCGAGGCGCGTGCGCAGCACGCATCAATGACTGACTTCGCGCGGCTGTTTGAGCGCAGCGTAGCGAAGCGAGTTCCGCGCGAGCCTCGCCGTTCGAGCATCGCAGGGCACCCCGAGCGTCGCGAGGGGCGACGGAACAGGGGCGACTCTTTGCCTACTTTCTGGTCGCCCAGAAAGTAGGTCGCCCGCCGGGGCGAATTCCCGGCTGGGTCTCACGTCGATACCTACTGCCAGCAACGCGGTCCCCGCACCGCAAACGCGCGAAGCCGCAGGCCATCCACGCGCGCTATCACGCGCCGCGTCGGGCCTGGCCGTCACGGCAAGCTCAAGTCCATCCCCAGCATCCGCGCGAGCCCGAAGGTCAGCGCCGACACCACGCCCAGCAGCAGCACGAAGCCGACCACGAGCGTGGCAGCCATGCGCCGCAGCGCCTGCCCGTCTGTCCTCGTCTTCTCGCGGTCGTAATGCCACTTGATGGCAAACACCATGCCGGTGACGAACACCAGGCCCTTGAACAGAACAAAGACGATCAGCACCCAATCCACTGGACCAACCCGGCCATTGCACAACGGCAGCCATCTTGCCCGCAAAACCGGGCCGCTGGCAGTGGACGTTTTGACTCACCGCCCGGGCTGCCCGACACCGGTCGGGCGGGGCCTCAGATCTCGACCTTGCTGCCCAGCTCGACGATCCGGTTGGTCGGCAGGTGCAGGAAGTCCGCCGCGGCGGCGGCGTTGCGGTGCATGCTGGCGAACAGCTTCTCGCGCCACAGCGCCATGCCGGCGCCCACCGTCGGGATGACGATGTCGCGGCTCAGGAAGTAGCTGGTTTCCATGTCGTCGAGCTGCACGCCGTGGGTCTTGAGCAGGGACAGCGCCTCGGGCACGTCCGGCTCGTTCTTGAAGCCGAAGTGCAGGGTCACCTGCCAGCAGCAATGGCCCAGGGCCTCGACCTCGCAGCGCTTCTCGAAGCCGATCCAGGGCACCTCGTGGTTCTTGACGGTGACAAAGACGTTCTGCTCGTGCAGCACCTTGTTGTGCTTGAGGTTGTGCATCAGCGCGTTTGGCGTGATGCCCTTTTCGGCCGACAGGAAGACGGCGGTGCCGGCGACCCGCGTGGGTGGGTTGATGAACACCGCGTCGAGGAAGTCCTTGATGCCGATGGCGTCTTCGCGCAGCCTGTCGGCGAGCTGGCGGCGGCCCTGCTTCCAGGTCAGCATGACCGTGAACAGCACGGCCGCGATCAGCAGCGTGAACCAGCCGCCCTGGAAGACCTTGAGCGCGTTGGAGGCCAGGAAGACGACCTCGATGCACAGGAAGAAGCCCGTCGCGCCCAGGCACAGCCACAGCGGGTAGTTCCACAGGAAGCGGACGACGAAGAAGGTCATCAGCGTCGTCAGCACCATGGTTGTCGTCACGGCGATGCCATAGGCCGAGGCCAGCGCGGACGAGCTGCCGAACAGCAGCACGGCGGCAACGATGGCGGCGTACTGGGCCCAGTTGACGGCCGGCAGGTAGACCTGGCCGGTCTCCTGCACCGAGGTGTGGATCATGCGCATGCGCGGCAGATAGCCGAGCTGGATGGCCTGCTTGGTCACCGAGAAGGTGCCGGAAATGGTGGCCTGCGAGGCGATCACGGTGGCCGTCGTCGCCAGGATGACGAAGGGGATCAGCAGCGTGCCGGGCGCCAGCAGATAGAAGGGGTTCTCCACCGCCTCGGGCTTGTCCAGCAGCAGCGCGCCCTGGCCGAAATAGTTCAGCAGCAGGGCCGGCCAGACCATCACGAACCAGGCCACACGGATCGGGCGGGCGCCGAAATGGCCCATGTCGGCATACAAGGCCTCGGCGCCGGTGACGGCCAGGAACACCGCGCCAAGCACGACGAAGGTGACATGGCCATGGGTCAGCGCGAACTGCAGGGCCAGCCCCGGGTTCATGGCCCACAGCACATCGGGACGCTTGACGATCCAGATCGCGCCGGCCCAGCCGATGGCGATGAACCAGACCAGCGTGATGGGGCCGAACAGCTTGCCGACCGCGCCGGTGCCGTGGCGCTGCAGCGCGTACAGGCCGAACAGGATCACCAGGGTCAGCGGCACGATGTAGGGCTTGAGCGCCGGTGTCGCCAGCTCCAGGCCCTCGACCGCGGACAGCACCGAGATGGCGGGCGTGATGACGCCGTCGCCGTAGAACATGGCCGCGCCGGTGATGCCCATCAGCAGCAGGGCGGTGCGCAGCCTGGGCCGCTGGCGCAGTGCCTGGCCGGCCAGCGCCAGCAGGGCCATCGTGCCGCCCTCGCCGTTGTTGTTGGCCCGCATGACCAGCACCACGTACTTCAGCGAGACGACGATGGTCAGGGTCCAGAACACCAGGGACAGGATGCCGAGGATGTTCGCTTCGTTCAGCGGCACATGGCCGGCACCGAACACTTCCTTGAGGGCGTACAGCGGGCTGGTGCCGATGTCGCCATAGACCACCCCGAGAGCGCCCAGGGTCAGGGCAGCCAGGGCCGAAGGGCTGCGGTGCGCGTCAGAAGAACTCACGTTGTGCAGGCCGCTTTTTGGGGCGGCCGGAAACCGAAAGGGGGCATTCTGCGCCCGCTTGCAGCGTTTTGTGCATTGCAGCAAAGATACGCCGGCCGGGCTTGACGCCCGCCCCGGTCCGGCGTATCGGGCTGGCGCGGCGGCACAAACCGGCGCGCTGCCCGCGCATCACACCAGCGCGTCACCAGATGCGGATGCGCTCCCCCGCGGCCTTGTACATCTTGTCGCCCGGCTTGGTCTTGAAGGCCTCGTGGAAGCCGTCGTGGTTGACGGCGGCACCGTTGGCGCGGAACTCCGGGGGCGAATGCGGATCGACGGTCAGCGTCTGCAGCCGGCGCTCGTCCCGGGACTTTTCGCGCCAGGCCTGCGACCAGCCCATGAAGAAGCGCTGTGCGCCGGTCAAGCCGTCGATGACCGGCGCTGGCTTGCCGCCCAGCGAGCGCTGGTAGGCCTTGTAGGCGATCTGCAGGCCCGACAGGTCGGCGATGTTCTCGCCCAGGGTCAGGCGGCCGTTCACATGCTTGCCGGGCAGGGGTTCGTAGGCGTCGTACTGGGCGACCAGCTTGGACGTGACCGCCTCGAAGGCCTTGCGGTCGGCGTCGCTCCACCAGTTGCGCAGCGCGCCATCGCCGTCGAACTGGCTGCCCTGGTCGTCAAAGCCATGGCTGATCTCGTGGCCGATGACGCCGCCGATGCCGCCGTAATTGACCGCATCATCGCCCTTGGGGTTGTAGAAGGGCGGCTGCAGGATGGCTGCCGGGAAGACGATCTCGTTGAGCGTCGGGTTGTAGTAGGCATTGACGGTCTGCGGTGTCATGGCCCACTCGCGGCGGTCCACCGGCTTGCCGGCCTTGGCGGCCTCGCGACGCCAGTTGAAGTCGTTGGCGCGTTCGTCGTTGCCCAGCGCGTCGCCGGCCCGCACTTCGAGCTTGCTGTAGTCGCGCCAGTTGTCGGGGTAGCCGATCTTGACCATGTACTTGGACAGCTTGTCCTGGGCCGCGGCCTTGGTGGCCGGGGTCATCCAGGTCAGACGGTCGATCGAGGTCTTGTAGGCCGCCAGCAGGTTGTTGACCAGGGTCAGCATGCGGGCCTTGTCGGCTGCCGGGAAATGGCGCTGCACATACACCTGGCCGACCGCCTCGCCGAGCGCGCCATTGACGTTGTCGACCGCCTTCTGCCAGCGCGGCCGCTCGGCCTTGGCGCCGGTCAAGGCGGTGCCGTGGAAGGCGAAGGCCGCGTCGCGGATGGCCTGGGGCAGCACGTCGGCGCGGGCGTCGAGGGCGCGCAGCGT
>RXJV01000173.1:4064-11246 GCA_003963075.1 Burkholderiales bacterium
TAGCTGGCCCAGGCAAAGCCCGGCGCCTGCGCGGCCAGCTCGGCCGGCGTCATCGGGTTGTAGAGCTTGACCGGGTCGCGCAGATCGACCTTGGCCCACTGCGCCTCGGCCAGGCGCTGCTCGATCGCGAGCACGCGCTGCACGCTGCCTTCCTGCAGGCCCGCCTCGCGGGCCAGGGTCTGCAGATAGGTCTCATAGGCGCCGCGCGCCTTGGCCATGCGCTCGTCGTCCTTCTTCAGGTAGTAGTCGCGGTCCGGCAGTCCAAGGCCACCTTGCCAGGTGATGAGGCGGTTGATCGTGGGCTGTTTGAAGTCGGCCTCGATGCCCAGCGGCACCGGCACGCCGACGCTGCCGACATGGGCGCCCAGCCAGACGGCGAGCTGCTCGCGGTCCTTGATCGCCGCGATGCTGTCCAGCAGCGGCTTGACCGGTGCGAGGCCGGCCTTGTCGATGGCGGCCGTGTCCATATAGGCCGCGAAGTAGTCGCCGATCTTCTGCTCGACGGCGCCGGCCGGATGCTTGCCCTTGGCCAGCTCCTCGATGATGGCGCGCACGCGCTGGTCGGACAGATCCCGCAGCTGCATGAAGGCGCCGTAGGAGGACTTGTCGGCCGGGATCTCGGTGGTGGCCAGCCACTTGCCATTACCGGCGCGGAACAGGTCGTCCTGGGGGCGGACGGTCTTGTCGGCAAGCTCAAGGTCGAGGCCGGAGGCGCTGGGCCCGGCCCAGGCGAGGGCGCCGACCTGCATCAGCAGGGCCAGGGTGGTGAGGCGGAGGGTGTTCTTCATGACGGCAGCAGTGGGTCGGACGAAAGGGCGCTCAACGCCCGGCGGATCGTGCGCAGGCTAACGCAGTCTGCGGCGAAGGCTTGTACGGGATAGGCCGGGGTGACGAAAGTCAGACCCCGCCGCGCGGCAGTGCTGAACCCGCTCAGGCGGCCTCGGCCTGCGGGTCGGTGGCTTCCAGCTCATAGCTGGCCGCCAGCATCGCGAGGCGGCCGATGACGCCGTACATGTAAAAGCGGTTGGGCGCGCTGGCGCCCGGCTTTTCGCCCGGCCGCGGCAGATGGGGCGAGTCGGCGAAGGCCAGCGGCACGTAGCTGGCGCCCGGGGCGTTCAGGTTCTCGTCGATGCCGCGGTGGGCATGCACGCGGTAGAAGCCGCCCACCACGTAGCGGTCCATCATGTAGACCACCGGCTCGGCCACCGCCTCGTGCACCCGCTCATGCGTGGGCACGCCTTCCTGCACGATGACCTGCTGCCCGAGGCCTTCGGGCAGCCGCGCGGCCAGGCCCTCGATGTCCTTGGCGTCGCGCACCGTCATCACGCCACGGCCGTAGCTGCCCACGTCGCTCTTGATGATGACGAAGGGCTTCTCGTTGATGCCGTATTCCTTGTACTTGCGGCGCACCTTGGCGAGGTGGGCGTCGGCGGCGGTCTGCAGCGCCTCCAGGCCCTTCTTGCCGTGCAGGTCGACGCTCTGGAACATCGGCGTGATCAGCCAGGGGTCCATGCCCAGCAGCTTGGCAAAGCGCTTGGCCACTTCCTCGTAGGCCCGGAAATGCTGGCTCTTGCGCCGCACGCTCCAGCCGGCGTGCAGCGGCGGAAGCAGGTACTGCTCATGCAGGCCCATCAGCTGCGGCGGCGTGCCGCTGGCCAGGTCGTTGTTGAGCAGGATGGTGCAGGGGTCGAAGCCCTTGAGCGTCAGGCGCCCGCGCTTGCGCACCAGCGGCTCGACCACCAGCGTGTCGCCGTTGGCCATGCGCAGCTCGGTGGGCGCGCTGACGCTGCTGTCCAGCGTGCCGAAGCGCACGTTCAGCCCGGCCTGGGTGAACACGCGCGCCAGCGTCGCGAGGTTCTCCAGATAGAAGCTGCACTGCGGCCGGCCGTCGGGGATGACCAGCAGATTGCGCGCCTCCGGGCAGATCTTCTCGATCGCCGCCATGGCCGCCTGCACCGCCTGCGGCAGCATCTGCGGCGTCAGGTGGTTGAAGCCGCCGGGGAAGAGGTTGGTGTCCACCGGCGCGAGCTTGAAGCCGGCATTGCGCAGGTCCACGCAGGCATAGAACGTCGGCGTGTGTTCCATCCATTCGAGCCGGAACCAGCGTTCGGTGGCCGGCATGGATTCGAGGATGCGGGCCTCCAGCTCGTTGATCGGGCCGGTCAGGGCGGTGATGAGGTGGGGAACCATCGTGGGCGCTCGGGGGAGTTGGCGGGCATTCTAGGAAGTCCACCGACGCCGTCGGCGGCCCCAGCATCTGGGGCCGCTTCCGCCAAACGCAAGAGCCTTGGGCTTGGGTCAGCCCCGGCGCGCCACCACGTCCTCGGTCGGCACCAGGGCGTCCAGCGGCTCGGGCCGGTGCACGTGATAGCCCTGGGCGAAGTCGACACCCAGCTCGCGCAGCCGTGCATGCAGGGCCGGCGTGCAGACGAATTCGCCGACGGTCTGCACGCCGACCACCCGCGCCACGTCGACAAAGCTGCGCACCGCGACCTCGTCCAGCGGATCGTCCAGCACGTCGCGGACGAACTGGCCGTCGATCTTCAGCAGGTCGACCCGCAGGTTCTTCAGATAGCCGAAGGACGACGCGCCGGCGCCGAAATCGTCCAGCGCCACCCGGACACCGAGGCGCCGCACCTCGTCGACGAAGTCGGAAGCGTCCGCCATATGGGTCACCGCCGCGGTCTCGGTGATCTCCAGGCATAGCCTGGCGCAGATCTCGACGCCGGCCCCCCGCAGCAGCTCGATCAGCCAGCGCTGGAAGGCCCGGTCGCCCACCGATTGCCCCGACAGGTTGACGCTGAGCAGCGACAGCCGGGTGGCACGGCCGGCCGCGCCGATCCAGGCGAGCGTGCGGCGCAGCACCCATTTGTCGATGCGGCTGACCAGGTTGAAGCGCTCCGCCGCCGGCAGGAAGGCGCCGGGCGGAATCAGCCCGCCCTGGGGATCGCGCATGCGCAGCAGCACCTCGGCATGCAGGCCCTCGGCCGGGCCGTTCAAGGCTTCGATGCGCTGCGCGTACAGCACGAAACCGTCTTCATCGAGCGCCTGCTCGATCCGGTTGGTCCATTGCATCTGGCCATGTCGCGCGCGCAGCTCCAGGTCGGTGTCGTACCACTCGTGCACCCGGTTGCGGCCGGCTTCCTTGGCGGCATAGCAGGAGGTGTCCGCGGCCTGCAGGATGGCCTCGACGCCGGGCCACTGGGCCGAGAAATTGACCAGGCCGATGCTGGTGCCGATCCGAAACCGCCGGCCATCGTGCTGGAAGCGGAACTCTTCCATGTGGTCGCAGATCTGCTGGGCCACCCGCTTGGCCCGCTCGGCCGGGCAGGCTTCCAGCAGCACCGCGAATTCATCGCCGCCAAGCCGCGCGACCGTGTCGGAAGCCCGTACCGCCTCCTTCAGCAGGCGGCCGACCTGCTTGAGCAGTTCATCGCCCACGCTGTGGCCGCAGGCGTCATTGACGAGCTTGAACTGGTCCAGGTCGATGTAGAGCAGCGCATGCTGGTCCTCGAACTCGCGCGCATGGGCCAGCAGGCGGCGCAGCCGCGATTCGAACTCGACCCGGTTGACCAACCCGGTCAGCGCATCGTGGCTGGCGCGGTAGGCGACTTCGCCGGACAAGCGCCGCTGCTCGGTCACATCGTGGAAGACCAGCACCGCGCCGAGCAGCTCACCGGCCTCGTTGACGATGGGGGCCGAGCTGTCCTCGATGCCGAACTCCTGGCCCTGGCGCGACAGCAGCAGGGTGCGGCTTGTCAGACCCACGACCTCGCGCCGCCGCAGGCATTGGTCGACCGGGCTGTCGACCGGCTCGCGCGTGCCCTCATGGACGATCACGAACACCTGGCTCACGGGCAGGCCGCGGGCCTCGTCGCTGAGCCAGCCGGTCAGGCGTTCGGCGGCCGGGTTCAGCCACACCACGCGGGCCGATGTATCGGTGGTGATGACGGCATCGCCGATGGAGCGCAGCGTGACGCTCAGCAAGCCATGCTGCTCGGCCAGTTCGGCCGCGAGCTGGCGGCTCTCGGTCACATCGAGGTGCGTGCCGAAGGCCCACAGCGGACGCCCCTGGGCGTCGCGCGACTTGACGCGGCCATGGGACATGACCCAGACCCAGTGGCCGTCCCGGTGACACATCCGGAATTCGCAGGCATAGCGGTCGCTGCGCCCCTCGATATGGGCCGCCATGGCCGCGTCGGCGCGAGGCAGATCTTCCGGATGCACCAGGTCGCGCCAGGCCTGATGCCCACGCCCCTGCACCTCGTCGAGCGTGTAGCCGATGATCTCGGCCCAGCGGGCGTTGTAGCGGACCTGGTTGGTCCGCAG
Source organism: Burkholderiales bacterium (assembly GCA_003963075.1). Classification (GTDB taxonomy): domain Bacteria; phylum Pseudomonadota; class Gammaproteobacteria; order Burkholderiales; family Burkholderiaceae_C; genus Pelomonas. Next base: position 8,394 of record RXJV01000173.1, read on the forward strand.
GTCCCACTCCCAGGTGCCGGCGCCGGTGGCCTCCAGAATGTTGCTCAGGCGGGCTTGCTCCTGCACCAGTTCGTGTTCGAGCCGGTGGGCCTCGAGCCCCCGTGCCGCCGCGGTGGCCAGGTGGGCCAGCACCTGGCGCTGCAGCGGCGTCAGTTGCCCGGGCTTGCGGTCGATCACGCACAGCGTGCCGACGCGGTGACCGCTGCGCAGCACCACCGGTGCGCCGGCGTAGAAGCGGATGCCGGGCCCGGCGCAGACCAGCGGGTTGTCGGCAAAACGCGGGTCGGCCGAGGCATCGGGCACCTCGAAGATCGCGTCGTCGAGGATGGTGCGGGCGCACAGGGCGTGCTCGCGCGGCGCTTCGTTCACCGCCAGGCCGACCTTGGCCTTGAACCACTGGCGGTCGGCGTCGACCAGGCTGAGCAGCGAGATCGGCACGCCGCAGACGATGGACGCGGCCTGCACCAGGGCATCGAACTGCTCCTCGGCCGCGGTGTCCAGCACCGCCAGTGATTGCAGCGCCTTCAGGCGCTCCGCTTCATCCGAGGCATGCCATGCAGTCACAACCGCGCAACTCCCAAGCCCAACGCAGCCATTTTGTGGGAGGAGAAGTCATTTGTGATGCAAAGGCGCGGAACTAAGTCACGGCCGCCGCGGCCATCGAGCATTCGCGCCACCGGGCCCGTGCGCGGCATGGACCGGCGACCCATGAAAAAGGCCGCCCTGAGGCGGCCTCTGACCGTGGCCGGCGGCGATGCGCCGGCCGGTTCAGGTTCACTTGTGGTAGGCCGTCTCGCCGTGCGACGAGATGTCCAGGCCTTCGCGCTCTTCCTCTTCGGTCACGCGCAGGCCGATGGTCAGGTCGACCAGCTTGTAGGCGATGACCGAGACGATGCCCGACCACAGGATGGTCACGCCGACCGCCTTGGCCTGCACCAGCACCTGGGCGCCGATGGAGTAGGCGTCGGCGCTGGTCAGCGTGCCGCTGAACCAATCCACCGGGAAGGACGGGCCGCCGAGCTGGGGCGCGTTGAACACGCCGGTCAGCAGGGCACCCAGGATGCCGCCGACGCCGTGCACGCCGAAGACGTCGAGCGAGTCGTCCACCTTGAGCAGCTTCTTCAGGCCGGTCACGCCCCACAGGCAGGCGAAGCCCGCGGCCAGGCCGATCACCAGGCCACCGCCGATGCCGACGTTGCCGGCGGCCGGCGTGATGGCCACGAGGCCGGCGACGGCGCCCGAGGCGGCACCCAGCATCGAAGCCTTGCCCTTGATCAGCGCCTCACCGATGCACCAGGCCAGCACGGCGGCTGCCGTGGCGGCGAAGGTGTTCATGAAGGCCAGCGCGGCCGAGCCGTTGGCTTCGAGGGCCGAGCCGGCGTTGAAGCCGAACCAGCCCACCCACAGCAGCGAGGCACCGACCATGGTCAGCGTCAGGCTGTGCGGCGTGAACTGCTCCTTGCCGTAGCCCAGGCGCTTGCCGATCATGATCGCGCCCACCAGGCCCGCCACGGCGGCATTGATGTGCACGACGGTACCGCCGGCGAAGTCCAGCGCGCCCCACTGCCACAGCAGGCCGGCCTTGGCGTTGGTCGCGTCGACGACGGCGGCCGAGGTGTAGGCGTCCGGGCCGGGCCAGAACCAGACCATGTGGGCGATGGGGATGTAGGCGAAGGTGAACCACAGCGCCAGGAAGGCCATCACGGCGGCGAACTTGGCACGCTCGGCGAAGGCGCCAATGATCAGGCAGCCCGTGATGCCGGCGAAGGTGGCCTGGAAGGCGGCGTACACCAGCTCGGGTATCGCCACGCCCTTGCTGAAGGTGGCGGCGTTCTCGAAGGTGCCCGCGACGTTGTTCCAGATGCCCTTCAGGAACAGCCGGTCGGTGCCGCCAATGAAGGCCGAGGTCGAACCGCTGCCCTCGGTGAACGCGAAGCTGTAGCCATAGAGCACCCACAGCACGACGATCAGCGAGAAGCCGACCATGACCTGCATCAGGATGGACAGCATGTTCTTGCTGCGCACCAGGCCGCCGTAGAACAGGGCCAGGCCCGGCACGGTCATCAGGATGACCAGCAGGGTCGACACCATCATCCAGGCCGTGTCCCCCTTGTTGGGCACGACCGCTGGCGCCGACGCGGCTTCGGCGGGCGCGGAGGCTGCCGCGGCGGGGGCGGCATCGGCCGCAGAAGCCGCGGGCGCTGCGGCGGTGGCCACGGCAGCGGCAGGCGCCGACGCGGCGTCCTGGGCCCAGGCGGCCGGCGCGAGCAGGCCGGCGGCAAGGGCGAGGCCGGCAAGGAGTTTCTTCATTTGAGTGGTCTCCAACAGAGGGGGATGCGACGCGTCAGAGCGCGTCATTGCCGGTCTCGCCGGTGCGGATGCGAATGACCTGATCCAGCGGCGACACAAAGATCTTGCCGTCGCCGATCTTGCCGGTGCGGGCCGAGGCCTCGATGGCCTCGATGACGCGCTCGACGACGTCGTCATTGACGGCGGCTTCGATCTTGACCTTGGGCAGGAAGTCGACGACGTACTCGGCGCCGCGGTACAGCTCGGTGTGGCCCTTCTGGCGGCCAAAGCCCTTGACCTCGGTGACGGTCAGGCCCTGCACGCCGATGGCGCTGAGGGCTTCGCGCACTTCATCCAGCTTGAACGGCTTGATGACGGCAGTGATCAGTTTCATGTCGCGCTCCAGTGAAATCAGAAGGTCTTCTTCAGGCCGACGACCAGTGTGGTCTTGCCCAGGAACTTGCCGTTGGCCGGGCTGGCGTAGAAGGTCTTGTCGGCATCGGTGCCGACGATGGCCGCGCTCAGCGCCAGGCCCGAGAAGTCCTTCGCGAAGGTCAGCGAGTA
>RXJV01000071.1 GCA_003963075.1 Burkholderiales bacterium
ACAACTGGCACCGCCCTCACCACGGCATCGGCTGCCTGCCTCCCATGTCCCGAATCAAGAGATCACGAAAGAACCTCTTGACTCTTCACACCTAGGGCTTTCAACACCCCTTGAACTGGGCCGATCGGCGCGCCGCCCAGGCGGCCTGGCCCTCAATCAGATCGGCCGAGGCACGCGCCGTTTCGATGTCGGCCTGCAGCCGCAGCGCATCGAGCCGGCCTGCGGCGATCGCATTCAGATGCTGTTTCATCGGCAGCAACGCCAGCGGCGCCATGGCCTGCAGCTCGGCCGTCAGTGCGTCCAGCGCGGCGTCCAGCGTGTCGATGTCAGGCAACAGCTGGTCCAGGTAGCCACAGGCCAGCAGTGCCTGCGCATTCAGCGTGCGACCGGCGAGCAGCACCTGCTTGGCGGTGGACAGGCCCAGCCGCTCGACGAAGCGCCGCAGGCCGCCAGCGTAGAAATGCAGGCCGATGCGCGCGGCCGGCACGAACATCTCGACGGCCGGCGCGCCGAGCCGGAAGTCACAGGCCAGCGCCAGGTCAGCCGCGCCACCGTAAGCACCGCCGTGCAGCCGGGCGATCGTGATCGGCCGCGCCGCCTCGAGCGCGTCGGCCAGTTCACCAAAGCGGGCGCCGGCATCGATCGTGCCCAGCGCGCCCAGATCGAAGCCGCTGCAGAAGTGCCTGCCCTCGCCAACCAGGACGAGCACGCGCACCGCCGCGTTCGCATTCACTTCATCGAGCAGCTGGCGCAGCACGTGCAGGTCGTCGGCCGTAAGCCGGTTGGCCTGCCGTGGCCGCCGCAGCGTGATGCGGGCCGAGGCGCCTTCCACCTCCAGCCGGGGCGCCAGGCCGGCACTCATGCGAGGTCGTCGCCAGCGGCGCGTCTGAGGGTGGGCAGGCTGGCTTGGACCATGGCGTTCAGGGCTCGCTATTGTGAAGGCGTCGGCCCGGGTGGCGTCGGTCGATCGGCTGGCGGCCCGACCCGCCCGCTATCACCGGCGCCCAGCGAGGCGACGGGCCGCTCAGGCTCTGGCCAGCAGGGCCGCCGCTGACTCGCCCCAGACCGCCTCTGTCAACGCCAGCGCCCCGAGGCGTTCGCCGAGCGCCGCGGCCTGGGCCGGTCCGGTGGACGGCAGCAGCACCAGCAGCCGCCCATCGTCCAGCCTCATGCAGCCGTCTTCGCTGCGAATGCCGGCCAGCAGCACCCCAACATCGGCCGCGGCGGGCAGCGTCGCCACAGACAGGGGCCAGGCGCGCGGGTCTGCCAGCAGGGATTGCAGCAGTTCTCGGCCCGCCTGCGCCGGCAGCAACAAGCCCGCGGCGGGCCGCGGTCGGTTCAGCGAGCTGATGTCCACGCCGGTCAGCGTCCAGGTGCCATCGGGCCGGATTTGCTCGACCCACCAAAGCCGCCGGCCGTCGCGCCAGGCCTGCTCATAGCTGCGCTGGGCGATGCGGCCGCGACGCGGCGGCCGATCGGCGGGGCCGACACCGCTGCGCTGCGCGGCCTCGACCATCTCGGCCCAGACTGGCGCAGCGCCGGCCTCCAAGCCCCAGGCCTGGCGATAGGCGGCATTGGCCTGCAGCAAGTGCTCGTCGGCGTCGAACAGGGCCAGCAGCAGCGGCCCATCGGCCAGCATCTGCGACCACAGCAAGTCTTGGTTCACGGCCCGATTCTGGACCGTGGCGTCAACAACGACGAATTTCGCCCGAGGCGCTGACGCTCTGGCGCAACTGTGGCCGCACCGTGTTGCCGAGGTCTCCAGCACCACTGCACGGTGAGCGGCGACCAGCAGCAAACAGGCTGGTACGAGGACTGGCTGGCGAACCTTCTGTGACAGCTTGTCCTCGCTCCACCCCCCCGACGGCGCCCACCCAATCAAGGGGGCGCCGAATCCCACCCAGCGGGCTTTGTGTGGAACACTTCCACCAAACTATTCGAGCCGTCCTTTAGCATTGGCCAATCACTGAGGTCCGGCACAGATGGTCCGTCATCGCGTTGCCACTGAAACGGAACCCAACGGAGTCCCAGGGTATTTGTCATGAGCGAAAAGCATTCCCACGACCTTCAGCCGACGCCCAGTTCGTCGGCTCCCGTCGACGCGGCCGCTCGGCAACTCGCCTCGGCCCGCCGGCGTCGCTTCATCAAGCTGGGTGGCGCCGCCGTGCCCACCGCGCTGACCCTGGCCAGCCGCCCTGTGATGGCATGGCATTGCAATACGGCATCAACGTGGGGCTCGGCCCAGGGCATGGCCAACAGTTCTTACGCACGCGCCCAAGATCCTGTGCGGCGCTTTGCCGATGAGACCTACACCGTCGCTTGCTGGGTTGGCAACACCACCCGCGCAGGGTTGCCGGCGAGCCCCTGGGCCTTGTCGCCGCTGAACCGCGATTGCGACAGCAGAAACTACCGGTCAGCCGCCTACTACAAGAACTACACGGTCGCCCAACTGCTCGCTGGCACGGGTGCTACCGGTATTTCGGGCGTCAACGCGAACGACACGGTCTGGAGCATCCTGAACGGCACCGCTCAGAGACCCGACCCACTGACTGCGGGCAAGTTCGTGCCCGGCACGTCGACCTGCGGGGAATTCCAGAAGCTGATGCTGGTCGCCTGGCTGAACTTCAAGGTGCAGAACGACACCCTGAACAAATGCCTGAAGCCGGGCATGACCAATGTGCTCGTGCAGCTCGGCAACACCAGCTATGTCGGCCCGACCGGCGCGGTCTGGACCCAGGCCGACGTGGTGAAGTATCTGAAGAAGAACTACGTCGCCTGCACTGACGACAGCTGCGCCTGACCGGGCTCGGCTGGGGTCTTCTGCGCCGCCGTGTCCACGCGCTGGCAACTGAGACGCGCCGGCGCGCTGCGCGTGCGGGAATGGGATGATGCCGGCGTGATTTACGACGCCGCCAACGGCAACACCCACCTCATTGACGCCCTGGGCCTGGAGCTGATCGATCTGCTGCGGTCGCATGCTTGGTCGCTCGAAGAACTTGTGGCCGAACTGCGCGAAGCCTTTCCGCAAGACGATGAGCAAGCCGCTGCGGAACGGCTGAGTGCCAAGCTGGAGCAGCTCGCGCGCCTGGACCTGGTGGCGGCACAGGCATGAGCCGACGCCTGGCCGCCCTCGGTGAAGGGCAGTTGCGCCAGCGCCTGCGCGGCACGGGGCTGACCCTGCGCCTGCCCCCATTCGTTGTCCGTCTGCAGTCGGACATTCCACGCGTCGCCCGCGACCTGCTGCTGCTCTACGCTGACTTTGAGCTCGGCCAGGACGACGAGTTCGTCGACTTCCATCTCGCCGTGCGTTACGACCGCGGCCTCTACGCGCTCTGGCATCGCCTCGCAGGCAAGCGCCAGGCACGGTTCTCGACCGACGGCCTCGCGGCGTTCACCACGCTGCCGGCCACCCAGGCCTTCCACATGGTCGAGTGGGGACTGAACTGGGCGGTGACCGCCCACGCTCACCAATACATCGTCTACCACGCGGCCGTGCTGGAGCGGGGGGGGCGTGCCGTCGTGCTGCCGGCGCCGCCCGGCTCGGGCAAGAGCACCTTGACCGCTGCCCTGGCACAGCGCGGCTGGCGGCTCATGTCGGACGAGCTCGCGCTGTTGAACCCGCTCGACCAGCGGCTCTACGGGTTGGGCAGGCCGGTCAATCTGAAGAATCAGGCCATCGGGTTGATCCGTGATTTCGCCCGCGACGCGGTGATGACGAAGCCGGTGCCCGACACGCTCAAGGGCACCCTGTCGCTGATGAAAGCTCCGGATGAGGCGATCGCGCGCGTGCGTGAGGGGGCCACGCCGACCTGGGTGATCGTGCCCAGCTTCGAGCCCGGCGCCGAACCCAGGCTGGGCCCTTTGCCCAAGGCCCAAGCCCATTTGCTGCTGGCCGAGCAAGCGTTCAACTACGACATCCACGGCGCCGACGGATTTGATGCCACTGCGGACCTCGTCGACCGCTGCGCCTGCCTGGAGTTCAGCTACTCGCGGCTGGAAGATGCGGTCCGCGTCTTCGATGAACTGGTGGCCCAGCCATGACACGACCGCTGCTGGTTGAATTGCTGCTTTCGCCCCAACGGGCGAGCCAGCTGAGTCCGGCCGACTGGGATCTCTTGATCCGCCAGGCTCGGCGCGCCAACCTGATTGCCCGACTGGCCACCGCGCTGCAGCCGCAGCTGGACGCGCTACCGAACGGCCCGCGCCAACACCTGCGCTCGGCCTTGTTGATCGCACGCCGCCAACGCATCGCGACACGCTGGGAAGTCGAGTGCATCCGAGCCGCCCTCGTGCCACTGGGCATACGGCCCATCCTGCTGAAAGGCGCCGCCTACCTGCTGGCCGATCTGCCGGCCGCACGGGGGCGGCTCTTCGGCGACGTGGACCTGCTGGTACCCAAGGATCAGATCGAGGCCGCCGAGGCCGGGCTGGTCGCCGCCGGCTGGGCCTTCGACGCCGAACTCAGCGACTACGACCAGCGCTACTACCGGCAGTGGATGCATGAGATCCCACCCCTGTACCACCAGCAGCGCGAGACCGCACTGGACCTCCACCACAGCATCCTGCCGCCCACCGCACGGGTGCAGGTCAACACCGCCGCGCTGTTCGAAGACGCGCGCACGCTGCCCGAGCTGCCGGGGCTGCAGGTGCTGGCCCCGGTGACCATGTTCCTGCACAGCGCCGCCCATCTCTTCCATGAAGGCGAGCTGGACCATGGTCTGCGCGATCTGTTCGACCTTGACGCCCTGCTGCGCGATTTCGGCCGCGACACGGGTTTCTGGACCGCCCTGGTTCCCCGCGCGCAGGTGCTCGGCCTGGTGCAGCCACTGTTCCATGCGCTGCGCTACACGACGCGTCTGCTCGACACGCCGGTTCCGGTTGATGTCATGCGTGCCGCTGCCCAGGCGGCAGCCGGCCCGAGGCCGCTGCTCGATGCTTGCTACGATCGCGCCCTGATGCCGGTGCACCCGAGCTGTGACGGCCCGCTGACCGGCATCGCCCGGCTTGCGCTGTATGTCCGCTCACACTGGCTGCGCATGCCCACCGCCTTGCTCACCCAGCATCTGGCTCGCAAGTTGTGGTCGCGCCTGTTGCCTCCGGCGGCACCGCGAGCGGGAGCCTGATACGAGCAACCACGGGCCGAACCGCGCCGCGGCGTGGGTGGCGCTTGCAGCTCAAGGCATGGGCTGGACGACCGAGCGAGCGGGTGCGACGTGTCTTCTTTGGCGTTGGAGCGCCCGGCGTCGCCGAAAACCGACGTATCGGCGGCGAAAGCGCTTTAAGCGGTTCGGCGCGACAGCCAACCAAGCGGCGAGGCCTGGTGGACGGCGCGCGGCGATTGAGATTCCAGCACTTCGCTTGGCGGCTGGCTGCGGTATTCGCTGACGCCGCCACCATCAAGACAGGCGTCCAGGCCGAAGGCGGTGCCGAGGTCGGCGGGATCCGGCTCGCTGCGCGCAGCGGCATCACGGCGGAAAATACGCAGCGCTGGCACGAATCGCATGGCAGACCTCATCGAACGGAGCGGCGACAACCGCAACAACTCCCGAGCGCCAGTTTGCGGGATTCGAATGACAAAAAATCACAACTGCCCAGCGTAAATATTGCCTGCCATGCAATTCCACACGTCCGACAGCCCGGCGCCCCAATAGGCATCGGGTGCCGTCGCGAAATTGCATCACTCTCCCTGCGTTGTGCGGTTGCAAATCGAAGACATCGTTTCACAAGTCGGTTGATCCAAGCGGCAGGCGCCGGCATTAAGCTCCGCAGTCCGCGCGCCCCCCTGGATTACCCGCATGACATCAGCTGTACTCAAATGGTTTGCCAACGGCGTGATCGGCCTGGTCGTGATCGGCACCCTCTGGATGGGCGTGGCTGTTCAATCGGGCCCGCAAGGCGCCGCCTCGCTGATGCTTGCTGAGGCGGCAGCCGCCCCTGCCGACGCGGCGTCGGCACCCTTGGTGGCTTCACGCTGATCATTGCAGCGCCTGCCGTGCCCCCTCCGCCAGGGCGCGTCCGATCTGGTCCAGCAGCGCGGCACGGCCGTGCAACTGCCACTGGTGCCAATACAGGGCCACGTCGACGGCCACTTCCGGTCGCAGCCGGGCCAGCCGCCCGGCCTCAATGAAGGGGCGGACCTGGATTTCGGGTGCCACCCCCACGCCCCAGCCCATCAACGCAGCCTGCACATAGGCCTCGCTGGACGGCACAAAGCGCTCCCGCAAACGCGGCTCCCGCACACCGAAGGCTTGTTCGACCCAGTGCACCTGGCAGTCGTCCTTGCGGTTGAAGACCAGAAAGGGCGTGTCGGCAAAGTTGGCCGCATGCAGCCCACCCGGCAGCTGGCTGGCCAGGAACCCCGGGCTTGCCACCGCGACGTAGCGCATCACGCCGAGCGGCTGCACCCGGCAGCCCTGCAGCGCCTCCGCCACCGTCGACACGCAACCCAGCACCGCCCCCTGGCGCAGGCTGTCGTGGGTGAAGTCCTGGTCATCGACGACGAGCTCCAACCCATAGCCTTCGCGCAACCCCTGTTGCACGAGAGCATCCAGGGCGGGCAGCACCCAGGTCGCAAGGCTGTCCGCATTGACGGCGATGGCCAGGCGCGACTGCGGCGCCACGCGCTCACCCAATTCGCGTGCCACGTCGACCTGCAGCGCCTGCATCTGGCGCGCGAAGCGCAGCAGCACCTTTCCGGCTTCGGTCAGGCGCAGCGGCCGCGAGCGCACCACCAACGGCTGGCCGACCTGGGCCTCCAGCGCCCGCAGCCGCTGTGACACCGCGCTCTGAGTGATCGCCAGCCGCAGGGCGGCCCGCTCGAAACCCAGCTCATCCGCGAGTGCCGCCAGGCAGTCCAGCGCCGCTGAATCAAATCCATTCATAAGTCTCGCTTATGTATCTCTAATAATATGAATATCACTTCTATTGTCAAACAGGTCTGACCAGAATCGCGGGATGCCCGCCTCGCTCGCCACTGCTTCAGCCGTCTTCGCCCAGGGCTGGGTCATGGGCGCCGGGCTCATCCTGGCGATCGGCGCGCAAAACGCGCTCGTGCTGCGCCAGGGCCTGATGCGCCAGCATGTCGCCGCCGTCGTCGCGGTTTGCACGCTGTCCGACTGGCTGCTGATCGCCCTGGGTGTTTTCGGCCTGGGTGCACTGATCCAGGCCAACCCGCTGCTGCTGGACGTGTTCCGCTTCGGCGGCGCGGCCTTCCTGCTCGGCTACGCGTTGCTGGCGGCCGCGCGGGCCTGGCGGCCCGGCGCGGGGCTCGGCGCTTCGGGCCACGCCGCCAGCCTCGGCGCGACGCTGTCGGCCGCCTTCGCCTTCACCTATCTGAACCCCCACGTCTATCTGGACACGGTGCTGCTGCTCGGCGGCCTCGGCGCGCGCCAGCCGGCTGAGTTGCGCGCGGCCTTCGCGGCCGGCGCCGGCCTGGCGTCGGCGATGTGGTTCGGGCTGCTCGGCTTCGGTGCAGCGGCTGCCGCGCCGTGGCTTCAAAGCGCCACCACGTGGCGAATCCTCGATGCCGTCGTCGCTTTGCTGATGGGCGGCTTGGGGTTACAACTCCTGCTCCAACCGCTCTAAAAACTCGAAGGACCGCCATGAAGATCGTCGTTCTCGGCGCCGGCATCATCGGCATCGCCACCGCCTGGTACCTGCTCGACGAAGGCCATGAGGTCGTCGTCGTCGACCGCCAGCCCGATGCGGCCCTGGAAACCAGCTTTGCCAACGGCGCCCAGATCTCGGTGAGCTTCTGCGAGCCCTGGGCCAATGCCGGCGCGCCCTTCAAGGTGGCCAAGTGGCTGCTGCGCGACGACTCGCCGCTGCTGTTCCGCCCCCGGCTGGACCCCAACCAGTGGCGCTGGGGCCTGGCCTTTCTGATGCAGTGCACGACGGCCGCCTTCGAGCGCAACGTGGAGGAGCTGGTGCAGCTGGGCCGCTACTCGCACGAGTCGCTGAAGGAGCTGGTCGGTCGCACCGGCATCGAGTACGACCGGCTGGAGCGCGGCATCCTGCACTTCTTCTCCAGCCAGGCCGATTTCGACAACGGCGCCGCGGGCGCCGAGATCATGCGCCGCCATGGCGTAGACCGGCGCGTGCTGGGCCGCGACGAGGTGCTGAAGATCGAGCCGGCGCTGGCCACCTTCGGCCACCGCATCTTTGGCGGCACCTTTACGCCCAGCGACGAAAGCGGCGACGCCAAGGTCTTCACGCAGAAGCTCGCCCGGCTGTGCGCCGAGCGCGGCGCGTTGTTCCTGTACGAGCAGGACATCCTGGGCCTGCAGCGTGCCGGCGACGGCGTCGAAGCCGTGCAGATTGCCCACACCCGCAGCGGCGAGCGCAAGGCCCTGAAGGCCGATGCCTTCGTCGCCGCCATGGGCAGCTACACGCCCGAGCTGGTGCGCCCGCTGGGCGAGTTCCTGAACATCTACCCGGCCAAGGGCTACTCGGCCACGCTGCGCCTGAAGAAGCCGGAAGCCGCCAGCGTCGTCAGCCTGCTGGACGACACGCGCAAGATCGCCATCTCGCGGCTCGGCGACCACATCCGCATCGCCGGCACCGCCGAGCTGTCGGGCTTCGATCTCAACCTCGCCTCCGCAACGGCCAAGGTGCGGTGCGCGGCCCTGGTTAGGCGCTACGAGGAGCTCTTCCCCGGCGTGGCCGATGCCAGCGAACCCAACTACTGGACCGGCCTGCGTCCCAGCACGCCGAACAACATCCCGGTCATCGGCCGCAGCAAGAAGGCACGCAACCTGTGGATCAACGCGGGCCACGGCACGCTGGGCTGGACGCATGGCGCCGGCTCAGGCCGTGCGCTGGCTGAACTGATGGCCGGCCGCCGCCCGAACATGGGCTTCGGCTTCTACGGCCAGGTCTGACGTCCACGCGCCCGGTGCGCCAACGGGGCTGGTGGCACGCCAGCGCCCGGCTCAAAGCGTCTTGAGCAGCTCCTGAACCTGCTTGTGCTGCGGGAACTTCGGCCCCAGCTTGGCCAGCTCGTCGAGTTCGGCCTTGGCGGCGGCCTTGTCGCCGGACTGAATCAGGATCTGGGCCAGGTTGAGCTTGTACGACGGCTGGTCGGGCTGGTCGCCGATCAGCTGACGCTGCAGGTTCAGCGCCTTGTCGAAAGCCTTCTCGTTGGCCAACACCGTGGCATAGGTGTCGCGCAGCGCTCCGTCATCGGGCTTGAGCTTGAGGCCGCGCTCCGCCAGTTCACGGGCACCCGGCTTGCCAAGCTTGCTGCGCAGCCAGGCCACATTGTTGATGAAAGCGACGGCGTCGGGGCTGCGCTTGAGCAGAGCCTCGTAGCGGGTCAGCGCGCCGTCCAGCTCGCCGCGAGTCAGCATCACGTCGGCGGCGGAAATGGCAAAGGCAGCGTCCTGCGGATGCGCAGCCTGCCACTGCGTCTCAAGGGCAAGGGCCTCGTCACGCTTCTTGGCCGCGAGCAGCAGCGCGAATAGGCGCGGCGCCGCGTCAGCCGGCTCTGCAAGCGCAGTGGCCCTGCGCAGCGCGGCGATGGCCGCGTCCATGCGCTGGCGGCTTGCTTCGATGTCCGCCTCGGCAATCAGCGCAAAGGCCTCCTGCGGATTCTTCTTCTGGCGCTCGCGCAGCGCGGTCAGGGCCTCGTCGACCCGCCCCTGGCGGGCCGCCAGCTGGATCAACAGGCGCTGCGCAGCCACCGCGGCCGGCTCGGCCTCGAGCGCGCGCTTGACCTCGCGCTCGGCGCCAGCAAAGTCCTCGTCCTGGATGCGCAGTTGCGCCAGACCCAGCCAGCCCGCCGCCCGGGTCGGCGCCAGCGCCGTGAGCTGGGTATAGGTCTTGGCGGCCTGTCCCTTGTCGCCCGAAGCAGCCTGGGTGCGGGCCAGCCGTTCCAGCAGCTCCGGGTTCAGCGGCAGCGCGGCAGCGGCCTCCTGCGCCGCCTGAGCAGCACCGGCCGTGTCGCCCTGACGAAGCTTGTGGTCGATCAGCGCCACACGCAGGCCGGCCTCGGTCGGCTCGGCACGCACGGCGCTGGCCAGCACCTCGGTGACACGCTCGACCGGCGCACGGGTCCGCACCAGCAGCTCGGCGAGCGCCAGACGGGCCTGCGGCGCACGCTCCTGGGCAGCGATGAAAGCCTCCATGCGTTTGACCGCCGCGTCGCCGCGGTTGGCCTGCAGGTCGATCGCGGCTAGGCCGAGCACGGCAGGCAGGTAGCCGGCGTCGGCCTTCAGCGCCGCCTCGAAGGCGGCCTGGGCGGCCGCCGTGTCCTTGCGCGCCAGCAGAATGCGCCCACGCAGCCCGTCCGGCACCGGGCTGCCCTTCATCTTCGGCGCCAGCTTGTCCACCGCCACCAGTGCCCCGGGCAGGTCACCGCGGCGAGTCAAAGCGTTGATCAGCATCAGGTCGTAGTTGCTGCCGTTGACATCCTTGGCGGCGATGTCGCGCAGCTGGTTCAGCGCTGCGTCCGCCTTGGCCTTGTTGGCAGCGCCCGGGCTGCCACTGTCGCGGGCGATGGCCGTGAGCGCCAATGCGGCGCTGGTCTTGGGGTCGTCCGGCCGCAGCTTGGCGGCAGCGCCGAAGGCCTGGTCGGCGCCTTCGAAGTTGCCCTGCAGCAGCTGGGCCCGTCCAGCCAGCATCAGGGTCTCGGCGTCGGTCTTGCCGCTTTCGAGCAGGGGGCGCAGCGTTTCCAGCGCCTTGGCCGGCGAGCGGCGCTGCAGTTGCAGGCCCGCGAACTGGCGCCGCAGACCGGGGTCGTCGGGCGTGAGTTTGAGCGCCTGGTTCAGCAGGTTCTCGGCGTCCGGCAGCTCGCCGAGCTGCTGGTGCGCGCCCGAGGCCAGGCGCAGCAGCGGCAGGTAGTTGGGCATCAGCTTGAGCAACGGCAGCGCCAGCTCGCGGGCCTTGGCGGCATCGCCCTTGGCGAGCGCGACCTGGGCTTGCAGAAAGCGCCCCTGCGGCTTCTTGGCGAGGGCCAGTGGCATGCTGTCGACCAGCTTGGCCGCGGCATCGAGCTGCTGCCGACCCAGGGCCATCCGCAGCAGCAAGGAGCGCGCCTCATAGCTGCCCGGATCGAGCTCCAGCACCTGGCTCAGCAGCGGCTCGGCGTCCTCGGGCTTGCGACGCGCCAGCAGCACCTCGGCCTTCAGCAGCAGCACCTTGTTCGCCTTGGGGTTGCGGGCCAGCAGCTCGTCCAACATGGCCAGGGCCTCGTCCGGCTGGTTGGCCGCCAGCTTGGTGCGCGCGCCGACGGTGACGGCGTCCTCGGCATCGGGCGTCAGTTGCAAAGCGCGCGTGACGGCCAGCTTGGCATCCGGCAGATTGCCCTGGGCCAGATAGGCCTGTGCCAGCAGCTGCAGCAGCCGTGACATCGCCTGAGGGTCGGCCAGGCTCTGGTCACCGAACTCGGCGATCAGCTTCTGCGACTGGCCCGAGTTCAACAAAGCCTCGGCGATCAACGGGATCAGTGGGTCGCGTGGCGCGCCCAGGTCCTGAGCGCGCCGCAGCTCGATCTCGGCGCCGGCCAGATCGCCGCCCTCCAGCAGCGCCTTGCCCAGCCACTGCCGGCCCAGCGCGCTGTCGGGGTTCTGCTGCAACAGGTTCTTCAGCTCGATGACCGCGCCAGCGGCGTCCTTCTGTTCCAAGCGCTTCTGGGCGGCGCTGAGCAGATCCTCTTCGGAGCGATGGCTGCAGGCGGTCAGGGCGGCAAGCAGGATGAGGGCGAAAGCGCGCGATTTCATGGAATCTCCTTGTCGGCGCGGATTGTGTTCCTAGAATCGCGGCCCCCTCTCAGGACTGGCCCCAGGGCCGGTCGGATGCCACGCACCGCGCCATGATCGCCCCCGCCCGTTTCTGCGCCATCGACTTCGGCACCTCGAATTCCGCCGTGGCGGTGCCCGATGACGACGGCACGATGCGCCTGGTGGAACTGGAGCCGGGCCAGCGCACGATGCCGACCGCCGTCTTCTACTTTGCCGAAGGCCGGCACGACGCCGACGGGCCGCCACGGGCCTTCGGCCGGGCCGCCGTGGCTGCCTATGTCGAGGGCCACGACGGCCGGCTGATGCGCTCGATGAAGAGCATCCTCGGCTCCGCCCTGATCGACCAGACCACCGACGTCGGCGGCGGCCGCGGCGCCAAGTATTCGGACATCGTCGCCGGCTACCTGAAGCGCCTGCGCCGCCTGGCCGGCGAGCCGACCCGGGTGGTGCTCGGGCGGCCGGTGTTCTTCGTCGACGGCGAGCCGGTGCGCGACGCCGCCGCCCAGGCCCAGCTCGAGGCCTGCGCCCGCGCGGTCGGCTTCAGCGACGTGCAGTTCCAGTACGAGCCGATCGCGGCGGCCTTCGACTTCGAGCAGCAGGCCATCCGCGAAGGCCGCGGCGAGCAGATCGTGCTGGTGGCCGACATCGGCGGCGGCACCAGCGACTTCTCGATCGTTCGCGTCGGGCCCGAACGCGCCCGGCGCCTGGCGCGCCGCGACGACATCCTCGCCAGCCACGGCATCCACATCGCCGGCACCGACTTCGACCGCCACATCGAACTGGCCGGCCTGCTGCAGGCCTTCGGCTACCGCGGCACCGGCCCGAGCGGGCGCGAGCTGCCCAGCGGGCTCTACTTCGACCTGGCCACCTGGCACCTGATCAACACCTGCTACGCGCCGCAGCGGGTGGCCGAATGGCGCGGCATGAAGTCCTGGTTCAGCGATGTGCGCCAGCATGCCCGGCTGATGACGGTGCTGGAGGAGCGCCTGGGCCACGAACTGGCCGCGCGCGCGGAAGGCGCCAAGATCGCCATCTCCGGAGGCGCGGACACGACGGTGGACCTGAGCCACGTCGAGCCCGGCCTGGTGCTGCCGCTGAGCGAGAAGACCGCCGTCGATGCGCTGCGCGCCGACCTCGACCGCATCATCTCCACCGCCCACGAGACCGTTGCGCTCGCCGGCCTGCGGCCGGCCCAGATCGACGCGCTCTACTTCACCGGCGGCTCGACCGGCCTGCGCCTGCTGGTGGACGGCATGGCCGCCGGCTTTCCGCAGGCCACACGCGTCAGCGGCGACCGCTTTGCCTCGGTCGCGACCGGCCTGGGCCTGCACGCGCGGCGCCTGTTTGAGGCTTCAGCGGCCTCGACACATCCGCCAGCATCAACACCGCACTGACCAGACCCTCGACCGCCTCCTCCAGGTCGGCCGGCGGCTCCAGCGACTCGATCTCCTCCAACAGCGCGTCGGCGTCTTCCAGGTCGTCCGGGTCCAGGTGCAGGTAGATCGCGGCCAGCGGCTCCAGCAAAGGCTCTTCGGGCAGGCGCAGCAGCGCGGGGTGGGCATCCAGCGCATGGGCGAAGCCGGCCACCCAGGGCAGCACGGTCTCGCTCGGTTCGGCGCCATCTTCCAGCTCAAAAATCCAGGGGTCGAACCATTGCCGGCCGCTGATCGCGATATTGAGTTCCTTGTGACGGCGCCGCAGCAGCGCGACCAGCTCGTCCTGGACCCGCGCCGGCGTCGGCCGACCCTCGCTGTCCAGCAGCGGCGGCAGCCAGCGCTCCAGCGGCACGATCTCCGGCTGCAGCAGCACGCCGCACAAATAGCCGTCCAGCATGCTGACGTCGAGTGGCTCCAGCGGCGCGGGCAGTGCATCGAGCAGGGCCTGCAGACGCCCGAGGTCGGCGTCGGACCAGGCTTCGGGGGCGCGGGGCGTGGCGGAAGTCATCGCGGGATTATCGGCAGGACCGTGGTGAATATTGCCCGCCGTCGCGCGGTGCTGCGGCCTACAGTCAAGGCTCCCAACGACGCCCTCGGTTTCGAGGGCTTCAAGACCCGGCAGTTCGCTGACCGGGTCTTTTTTTGCGCGCTGGGCCGGGGTGCCTAAACGGCCATGCGTTCCGGCGCTACATAAAAGCGCCGGAATTCCTCGAAAGGCAGGGTATCGGCCGCCTCGATGCGGGCCTGCTCGGCCAGCGATTCGGCGGCCAGCCGGGCAAAGCGCTGCTGCAGGGCCTCCGGATAGGGCAGGGCGAGCAAGGCAGAGCGCGCCGAATCGCTCTGGCTGCGGATGAGGCCGACATAGCTGTCGCCGAAGTCCTGGGCCATGACGGTCAGCATGCGGGCCGAGGGACAGAGTTCAGGCCGCCGCAGGCGTTCGCCGATGCGGTCCAGCGCGTTGCGGTAGGCCCGGCCGCCATGTGCCGCGTCGAGCGCGTCGGCATGCACCGCACAGCCGGCCAGGATGTCGGCGGCCCAGTCCGCCAACGCGCGCTGGCCGCCCTGCCAGTGCTCCAGCAGCAGGCCCGGCTCGCGGCCATGGCCGGCGACGCGATGCTGGTTGCGGGCGTTGGCCGCGATCTCCTCGGGCGTGTCCCTGGGGCTGTCGCTGTGCAGGCAATGCAGCAGGAAGGCATCGAGCACCCGCATCGTGTCGGCGCCGATGCCGACCGGCTCGAAGGGGTCGAGGTCCATCAGCCGCACCTCGATGTACTCGACGCCGCGCTCGCGCAGCGCATGCAGCGGCCGCTCGCCGGGGCGGATCACGCGCTTGGCACGGATGGTGCTGTAGAACTCGTTCTCGATCTGCAGCAGGCTGGTCGAGAGCTGGTTGTAGTCGCCCCCCGGCGTGCGCACGCCGATGGCTTCATAGGGCGGGTAGGGCCGGCTCAGCGCCTCCTGCAGCGAGGCCGCATAGGCCTCCAGGCAGTTGTAGCTGACGGCGATGCTGGCCTGGGCGTCGCTCTGGTAGCCCAGCCGGCCCATGCGCAGCGAGGTGGCATGCGGCAGATAAAGGGTGTGGCCCGACAGGCGCTGCAGGCCATGCTCACGGCCGGCGACGAAGCTGTCGCACAGCGCCGGGCTGGCGCCGAACAGGTAGAGCAGCAGCCAGCCCTCGCGGCGGAAGTTGCGGATGGCGCCCAGGTACTCGTCGGTGCCCGCGCCGGGCAGCGACCAGTTGTAGTGGATGCCCGAAATGGTCTGCATGCGCCGGCCGTAGCGTTGGCCCAGGCCCATGCGGTAGATGCTCTTGGCGCGGCCGACATTGCTGCTGCCATAGCGGCCGATCGGAATGGTCTCGTCCGCCGGCAGACCGCAGGGCATGGAGCCCACCCACAGCCGCTCCTCGCCGAGCGCGTGGTAGACGGCCTGATGGATTTCGGTGAGTTCGCGCAGGCAGTCGTCGACGCCGGCATGCACGCCGGTGATCAGCTCCAGCTGCGATTCGCTGTAGTCGGTCGTGATGTGCGGATGCGTCAGCGCCGACCCCAGCGCGACGGGGTGCGGGGTCAGGGCGAGCCCGCCTCCGGGCAGGGCACGCAGGCTTTCTTTTTCGATGCCACGGCGGATGCCAAGCAATGTCTCTTTGTCGTTCATGGCGTCCCGAGGCCGCTGACTGGGCTGAGACGGTAGCAGAAGCAGGCTACAGCTGCCCCGGCGCGTCGTGATCGGCCAGACTCGGCCTCAGGACTTGTTCGCCTGCGGAGATGCCCTCGTGATGGCTGAGGTAGAGCGACACATCGTGCTGTTCCAGCCAGCCGATGGCGCGCAGCCGGTCCAGCACCGGACCCTTGACCTCGGAGAACTCCAGCCGCAGGCCCTCGGCCGCGAGCGCGCTGCGCAGCTCCTGCAGCGCGGTGAGGCCGGACACGTCGATGTGGTTGACCGGCGCCATCAGCAGCAGCACGCGCTGCGGCGGGCCGACACGTTCGCGGTGTTCTCTCACCCGCGCCAGCACCTCGTCGCTGAGGCCGCGCGCATTCGTGAACACCAGGCTCTCGTCGATGCGCAGGCCCACCACCTCGGGCTGGCACTCCACCGCGTAGCGCTCGACGTTGCGGTAATGCTGGGTGCCCGGCACGCGGCCGATACGGGCCACGTGCGGCCGCGCGGTGCGCTGGATCAGCAGCGCGATGGACCCGACCACCCCGAGCGCGAGCGCCGCGCCGATGCTCCACAGCAGCACCGCGGCCGTGACGGCGGCCATCAGCACCCCTTCGGCACGCGCATACCGCCAGGCGTCGCGGTAGTGGCCCGGCGTGAAGCCGCCGAGCACCGCGACGACGATGGTCGCGGCCAACACCGGCTTGGGCAGATGGGCCAGCGGCCCGGCCAGCAGCAGCATGGCCAGCGCCATGAAACCGGCGACGAACACCAGGCTCCAGCGACTCGCCGAGCCGGCCTCGTGCAGCAGGATGCTGCGCGAAAAGCTGCCGGCCACCGGCATGCCGCCGGTCACCGACGCAACCAGGTTGGCCGCCGCCAGGCCGCGCAGTTCGGCGGCGGGCAGCAGCTTCTCGCCGCGCCGCTGGGCGAGGGACTCGGACACCGCGAGGCTGGACACGAAGCCCATCAGCCCGACCAGCGCGGCGGCGGGCAGCAGGTGCAGCCAGAGCGCCGCATCCAGCGGCGGCAGGCCGACCGGCACCGCCAGCGAGGGCAGTGCGCCGACCTGGGCCACGCCCTGTGCCGCCGGCGTCAGGGCCGACAGCGCCATCGCGCCGACCAGCAGGAGCAGAGGCGCCAGCCGGGCCAGCGTCCTGGAGCCCAGGCGGCGCGACAGCAGCAGCAACCCCACGGCGGCGGCGCCCCAGGCCGCACTGAGCGGGCGCATGCCACCGTGCAGCGCCGAGCGCAACAGGTCCGGCAGGGTGAAGCCGGCCGCGGTGCTGCCCAGCAGCACCGGCAACTGGCCGGCAGCGATCATCAGCGTGGCGCCGTTCTCGAAGCCCCGCAACGCTGGCACGGACAGCAGGCTGGCCAGCGCATCCAGGCGCAGCAATGCCGCCAGCGCGAGAAAGGCGCCCACCTCGGCAGCCAGCACCAGCGCGCCCTGCTCTGCCGACACGCCCGCCGGCAGGCCGGCCAAGGCCTGGGCGATCATCAGCGCCAGCACCGCCACCGGCCCCAGGCCCAGCACCGGGCTGGAGCCCAGCGCGGCATAGGCCAGCAGCGGCAGCAGGCTGGCGTACAGGCCCACCTGCGGCGGCAGGCCGGCGAGCATGGCGTAGGCCAGGCTCTGCGGGATCAGCAGCACGGCAACGACGGCGCCGGCCATCAGGTCGGCACGCCAGTGGAGCTTGGCCGTCATCAATCGACCTTCGCGCCCGAGGCCTTGACCACCCGGGCCCACTTGGCCGTTTCGGCGGCGATCAGCGCGGCAAACTCGATCGACGAGCCACCGCCCGCGACCGCACCCTGGCTGGCCAGGCGCTCGCGCAAGGCGGGCATCGTCAGCGCAGCGGCCGCCTCGCGCTGCAGACGCGCGACCTGCTCGGCCGGCTGGCTGGCAGGCGCCAACAGGCCGAACCAGGAGCTGGCCTCGTAGCCCTGCAGCAGCGGTCCACCGGCCTCGGCCACCGTGGGCAGCTCCGGCATGGCCGGGCTGCGCTGGGCACTGGTGACGGCCAGCGCGAGCAGCTTGCCGGCCTTGATCTGCGGCAGCGCCGAGGGCAGGTTGTCGAACATCAGGTCCATGTTGCCAGACACGAGGTCGAGCAGGGCCGGGCCCGAGCCCCGGTAGGGGAAGTGCAGCATGAAGCTGCCGGTCATGCGCTTGAACAGCTCGCCGGCCAGATGGATGGACGTGCCGTTGCCGCTGGAGGCCATGTTGAGCCTGCCCGGGTTGGCGCGCGCCACGCGCACCAGGTCGGCCACGCTGTGGATGCCGTAGCGCAGCGCATTGGCCGGGTTGAGCACCAGCACATTGGGCACCGCCGCGACCAGCGTGATGGGCGCGAAGTCCCGCAGCGGGTCATAGGGCAGCCTGGGGTAGAGCGCCGCGTTGATCGCCTGCGTGCCCACGGTACCCATCAGCAGGGTGTGGCCGTCGGTGGCGCGGGCCACCTCGGCGGTGCCGATGTTGCCGCCGGCGCCACCCCGGTTGTCGACAACGACCGGCTGGCCCAGGCGCTGCTGCAGCTCGGGCGCAATGGCACGGGCCAGCAGGTCCGTCGTGCCGCCGGGCGTGAAGGGCACGATCAGGCGCAGCGGCCGGCTGGGCCAGGGCGCCTGGGCCGCAGCGGGCAGCACCCAGCCCCCGGCGCAGGCGGCCAGCTGGCGGCGGTTCACGGGCATGGCAGTCTCCTCCCAGGCGGGGCGTCGAGGCGCTGCTGCCTGCCGGTTGGCAGGGCACAGGCCAAAGCACGGCCTTGCCGACCGCGCCTGGGACCGACTCTATCTGCCCACCCGGCTGTGGCTGCCTGTGGCTTCCTGTCGCGGCGGGTCTCGCGGAGGAGACCTCAGCGCGCCGCACCGCCGGTGCAGCGCCGGCTTACTGCATCGACCAGCCGTGGCTGACGACCATCGATTGACCGGTCAACGCCTTGGTCGGGAAGCTGGCAAACATCAGCGCCACCTGGGCCACATCGTCGGCCGTCGTGAACTCACCGTCGACGGTTTCCTTGAGCATGACCTTCTTGACGACATCCGCTTCGCTGATGCCCAGTGCCAGCGCTTGCTCGGGAATCTGTTTGTCCACCAGGGGCGTTCTGACGAAGCCGGGGCAGATGACGTTGGCCCGGATGTTGTACTCCGCACCTTCCTTGGCAACCACCTTGCACAGGCCGATCAGCCCGTGTTTGGCCGCGACATAAGGCGCCTTGAGTTTGGACGCCTCCTTGGAGTGCACCGAGCCCATGTAGATGATGGAGCCGCCCTTGCCACCAGCGATCATGTACTTCATGCAGGCGCGGGTGGTCAGGAAAGCACCGTCCAGGTGGATGGAAATCATCTTGCGCCAGTCGGCGTAGCTGAAGTCCTGCACCGGATGCACGATCTGGATGCCGGCGTTGCTCACCAGGATGTCGATGCCGCCAAAGTGCTCGGCGCTGGCCTGCACCGCCGCGTCGACCTGGGCCTCGTCGCTGACATCCACCCCGACGCCAAGGGCTTGACCCCCGGCGGCAGCGATTTCGTCGGCGGCTTGGCGCGCAGCGTCGAGGTTCAGGTCGGCGATGACCACATTCGCGCCCTGCCTGACATACAGATTGGCAATTTCACGCCCGATGCCACTGGCGGCGCCGGTGATGAATGCCGTCTTGCCATTCAACAACATATAAAGACTCCCTCAAGTATTTTTCAAACCGCAGGATCGCTGGTTTTTAAAACCTACTATTGCGCCAAATAATCGTGGGCGACGGTGCCGAGGTCCAGCGTCATATCGGCGATGAAATGCAATGCCGACACCACGCGTTTGACCGGCAGATCAGCCACCGGCGCCAGGGCATGCGGATGCAATTCCAAAGAGGCCGGGCCGCTCCAGGCACCCTTAACGGTGACGTCGATCATGTGATAGCGCACCAGCTCGCAGATGCGGGGTGTGCCGTCGACATGGGGAATGATCTTGAGCAGATAGTTCGGGGCAGCCTGGCTGCGGGCCACGGCTTCGGCATCCACCGTGCGGTGCTTGAAACCCATGGTGCCCGTGGCCACCCGAACCAGGCCGTAATCGAGCGTGCCGATCAGAGTATCAATTTCGACCGCGAAATGCGGGGTGGCCAGCTTCTTCGGAAACCCCCAGAGTTCGCGCCCGCCCGCGATCGGCGGATGGTCATTCAGATACATCGAATGCACGTAGTTGCCCTCGACACCCTTGTATTCAACCGGAATCACCTGGCCGGATTCCGTGTAATCACCGAAGCC
Organism: Burkholderiales bacterium; assembly: GCA_003963075.1. Classification (GTDB taxonomy): domain Bacteria; phylum Pseudomonadota; class Gammaproteobacteria; order Burkholderiales; family Burkholderiaceae_C; genus Pelomonas. The sequence goes on from RXJV01000071.1 coordinate 19,598, forward strand.
GGTCGAGTCCGGCATGCGGATGAATTCGTACTTCACCACAGGCTTGGTCACCTGCAAGGGCTCCGGCACCACGGCGCGCAGCGCGTCCAGATCAGTCTCATACGTGATGATCAGGAATTCGCGGTTGACGAATCGATAAGGACCCGGCGGAAATGCAGGGTTCGTCAAAGGCATGGCAAAGGCGCGCGACAAGACTTCAGAACTGTGCATACAACAACTCCAAGGGGAAAACGGGACATGCCCGGGGCGGGGTTAGGGCAATTTGGGTGTCAGGTCATAGACCGTCACACCATCGTCCAATGTCGAAGGTTTGAGCCAATCCGGGTTGTCAATGCTCATCTGCATGTCCCGCCGGCCCGCCGCCCAGTGCATCTGCATGGTCGCGCGTGAAAACTCGTAATCCTTCGAGTCCAGTTCAAGCCGGTTCTGCCGGTAGATCAAGTGCACGATGTCGACATGGGGGGTGCGGCTGGCCGCCTCCAGCGCCTGCACTTCCGGGTCTTGCCGCATCTCGGGCGGCAACTTGTCGATCAGCCTCAGCACGGTGCACTTGTGACGCTGGGTTTCGGCCGCCATCGTCGTGCTCATGCGGGTTCGACTCGAGTATTGAATATCCTTTTGCCGGGCCATGGCTGCGGCCATATTGGTCGGCAAATCACCCCGGGCGCTGAACAGGTCCACCTGCACGGCCAGCGTTTTGCCTTTGCCACGGTTGTCCAGCACATATTGCAGCGGCGTGTTGGAAACAATGCCGCCATCCCAATAGGCTTCACCGTCAATCACCACCGGCGCGAAGGCGGGTGGCAAAGCACCGCTGGCCATGATGTGCTCGGGCCCGATGCGCTGATGGTGATTATCGAAATACACCGTGTTGCCGGTGCGCACCTGCACCGCCCCCACCGAGAAACGCATCGCTTTGGAGTTGATCCTGTCGAAATCCACCAGCCTCTCGAGCGTGCTCCGCAACGGAGCCGTGTCGTAATAGCTGATGGCGGCATCGGTGCCATGCATTTGCAGGGCCGGCGGCGGAAAACGCGGCACATAGAAACCCGGCACACCAAACGCCATCGCGACGGTGGCATTGATTTGATGAAATGATTGCCACTGCGTTTCGTGCACCGGCGCAATCAGGCCGCTGGCGGACGAACTCACCAGATTCCAAAACGCGTGCAAACGCTCCAATCGCCGCGCGGGCGGATTGCCGGCAATCAATGCGGCATTGATTGCACCGATCGACACGCCCGCAACCCAATGCGGCTCACGCGGGAATTGGCTGAGCACCTCGAAGACGCCTGCCTGGTAAGCGCCCAATGCACCGCCGCCCTGCAAAACCAGGGCGATGTGTTCGTGATCGAGCTTGGCTTTTCCGACCCGATGAACGGATGGCGGCGGCACCGGTGTGGCCGCGATGGCCGCGTTGCCATTGGTGCGCGCAGGGACTGCGCCGGATCGGTCTGCACGCAACCCTTTGGTTTTACGCGCTGGACTGACGGATGGTTTTCCGGAAATGGCCATGAAATCGCAAATTGGCGGTCGCTTCAGGAATCTGAGCCATGCCGCCGGCGCAATGTAGTCCGCCTCTATGAAGCTTATGTTTCAAGAAAGCGTTAAGAAAGCTAAACAACAGCTTGAAGCCGCTTTTGTTGCGCTAACTTACAAAGTGTCCGGAAATCACGCGTGCATCACGCACCATGAAATTAGGAATCGACCCGAGAAACAGGCGTGTTTCGAGCTGCGGGGGTCGGTCGGGGTCCCGCGCCCACAGGCGGGCACACCGGCGATGAACCGCCCTCGGCGGCCATGCCAGGGTGTACCGGGCCCGCTACGCCGAGGTCACGGCCGCCCGGTACCTCACCGCCGTCATTTCCGCCAGGATGCTGAGCGCAATCTCCGGCGGCGTGCGGGCACCGATGTTGAGGCCCACGGGGCCGTGCAGGCGGTCGAGTTCGGCCGGGGTCAGACCGAAGTGCTCGGCCAGGCGCGCACGGCGCTTGGCCTGATTGACGCGCGAACCAATGGCGCCGACGTAGAAGGCCGGGCTCCTGAGCGCCTCCATCAGCGCAAGGTCGTCGAGCTTGGGATCGTGGGTCAGCGCCACGATCGCGGTGGCGTCGTCGACCTCGAAGGCGTTGACGACATCGTCCGGCATCGCGCGGACCAGGGTGACGCCTGGCAGTGCAAAGCCCTCGGCGTATTCCTCGCGCGGGTCGCAGACGGTCACGCCATAGCCCAGGGCCTGGGCGATCTGTGCAAGATAGTCGGTCATCTGGCCGGCGCCGATGACGAGCAGCCGCCACTGTGGGCCGTGATGGCTGATCAGGTGGGTCTCGGTCAGCGTCAGCGTGTCGGCGCCGCGCGCCGCCGGCGACAGCGTGACCACGCCGGTAGCCAGGTCCAGGCAGCGGCAGACCCGTTCACCGCGGCTCAGGCGTGCGAGCAGTTCGTCGAGCGCCGACTGCGGGCCGAGCGGTTCGAGCATCAGCTCCAGCGTGCCGCCGCAGGGCAGGCCGAAGCGGCGGGCCTCTTCGGCGCCCACGCCGTAGCGCAGCAGCTGCGGCCGGGCCAGTGCCAGGCTGCCTGCCCGCAGCTGGGCGACGAGGTCGTCCTCGATGCAACCGCCCGACACCGAGCCGGCGATCAGCCCGTCCTCCCGAACGGCCACCAGCGAGCCCACCGGCCGCGGCGCCGAGCCCCAGGTTCGCGTGATGGTGCCCAGCACCACGCTGCGGACCTGCGCCCGCCAGGCCGCGGCGGTGCGCAGCACGCCAAGATCGAGGTTGTCCATGCCCTGCTCTGGCTCCGGATGTTCGTCCGGCCGCGAGCGTAGACCGCAATCGCGGGCCGTGCTGTCACCAAGCGCATCCGGAGCGGCCGGCTACCGCATCAGGCATGACCACCGACACCCGCCAATCCGCTCGGAAACCCGACCCGCAGATCGGTGTTGGAAAAATGCCAAGCCGGGTTTTCCCGGTGATTCACGCTAGAATGCGCGCGAAACCGTCACGGGCCTGCACCTCTGCAGGCCCGTTGCATTTGCGCCCCCGATGTCCAACCCCGTCCGCCGATTGCCGCATATCGACGCGCTGAAAGCGCTCGCCGCTCAGGTCATCGTGCTGCACCATCTGGTCAGCTACGGCCCGATTGCCCGTGTTGCCCATGCGGCGCTGCCGCTGCTGGCCGGCGTGATGCATCAATACGGCCGCATGGCGGTGCAGGTATTCCTGGTGGTCGGCGGCTATCTCAGCGCCCGTGGCCTGTCGCCGCGCGGCCAGGCCCTGCAGGCGGGCGTGCCGGAGCTGCTGTGGCGGCGCTATCTGCGGCTGACCCTGCCCTTCCTCGCGGCGCTGGCGCTGACACTGGGCGCCTCCGGCCTGATCGCATCGAGCTGGCCGGAGCTCGTGCCCGCGAACATCACACCAGGCCAGCTCGTCGCCCACGCCTTGCTGCTGCACGATGTGCTGGGCTACGAGGCCTTGACGGTGGGCGCCTGGTATGTGGCCATCGACCTGCAGCTGTTCGCGCTGCTCGTCGGGCTGATGTGGCTGGCACGACGCGGCTGGCGCCACCCCAGCCGTCTCGTCGTCGGGCCGCTGCTGGTGGGCGCCGCGATGCTGGCCTCGGCCTTCGTCTTCAACCGGCAGCCCGGGCTGGATGCCTTCGGGCCCTATTTCTTCGTGTCCTACGGCCTTGGTGCTCTCGTGCACTGGCTGGGGCTGTGGCGGCATCGCCGCATCGGCCTCGCACTGTTGGTCGCCGCCATCGGCCTGGCGCTGTGGATGGACTGGCGCGACCGCCTCGCGCTGGCGCTGGCGACCGCCCTGTGGCTGGCCTGGGCCGATGCGCGGCAGGCCGAGGGCCGGCCCTTGCTGCCCGAGGCCTGGGCACCGCGTCTGGCCGCCTGGGCCACGCCGTCCTATGCCCTGTTCCTGCTGCACTTCCCGGTGCTGCTGCTGGGCAACGCGGTGCTCGCGCAGATGCCGAACGCGACTGCGGGCACCGGCCTCGCGCTGCTGCTCGCCACCTGGCTGCTGGCCAACCGTCTGGCCCGGCCCTTCCACCGCTGGGTCGAGGCTCCGGCTGCGCGGCTGGACCCGCTGGCCTGGCTGCCGCGGCTGCGCACGGCCTGACGCCGGGCCGGCGCCGGGCCTGGTCGAGCGGCGCTCGGCGCGGGCCCCGAGCCCCGTCTGCCCGCACATCCTGAGCGCGCCGGACACAGGCTGCGTGCTAAGGTCACGCGCAGTCAGCCCAAGGACGCGCCCCCATGTCGACCGCCACCCACGCCGCAGCGTCGAGCCGCGAGCAGCTGCTGCACAACCTCTACGAGGCCGCGGAGCTGGAGCACAACCTGATGTGCACCTACCTCTACGCCGCGTTCAGCCTGAAGCGCGGCGAAGCCGAGGGCCTGACCGCTGCGGAGGCCGAGGCCACCGAGCGCTGGCGGCGCGAGATCACGGCCGTCGCGGTCGAGGAGATGGGCCATCTCGTCGCGGTATGGAACATCACGGCCGCGTTAGGCGGCGCGCCCCGGCTGGGCCGCGGCAACTTCCCGCTCGATCCGGGCTATCTGCCGGCGCGGGTGGTGGTCAAGCTCGCCCCCTTCAACGACGCGACGCTGCAGCACTTCATCTACCTGGAGCGCCCCGAGGGCAGTGAAGAGCCCGATGGCGAGGGCTTCGCGGCCGAGCGGCTGTTCACGCGCAGTGCCAGCGCGCCACGCGTCACGCCGATGGCGAGCGACTACGACACGGTCGGCCATTTCTACGCGACGCTGGGCATCGAGCTGACCGCCTTTGTCGAGGCCCATGGCGAGGCCGCCAGCTTCTGCGGCGACCGCGGGCTGCAGCTCGGGCCCGAGGAACTGCAGCTGGGCGGCGCGCGGCGCGTGCTGTGCTCCAAGACGGCCCTGGCTGCGCTGGACGCCATCGTGCGCCAGGGCGAAGGCGCGCCGAGCGACACCGCCCAGTCGCACTACCAGCGCTTCTCGGCCATCCGGCGAGAGCTGCAGGCCCTGCGTGCGGCGCGGCCCGGCTTCGAGCCGGCCTGGCCGGCCGCGACCAACCCGGTGCTGCGCCGCCCGCCCCGGCCCGAAGGCCGCGTCTGGCTCGAAGACCCGGCCGCCGTCGCCACCGTCGACCTCGCCAACGCGAGCTATGGCCTGATGCTGCGCCTGCTGGCCCAGGCCTATCTGCAACCCGGCCCGTCGCCGGAAAAAAGCCTGACCGTGGACCTGGCCATCGGCCTGATGCGCGCCTTCACGCCGTTGGCCGAGCATGCCGCCCGGCTGCCGGCCGGGCCCAGCCACCCGGGCTGCCACGCCGGGGTCAGCTTCACCGCCTTGCGTGATGCGGCCGGCTTCCCGCCCGGGGCCGGCGCGCGGCGCTTCACGCGCGAACGCCTGGCCCAACTGGCCGATGCAGCCGCCGCGCTGCATGCCGGGCTGGGCACTGACGCCACCGGCCGTGCGGCCCGCCAGCTGCAGTCGCTGCGCGAACGGGCCGAGCGCGGGCTGGACCTCACGGCCCCGGCGCCGACCCCCAGCGCCACACCCGCCAGCCCACCCGCCAGCCCACCCCCCGCACCGCCGACGACGGTGGTCGACGGCATCGAGGTCGTGCAAGGCAGTGCGCTGGAGCTGCGCTTCGAAGCCAAGCGCTGCATCCACGCGCGCTTTTGTGTCACCGGTGCGCCGCGGGTCTTCCTGGCCAATGTGCAGGGCCCGTGGATCCACCCGGATGCGATGCCCGTCGAGCGGCTCGTCGACATCGCCCACGCCTGCCCCTCGGGGGCGATCCAGTACCGCCGAAAAGATGACGCGGCCGACGAGGCGCCGCCGCCGGTCAACCTGCTGTCGGTGCGCGAGGCCGGGCCCTATGCACTGCGCGGCGCCCTGACGCTGCGCGGCCAGCCGATCGGCACGCGGGCCACGCTGTGCCGCTGCGGCGCGAGCAAGAACAAGCCCTTCTGCGACGGCAGCCACCACGACATCCATTTCGCCGCCACCGGCGAGCCCGAGACCGGTCTGCTGGGCCTGCCGACCGACATGCCGGCCGTGCGCGACGGCAGGGTCGAGATCGAGCCCGAGCCCAACGGGCCGCTGCAGGTGCGCGGGCCGCTGGAGGTGATCAGCGGCACCGGCCGCATGGTCTGCCGCGTCGGGCAGGCGCGGCTGTGTCGCTGCGGCGGCAGCCAGACCAAGCCGTTCTGCGACGGCAGCCACGCTCGCAATGGCTTCTCCGCCGACTAGCGCGTCCGGCGCCGCAAACGCACCCGAGCCGCGCCGGCGCGAGACGCCGCAGGAGCTCGCGGCGCGGGTGCTGGTGGCCGTGCTGCTGTGCATCGGCAGCGCGCTCGGCGTGCTGGCCGGGCTGGAGTTCGCGACCGACCACACCAATGCGCTGTCCACCCAGCGCCTGCTGATCGCACTCGGCCTGCTCGCCGCCAGCGGGCTCGGGCAGTGGCTGCGCCGCACCGGCAGGCCAAGCGCCGCCGCCGTCAGCGCACTGGTCGTCGCGGTGCTGACACTCGCGATGCACGCGACGACCTCGGGACTTGGCGTGCACGCGATGACCCTGCTGGCCGGGTGTCTCGGCATCGTGCTCGGCGGTGCGCTGGCCGGCGGCGGCACGGCCTGGCTGCTGACCGCTCTCTATCTCGTCATCATCGGCGTGCTGGCCGTGCTGGAAATGCGTGGCCTCATCAGCGGCCCGTCGGCCATGCGGCAGGTGAGCCTGGCGGATCGCGTGATCATGCATGGCCTGATCGCCGCCACGGCGCTGCTCGCCGCGCTGCTGATCCAGCGCATCGTCGGCAACGCGCTGCGCACCGCGCTCGGCGAGGAGGAGCGCCTGGCCCGCCTGGTGCGTGCCGCGCACAACTGGGCCTGGGAGGCGGATGCGAACTTCCGCGTCACCATGCTGTCCGACGAATTCGAGACGCTCTCCGGCCACCGCCGCGAGGACATCGTGCGCCTGGGCGAGCCCGGCGGTGCCGAGCTCGTTCGGGACGCGGAATTCCACGCCCTGATCGAAGACATCCGGGCCCGGCGCCCCTACCGCGACCGCATCAACGGTTTTCGGATGTCCGATGGCCGCCTGCTGTGGACCCTGACCTCGGGCGAGCCGGTGTTCGACGCGGCCGGCCGCCACACCGGCTGGCGCGGCGTCAGCCACAACATCACCGGCGAGCGCCTCGCGCTGCAGCAGCACCAGCGCACCGCCGACATGCTGGACCGGCTGCTGCGCGCCAGCCCCGACGCAATCTGCGTCGCCCGCATCCGCGACGGCCGCATCCGCTTCGCCAACACCGGCTTCTGCACGCTGACCGGCCTCAGCCGCGACGAGATGATGGACCGCTCGGCCCATGAGCTGGGTCTGTGGCCCGACATCAATGAAGCGCGGCGCCTGGCCACTGCGGTGGCCGAGACCGGCCTGGTGCGCGATTTCCGCTCCGCCATCCTCGTGAACGGCCAATGGCGCGACCTGCTCGTGTCCGCCGCGACGCTGGAATGGGAGGGCGAGCCCGGCATGATGATGATCGGGCGCGACATCACCGACAGCGAGCGCGCCCGCATCGAGGCCGAGGCCATCCTGGACCATGCCAGCGTCGGCATCGCGCTGACCCGCGGTGATCGCTTTGAGCGGGTGAACCGGCACTGGCTGGAGATCTTCGGCGAGCGCGAGCCCCAGCCCGCCGACGCCGGCGTCGGCCTGCCGGCGGCCCAGGACATCGCCAGCGCCGCGCTGGCCTTCGAGCGCGACTTCATCCGCCCCGACGGCCGGCGCATCACCGTGCAGTTCCAGGCGCGCCGCCTGCCGACGGCATTGCCCGGTCGCAGCGGCGGCGGCCCCGATCCGGGTCAGCCATCGCTGTGGCTGGCGGAGGACGTCACCGAGCGCCGCCAGCAGGAGCGCGAGCTGCAGGCCGCCAAGCTCCAGGCCGAGACCGCCAGCCAGGCCAAGAGCGCCTTCCTGGCGACCATGAGCCACGAGATCCGCACCCCGCTCAACGGCGTGCTGGGCCTGGCGCGGCTGCTGCAGCAGCCCGGCAGCAGCGATGCGCGGCGTGCCGAATATCTGCGCCACCTCGCCAACGCGGCCGAGTCCCTGAACGAGATCGTCTGCAATGTGCTGGACCTGTCAAAGATCCAGGCGGGGCGTCTCGACCTGGAGAAGACGGAATTCGACCTGCATGCCCTGGCCCAGGCCAGCTTCGAGGGCTGCGCGGCGTTGGGCCGCGAACGGGGCCTGGACATGCGCATCGAGCTCGCGCCCGGCCTGCCGCGCCTTGTCATCGGCGATCCGCTGCGGGTGCGCCAGATCATGGCCAACTTCCTGGTCAACGCGTTGAAGTTCATCGAGCGCGGCCACATCCACCTGACGCTGTCGCCGCTGGGCGGCGACCGGGTCCGGCTGGCGGTCAGCGACAGCGGCGTCGGCGTGGCACCCGAACTGCAGGCCAAGCTGTTCCGCCCCTTCACCCAGGCCGACGATTCGACGACACGGCGCTTCGGCGGCACCGGACTCGGCCTGTCCATCTGCCGCGAACTGGCCGAGCGCATGGACGGCCGCGTCGGTCTCATCAGCGACGGCCAGCACGGGTCGAGCTTCTGGGCCGAGCTGGCCCTGCCCGCGGCTCAAGCCGCCGCCGGCGCACCCGCCGGCGCTGCCAACGGCGCCAAACGCTATCCGCTGGCGGGCCAGCGCCTGCTGGTCGCGGAAGACAACCCGGTCAATCGGCTGATCATCACCGCCTTGCTGCAGCGCCTGGGCGCCGAGGTGGTCGAGGCCGAGGACGGCGAGCAGGCCGTGGCCCTGGCCCGAGCTCAGGCCCAGCGCCTGGACGCGGTGCTGATGGATCTGCACATGCCCCGCATCGACGGCCTCCAGGCGACGGCCCTGCTGCGCGCCGAGGCCGCGACGGCCACGCTGCCGATCCATGCCTTCACCGCCGCCGTGCTCGACCAGGAACGCCAGGCCGCGCTCGCGGCCGGCATGAACGGCTTCATCACCAAGCCGGTGGCCGAGGCCGAGGTGGTTCGCGTGCTCGGCCGCAGCTGAGCCGCCTCAGCGCAAACCCGCAGCCGGCGCCGCCCGACCTGGGCCGCGCTCGCATGGCTTTATTCCGGTTTTGCATGGCCCCACCAATTCCGGTGGTTACCGCGTGATTACATTGGATTCGACAATCGGCCACCCCGGCCGGGTGTGCTTGGGCCAGCTCTGCAGGCTGCCCCAAACACATCACCATGATCGGAAAACTCGCCATGAACCAACCCGCGATGCTGGGCCTGCATCTGAACCTGCCTGCCTATGTCAAACACGCCCGGCTGATTGCCTGGGTGGCCGAGATTGCCGCCCTCACCGAGGCCGCCGACGTCTACTGGTGTGACGGCAGCACCGACGAGTACCAGCGCCTGTGCGACCAACTGGTCGCGGCCGGTACCTTCAAGAAACTCAACCCGGCGCTGCGCCCCGGCAGCTACCTCGCCAACTCCGACCCGAGCGACGTCGCCCGGGTCGAGGACCGCACCTTCATCTGCTCGGAGCGCAAGGAAGACGCCGGCGCCACGAACAACTGGATGGCCCCTGCGGAAATGCGCGAGTTGCTGCAAACCGGTGACCAGGCGCTGTTCAAGGGCTGCATGCGCGGCCGCACGCTGTACGTGGTGCCGTTCAGCATGGGTCCGCTGGGCTCGCCGATCGCCCACATCGGCGTGGAGCTCAGCGACAGCCCGTATGTGGCCGTCAACATGCGCACGATGACGCGCATGGGCCGTGCCGTCATCGAGCTGCTGGGCACCGACGGCGACTTCGTGCCCTGCGTGCACACCGTCGGCGCGCCGCTGGAGCCAGGCCAGGCCGATGTGCCCTGGCCCTGCAACCCCACCAAATACATCGTCCATTACCCCGAGACGCGCGAGATCTGGAGCTATGGCTCGGGCTACGGCGGCAATGCGCTGCTGGGCAAGAAGTGCTTCGCGCTGCGCATCGCGTCCACCATGGGCCGCGACCAGGGCTGGCTGGCCGAGCACATGCTGATCCTGGGCGTCGAGAGCCCGGCGGGCAAGAAATACCACGTCGCGGCCGCCTTCCCCAGCGCCTGCGGCAAGACCAATTTCTCGATGCTGGTGCCGCCGGCGGGCTTCGAGGGCTGGAAGATCACGACCATCGGCGACGACATCGCCTGGATCAAGCCGCAGGCCGACGGCTCGCTGCGTGCGATCAACCCCGAGGCGGGTTACTTCGGTGTCGCGCCGGGCACCAACCACAAGACCAACCCGAACTGCATGGCCAGCCTGGGCCGCGACGTGATCTTCACAAACGTGGCGCTGACCGACGACGGCGACGTGTGGTGGGAAGGCATGGAGGCCGACGCGCCGAGCAAGGCGCTGCCAGCCCACCTGATCGACTGGCAGGGCAAGGACTGGACGCCCGAGATCGCCAAGGCCACCGGCGCCAAGGCCGCCCATCCGAACGCCCGCTTCACGGTGGCCGCCACCAACAACCCGGCGCTGGACCCGGCCTGGGACAACCCGGCCGGCGTGAAGATCGACGCCTTCATCTTCGGCGGCCGCCGCTCCACCACCGTGCCGCTGGTGACCGAGGCGCGCAACTGGACGGAAGGCGTCTACATGGCCGCCACCATGGGCAGCGAGACCACGGCTGCGGCTGCCGGCCAGCAGGGCGTGGTGCGCCGCGACCCGTTCGCGATGCTGCCCTTCATGGGCTACAACATGGCCGACTACTTCCAGCACTGGCTGGACCTGGGCGCCAAGCTCCGGGCCCAGGGCGCCAAGCTGCCGGCCATCTACTGCGTCAACTGGTTCCGCAAGGGCGCCGACGGCAAGTTCGTCTGGCCCGGCTACGGCGAGAACATGCGCGTGCTCAAGTGGATGCTGGACCGCCTCGACGGCACGGGCAGCGGCGACGAGCACGTGTTCGGCGTGACGCCCAACTACGGCGACCTGAACTGGCAGGGCCTGGACTTCGGCCCGGAGCAGTTCGACGCCGTGACCCGCATCGACGCCGCCGAGTGGCGGGCCGAGATGAGGCTGCATGCCGAGCTGTTCGCCCAGCTGGGCGACCAGGTGCCGGCCGAACTGCTTCAGACGAAGGCGGCCATCGAGGCCCGGCTGACCGCGCTCGGCTGACACCGCCGGCCGCGGGTTGCGGCCCCCTGAGGCTCGGGGTGGCTGCCGCCCCGAGATGTCACCGGCCCGGGCTAAGCTGCGCCCGCCATGCCCGCCCAACCACCCGCCATCAGCCCGGCCGCTTTTGCGCGCTGCCTGCCCTTTGTCGTCTTCATGGCCCTGCTGGCGCTGCGCGGCTACGTGCCGGCCAGCCTCGGCCTGGACGCCCGCTGGATCTACGGCGGCCAGACGCTGATCGTCGCCGGCCTGCTGGCCTGGTACTGGCGCGACTACGGCGAGCTCGCGCGCCAGAACCTGCCCGATGCGCGCGAGACCGGCTGGGCCATCGTCGTCGGCATCGTCGTGTTCGCGCTCTGGGTTCGGCTGGACGCCCCCTGGATGCAGCTCGGCGAAGCGGCCGCCAGTTTCGTGCCGCTGGACGCCGCCGGCCAGCCCATCTGGGCCCTGATCGCCCTGCGTCTGGCCGGCGCCACCCTGGTCGTGCCGGTCATGGAGGAGCTGTTCTGGCGCAGCTTCCTGATGCGCTGGATCCAGCACCCGGGCTTCGAGCGCGTCGACCCGCAGACCGTGGGCCTGAAGGCCGTCGTGCTGTCGACCTTCGTCTTCGTGCTGGCCCACGCCCTGTGGCTGGCGGCCATCGTCGCCGGCCTCGCCTACGCGCTGCTGTACCGCCGCACGGCCCGGCTGTGGACGGCCGTCATCGCCCACGCGGTGACGAACGGCCTGCTGGGTGTGTGGGTCATCTGGAGCGGCCGCTGGGAATTCTGGTGATCCGCGCCGCAGGCTCCGTTTGCGGCCGCCCGCTGGATGGGTGAGCGGACACCATCAGATTGAAGGAGGACGCGCCAGGCCTTGCCGGCCATACTCCGCGCCCGCGCCGCCGGGCTCCCTGCGGCGCTGATCGCTTGGGATGAACCGAAGGGCCTGTCACGTGTTCTCAAGTCTTCTTCCGTCCGTCGCCCGGCTGGAGCTCTGGCAGCCAAAGTCAACTGCCATGCGCCCGGACCGGCAGGCCGGCGGGCCGGCACCACTGCGCTGCGCCCGCGGCGCGCGGCACGCGTCGCCCCCTGGCGGGCGCGGTCCCTGGGTGCTTCAGCTGCGCCGTGCCACGACCTTGTTGGGGCTGTGCCTGTCCGCGACCGCTGCCGTCGCGCAGGCAGGTGCCACGGAGGTCTTGTGCAGCATGCGCACCGGCGACACGGCGTCGACGCTGCGGGTGGCGCCCGGCAACGACCCGCTCGCGATGGCCAACGCCTTGGTCGGCCGCTACTTCGACTTCCGCGCGGTCGCGCTGACCGATGGCCAGGACGACGCGGCCGTTGCGACGGTGGTCGTGACCATCGCCGACCGCGACCGCCCCGGTGCCGCCGTAGTGCTGTCTCAGAGCCGCTGGGCCGGTGGTCAGGCGCTGGAGCCCGGCGCGGCATGGCGGCCGAACTTGTCGGGCTGGCAGCGGGTCTATTCGCCGCGGGTGGGCCGGGAGCTGGCGTGGGGCTGCGCGCTAGTGCGCCAGGGGGACGCCCCAGAGGGTTGGGACCGCGCCGACGCCACCCTGCAGGCAGGCCCACCGGTGCGGCGTGTCGACGGCCGCGGCGCCGCGCTGCGAAACCCGGCCTCGGCACGCCTGGCCTGGGTGGGCGACATCATGCTGGCCGATGGACCGGGCCGCGTCATCTCGCAGGGCCGCGACCCCTTCGAGCATGTGGCTGCGGCGCTGAAGAACGCCGATCTGCGCGTGGCCAACCTGGAATGCGTGATCGCCGCCGGAGGACGGCGGATCGCCAAACCATGGACCTTCCGAGCGCATCCGCATGCGCTGGACGTGCTGCGCCGCCATGTCGATGCGGTGTCGCTGGCCAACAACCATTCCGGCGACTACGGGCCCCAGGCCTTCGCCGAGATGCTGGAGCGCCTGCAGAAAGCCGGGCTGCCCTATTTCGGGGGCGGCAGCAACCTGCGCGCGGCGCACCGCCCCGCCATCGTGGAGCGCAACGGGCTGCGCATCGCCTTGCTCGGCTACAACGAAATGTTCCCGCGCGACTTCGAGGCCGGCCCGGCGCAAGCCGGCGTCGCTTGGGCCGATGAGGAGCAGATCGTCGCCGACATCCGGGCCGCTCGGCGGCAGGCGGACGTCGTCATCCCCTATATGCACTGGGGGCAGGAGCACAGCGACACCGCCCACGCCCGCCAGCAGGCACTGGCACGCCTGATGATCCGCGCCGGCGCCGACGCGGTGGTCGGAACCCATCCCCATGTGCGCCAGAACGTCGAGCTGATCGACGGCAAGCCGGTGATCTACAGCCTCGGCAACTTCGTCTTCGACGGCTTCACAGACACCGACAACAACACCGGCTCCATCCTGTGGATGACGGTCACCCCCTCGGGCGTGACCGACTGGCATCTGCAAGAGGTCCACATCGACGCCCAGGGCCGACCGCACGCAGCACCGCAGCAGCGGCAGCACCAGCGCATGGCGGAAGTGGAACGCCAATGATCGCGATGCGGTAACGACGCTTCCTCGCGGCCTGGTGGCCGCGCGCCATGCTGGCGATGCCGTCTTCGACGATCATCCGAGCGCGCGGCGCTTCAGCGGCCACATCGACACGGTCACCGTGGACTCGATGTTCGCCCGGCTGCCGCGCGTGAACCTGTCCGATCCTCCTCAAACGGTCCGCCCATGAGCCACGAGCATCCGAACCAGTTCGCCCTGCTGGGCCAGCGCCGCTTCGCGCCCTTCTTCTGGACGCAGTTCCTCGGCGCCGCGAACGACAACGTCTTCAAGTTTGCGTTCACGTTGATGGTGACCTACCAGCTGCAGCTGAGCTGGCTCGAGCCCAAGATGGCCGGCCTGGTCATCGGCGCGCTGTTCATCCTGCCCTATGTGCTGTTCTCGGCCACCAGTGGCCAGCTCGCCGACAAGCACGACAAGGCCCGGCTGATGCAGCTCGTGAAGAGCCTGGAGATCGTCATCATGGCCGTCGCGGCCTGGGGCTTCTACGCGACCAACGTGCCGGCACTGCTGACCTGCGTCTTCCTGATGGGCCTGCACTCGACGCTGTTCGGCCCGGTCAAGTACGCCTACCTGCCGCAGCAGCTGAGCGAACGCGAGCTGACCGGCGGCAACGGCATGGTGGAGATGGGCACCTTTGTCGCCATCCTTCTCGGCCAGCTGCTGGGCGGCGTGCTGGTGGACACGCCGGCGGTGGGCCCGCAGCATGTGGCCATCGCCTGCCTCGTGCTGGCCATGCTCGGCCGCGCGGCGGCGCAGGCCATCCCCACCAGCCCGTCCACCGACCCCGGCCTGGTGATCAACTGGAACCCCATCACCGAAACCTGGCGCAACCTCAAGCTCGCACACGAAGGGCTCGCGGTGTTCCGCTCGCTGCTCGGCATTTCATGGATGTGGTTCTTCGGCGCCGTGTTCCTGAGCAACTTCCCCGCCTTCGCGAAGGAGGTGCTGCACGGCAACCCTCAGGTGGCCTCGCTGCTGCTGGCGGTGTTCTCGATCGGCATCGGCATCGGCTCGCTGCTGTGCGAGGTGATGTCCAAGCGCCACGTCGAGATCGGGCTGGTGCCGATCGGCGCCATCGGCATGAGCGTGTTCGCGATCGACCTCTATTTCGCATCCACCGGCCTGCCCGAGGCCGTGCCCTACACCGTGAACGCCTTCCTGGCCCTGCCCGCCCACTGGCGCGTGCTGGCCGATCTGACGCTGCTGGCGCTGTTCGCGGGCCTCTACAGCGTGCCGATGTACGCCCTGATCCAGCTGCGCGCGAAGCCAACGCACCGGGCCCGCATCATCGCGGCCAACAACATCCTGAACGCGCTGTTCATGATCGCCAGCAGCGTCATCGCCGGTGCCATGCTGAGCGCGGGCCTCAGCATCCCGCAGATCTTCCTCGCGGTGGGCATCGCCAACGCGGTGGTGGCGGCCTACATCTTTCTGATCGTGCCGGAATACCTTCTGCGTTTCGTCGCCTTCGTGCTGACCCGGCTGGTCTACCGCTTCCGCATCGTGCATGACGAACGCCTGCCCACGACGGGCCCCGCCGTGCTGGTGTGCAACCACGTCAGCTTTGTCGACGCGGTGCTGCTGATGGCCGCCAGCCCGCGGCCGATCCGCTTCCTGATGGACCACCAGATCTTCAAGACGCCGGTGCTGGGCTGGCTGTTCAAGCTCGCCAAGGCCATCCCGATCGCGACACAGAAAACCAACCCCGCCACCTACGAAGCCGCCTTCGCCGCTGCCCGCGCGGTGCTGGACGACGGCGAGATGGTCTGCATCTTCCCCGAGGGCGGCCTGACGCGCGACGGCACGCTGCAGCCCTTCAAGGGCGGCGTGATGAAGCTGCTCGAAGGCCGGCCCGAGGTGCCCGTGATACCGATGGCGCTGGGCAACCTGTGGGGCAGCTTCTTCTCGCGGGTCGAAGGCGGCAAGGCCATGACCAAACCGCTGCGGCGCGGGGTGTGGAGCCCGGTGAGCCTGACGGTCGGGCCGCCTGCCGTCGCCGCGGGCGTGTCGCCCGAAGGGCTGCAGCTCAGCGTCCAAGGCCTGCTGGCGGGCGCCCACTGAACCAGGCCGCGGCCGGTGCACGCCCGGCTTCGTGAGGCGCAGTTCACGAATACCGGCTGGATCGCGCCTGGCTTGCGGTGCCGCGACATCCGCCTGCACTGGCAAACACCGGGCAGGCGCACAAAATCAGGGCCGGCACTCCAGCCTGCCTCGGAGACACGATGAAGCCCTTGCTCTGCCTGTTGCTCGCCGCCGCTGTCGCGCTGCCGGCCGCCGCCCAGACGGAATACCACTTCTCGCCGGTCAACCAGGCGAACATCGCGACGGCCGCCTCGTACTGGAACCCCATCGTCGCCTACGTGTCGGAAAAGAGCGGCGTCAGGCTGCTGCTCAAGCTCGGCCGCACCTCGGCCGACACGACCTCCTTTGTGCTGGCTCAGGAGGTGGACTTCGCCTTCACCAACCACCTGTTCAGCCCGGAGCGCGAGCAGCTCGGCTGGAAGGTCTTCGGCCGGCGCAACACGCCGGCCTTGCACGGCCAGATCGTCGTCGCGGCCGATTCGTCCCTCACCGACCTCGCCCAGCTCGAGGGCAAGGAGATCGGCTTCCCCGGCCCCGAGGCGTTTCTGGCCTACAAGACCACCTATGCCCAGCTGCTGCAGCGCCGGCTGCGTGTGCGCGCGGTCTTCGGCGGCAATATGGACGGCGCCTTCGCCCAGCTGTTCAGCGGCAAGGTCGCGGCGGTGGGGGCCAATTCGCAGCTGGTCGAGGGCTATGCCAAGCGCGAGGGCAAGCAGTTCCGGGTGCTGTGGAGCTCCGAGCCCTACCATGACCTGGCGCTGATGGTCTCGCCCAAGGTGCCGCCACGCGACGCCCAGGCCGTGGCCAAGGCCTTCGCCGGCATGGCCACCGACCCGCGCGGGCGCGAGATCCTGGCCAGTACCAGCAAGCTCATCGGGCTGCCGCCGGACACCGCCTTCATCGCATCGGACGGCAGCGAGTACGCCGCCTACCGGCGCTTCTACCAAAGCGCTCCGGTCGAATTGCGCTGAGCCCACCGCATGAGCCGCTTTGCCGCCCTGCTGCCGCGCAGCCTGGTCAGCCGGGTGATGCTGATCTACATGGCGGCGCTGGCGCTGCTGGTGAGCGTGGGTCTGGTCATCTTCATCATCTACGAGTTCAACTCGACGCTCGAAGACACCGAGGCCGACTCGCAGGCCATGCTGGCGATGCTGGTGCCGATGATGGCCGACTCCGCGGTGATCGGCGACTACGACACCATCAAGCGCACGCTGGACCATGCCATCGCCCACCCGCTGTTCGAGCGCGCCGCCTTCATCGACCTCAAGGGCGCGCGGCTGGAGGTGGTGCGCCAGGACCACCCGGACGCCACGCCGCCGCGCTGGCTGGTGGCGCGCATCGCCGCCCACCTCCAGCCGGTCAACGCGCCCATCCATGTCGGCGGGCGCGACTACGGGGTCACGCGGCTGACGCTGTGGAACGAGCGCATCGCGGCCGACATGTGGCAGGCCACCCGCGTGGCCCTGCTGTTTGCCGTGTTCGGCACGCTGGGCGGGGGTGCCCTGGTCGCCTGGCCGCTGCGGCGCTGGCTGGGCCAGCTCGACCGGGTCAGCGCCCTCGGTGCCCAGCTCCAGCTCGGCGGCCAGGAGATCCGGCCGGTGCGCACCGACGAGGCGCCGCTGGAGTTCCAGCGCACCTTCGAGATCGTCAATCAGGTGGCCGCTTCGCTGCAGGCCGAGCGGGCCCAGGCGGCCGTGACCCTGGCCTCGATCGCCGAGGGCGTTGCCACCATCAACCGCAGCGGCGCCATCGTGCTGAGCAACCCGGTCTTTGCGCAGCTGCTCGGCACGCCGGCGGCCACGCTGCTCGGGCAGTCGGTCCAGCACGTGCTGCCCGAGCTGGACATCGACCCGGCCACCGAAGCCGGCTGGCAGGGCCGACGCTTCGAGCACGGCGAGCAGGTGCTGGAGGCCAGCCTCGCCCCGGTGCGCGCCGAACTTGGGCAGGCCGCCGGGGCGGTGCTGGTGCTGCGCGACGTCAGCGAGCAGCAGGCGCTGGAAAACCGGCTGCGGGCTGAGCTCGATGCCCGGGCCCATGCGATGCAGGCGATGAGCGAGCTGCTCGGCTCGGCCGGCTCGGCACCGTCGGCCGCGCACAGCAATGCGGTCGAGCAGCTGTCGCGCCAGGTCGGCGACATGGTCGCGCGGCTGCGCCGCCAGACCGATCAATTGCGGGCCATCTTCAATCTGACGCCCGACGGCTTCATCGCCTTCGGCGCGGACCGCCGCGTGCAGTACATCAGCCCCGCCTGTGCGCTGCTGACCGCGCTGCGCGACCGCGATGTGCTCGAACAGGACGAGGCCGGCCTTGCCGCGCTGCTGCAGGGCCGCTTCGCCGAGCCCGAGCACCAGCGCCCGTTGCGGCTGCAGGACCTGCGCGACGAGCCCCGCATCGTCAAGATGGCCCGGCCGATGCCGCGCATCCTGTCGCTCGCGCTGCACGACGGCGGCGGGACCGAGACGCCGCAGCTGCTGCACATCCGCGATGTCAGCCAGCAGTTCGAGGTGGACCGGCTCAAGAGCGAGTTCCTGACCACCGCCGCGCACGAGCTGCGCACCCCGATGACCAGCGTGCTGGGCTTTGCCGAACTGCTGATCCAGCGCGACTACACGCCCGAGCGGCAGCGCGAACTGCTGCAGCGCATCCACCGCCAGAGCCGCGCGATGATGGACATCCTCGACGAGCTGCTCGACCTGGCCCGGATCGAATCGCGTCATGCGCTGGATTTCCAGTTCTGCCCGGTCGAGCTGCCGGCGCTGTGCCGCCAGACCGTGGACGACTTCGGCGCGCCGGACGGCCGCGAGCCGCCGGCCCTGGACCTGGCGTTGGCACTGCCGGCACCCTGGGTGCATGTGGACCCGGCCAAGCTGGGCCAGGCGCTGCGCAACCTGCTGTCCAACGCCTACAAGTACTCGCCGGGCGGCGGCAGCGTCACGCTGCGCCTGCTGCGCCACGGCGCCGGCGAGGTGGACATCGAGGTGGAAGACCGCGGCATCGGCATGAACGCCGAGGAACTGGAGCGGGTCACCGAACGCTTCTACCGGGCCGACCGCTCCGGCGCCATTCCGGGCACGGGCCTGGGCATGGCCATCGTCAAGGAGATCGTCGAGCTGATGGGCGGCAGCCTGCACTTGCGCAGCGAGCCCGGCCGCGGCACCACGGCCACGCTGCGGCTGCCGCTCACGGACGCACCCGACTCCGCCCCTGCCACCAGCGCCGCAGCCGCAGCCTGAACGCGCGCGCGGTGCGCCACACCGCGCTGGCCCGCACCCAGGCGAGCAGCTCGGCCTTCCAGGCCGTCCAGCGCGCGTAGAAGCGGGCGAACCAGGGCAGCTGCATCAGCGCCGGCTGGATCAGCTGGAACAGCCAGGCCAGCAGCGCCGTGCCCACCAGCTTGGCCGCAATGATGATGCCGACGCCGAGCAGGGCATGGCCCCGGGTCACCAGCCACACGGCCGCCAGCTTGACCGGCAGGATGAGCAGGCTCGGCAGCACCAGCACGACAAAGGCCCAGCGCGGCGGCAGCCGCCGCAGCAGGCCTTCGAGCTGCCGGATGACCGGCAGCCGCGCCAGCAGCGCGAACGCACGCCGCAGCGGCTCCCAGCCCCATTCCTCGAAGAGGATGAGCAGGGCGAGGACGACGCGGAACAGCCAGCGCAGCGGAGCGAACAGGAGTTTGAGCATGCCGCGATCTTCAGGCGCGGCGCAGCGGGTGCCGAAGGTCAGACACCGCGCGTCCGGTCGGCATGGAACTGCGCCCGCCAGGCCTCGAAACGGCCGGCGTCCAGCGCATCGCGCATCTCCTGCATCAGGGCCAGGTAGTAATGCAGGTTGTGGATGCTGGTCAGCATCGGGCCCAGCATCTCGCCGCAGCGGTCGAGATGGTGCAGATAGGCGCGGCTGAAGCCGGTGCAGCACTCGCAGCGGCAGGTCGGGTCCACCGGGCCCTCGTCGGCCTTGTAGCGGGCGTTGCGCAGCCGCAGGTCACCAAAGCGGGTGAACAGGTGGCCATTGCGCGCATTGCGGGTGGGCATCACGCAGTCGAACATGTCGATGCCCTGGCTCACACCTTCGACCAGGTCCTCTGGCGTGCCCACACCCATCAGATAGCGCGGCTTGTGGGCCGGCAGCTGGTGGCCGGTGTGGGCGAGGATGCGCTGCATCTCGGCCTTGGGCTCGCCCACGCTCAGCCCGCCGATCGCATAGCCCGGCAGGTCCAGGTCGACCAGGCCGGCCAGCGAGGCGTCGCGCAGATTCGTGTACATGCCGCCCTGCACGATGCCGAACAGCGCATTCGGGTTCTCCAGCCGCTGGAACTCGGTGATGCAGCGCTGGGCCCAGCGCAGGCTCATCTCCATGGACTGCTGCGCCTCGCGTTCGGTCGTGAGCTTGCCCTTGCTCTCGTAGGGCGTGCACTCGTCGAACTGCATGACGATGTCGGAGTTCAGCACCGTCTGGATCTGCATGCTGATCTCGGGCGTCAGGAAGAGCTTGTCCCCGTTCACCGGCGAGGCGAACTTGACGCCCTCCTCGCTGATCTTGCGCATCTCGCCCAGGCTCCAGACCTGGAAGCCGCCGGAGTCGGTCAGGATGGGCTTATGCCAGCTCTCGAAGCGGTGCAGGCCACCGAACTGCTGGATGACGTCCAGGCCCGGGCGCATCCACAGGTGGAAGGTGTTGCCCAGGATGATCTGCGCGCCCATCTCGGTCAGCGAACGCGGCGTGACGCCCTTGACCGTGCCATAGGTGCCGACCGGCATGAAGATGGGCGTCTGCACGACGCCATGGTTCAGGGTCAGCATGCCGCGGCGGGCGCGGCCTTCGGTGGTGAGGAGGTCAAACTTCAGCATCGCGCGATTGTCGCGGCTGCGGGCCGGGCGGCGGTAGCGCGCGCCGGCAACGGCTCCAGCGGCTACCATAGCGAAAAGCACAGGGAGCGGCTTGATGGCCGCGTGGCAACGCGGCATGGTCCGATGCGAACTCCTGCCCTGCTGCTGGTCCCCCTGTTGGCCCTGTTGACCCTCTTCGGGCTGCCCCCGCCGGCACGCGCCGCTGAGCCGGGTTGCGGCCCCTTCACGGTGTCCCTGTACGACTTCGGTCGACTCTTCTACCGCGATGCCCAAGGCCAGGGGCAGGGCGTGGACAAGGACCTGGTCGATGCCCTGGCCCAGCGCTCGGGCTGCAAGCTCAGCACCATCGTCGACTCGCGCGCGCGCATCTGGGACCAGTTGGCCCGGGGCACGCTGGAGATCACGACGTCGGGCGTCGCCACCCCCGAGCGGGAAAGGATGGCCGAGTTCTGGCCCTACTTCCGCAGCCGCAACCGGGCCGTGGTGCGCGCGGCACAGGCCCAGCAATGGGCCTCGCTGGCCGACTTCCTGGCCGACCGCCCGCGCCGGGTAGCCGTGGTCAAGGGCTTTCGGCATGGCCAAAGCATTGACGCGTTTCTCGACCAAGTGCGGGCCGAGCACCGGGTGGACGAGGTGGCCAGTTTTGAGGCCGCCTACCGCGTGCTGATCGCCGGCCGGGTGGACCTGATCTTCGGCCACCCCTTCAACATGCCCGGCCTGGAAGCCGGCATGGCGGCGCCGGTTGCGCTGCTGGACTGGGCCCCCCAGGACGAGGTCCAGGGCTGCCTCGTCGTGTCCACCAGCCGCGTCGGCGTGGCCGACCGGCAGCGTCTGCAGGCGGCGCTGAAAAGCCTGCTGCGCGACGGCAGTGTCGACACCATCCTGGCCCGGCATATCCGGCCCGAGCTGCTCACCGCCAGCCGGCTGGCCGATGCCCGCTGACGGCCCGAGCGCCGGCTCAGGCGGGCCGCGATGCCGTGCGTGACAGCAGCATCGAGTCGCCGTAGCTGAAGAAGCGGTAGCGCGCCTGGATCGCATGGCGGTAGAGCGCCATGATGTGCTCATGGCCCGCGAACGCGCTGACCAGCATCATCAGCGTGCTTCTCGGCAGATGGAAGTTGGTGATGAGGCGGTCCACCACGCGGAACTCGAATCCCGGCGTGATGAAGATGTCGGTCTCGCGGGCGCCGGCCTGCAGCGTGCCGCCCTGGGCGGCGGATTCCAGCGCGCGCAGCGTCGTCGTGCCGACGGCCACGACACGCCCGCCCCGCGCACGGCAGGCCGCCACCGCATCGACCGTGGCCTGCGGCACCTCGAACCACTCGCTGTGCATCTTGTGCTCGGCGATCTTCTCGACCCGCACCGGCTGGAAGGTGCCGGCGCCAACATGCAGGGTCACATGCGCCTGCTCGACCCCGCGGGCGGTCAGCGCGGCCAGCACGCCTTCGTCGAAATGCAGGGCCGCGGTCGGCGCGGCCACGGCACCAGGCTCCTTGGCGAACACCGTCTGGTAGCGGCGCTCGTCCTCGGCATCGTCGGCATGCTCGATGTAGGGCGGCAGCGGCACATGGCCGTGGGCCTCCAGCAGCGCAAAGGGGTCGCCGTCCAAGCGCAGGTGGAACAGGCCATTGTCCGGCCCGCAGCGGCCCAGCACCTCCGCATCGAAGGCATCGGCAAACCGCACCCGGCTGCCGGGCTTGGGGCTCTTGCTGGCGCGCAGATGCATCCACACCTCCTGCGTGCCTGGCAGCACCCGTTCAACCAAGGCCTCCACCGCACCACCGGTGGCCTCGGCGCCGGCTTCGGTGCCGTACTTCCTGCCGAACAGCCGCGCCTTGATGACGCGGGTGTTGTTGAAGATCAGCAGGTCACCAGGCGACAGCAGCCCGGGCAGCTCGCGGAAGATCCGGTCCACGGGCGCCGAGCCGGACGCGTCCAGCAGCCGCGAGGCGCTGCGCTCCGGCGCCGGATGCTGGGCGATCAGTTCAGGGGGCAGGTCGAAATCGAAATCGTTGACGCTGTAGGCCTTGGCGGTCGATGGGTTCATGGAGATGTTTGAGGGCCGAACAGACCCGTGCCAAAAATGGAGGCCTGCATTGTCCCCGAGCGCCTCCCACCCCTCACCTGGCCCATCACCCGACCCCTCCCTTGACCCAACGCAAGGACGCCGGCCGACCACAGTGGGAGCATGGGCCCGAGGAGTCTGCAAGCCCCGGCCGCACCTTGATGAGCGCAGGCCGGGGCCACCTCGCCAACCCTGGAGAAGCCATGTTCCACGCCGTCGTCCATCTCGACCATCACCATGCCCAGGTGCTGCACTTTGATGCCCACCAGGTTCACGCCGCGCGCATCGAGCCCCACCACCAGCGCCACCATGGCAGCGGCGAGCGCGACGAGCAGGAGCTGTTCGCCGCGGTCTGCCAGGCCGTGCAGGACACCCGCGAGGTGCTGGTGACCGGCTCGCACCCGGTGATCGCGCAGTTCCGCCACTATGTCGAGGCCCGGCGGCCACAGCTCGCGCCCCGCATGGCCGACTACCGCCCCGCGGACACCCTCAGCCAGGGGCAGCTGCTGGCCATGGCCCGCCAGTTCTTCGTGGCCTTTGACCGCATGGCGGGCGTGCCGACACCGAGCTGAAGCCGCGCCGGGCCGGCGCAGGGCTGGCGCATCCGGACGCCACGGTCACGCGCGGGTCAGAGCGAGCACCTAGACTCGCGCCGCCCTGACCTCCCGCCCGTCGTGAAGCGCCGCTCCTGTCTCGCCCTGACCGCCCTGCTGACCGCCCTGCCGCCTGCCCTGGCAACCCCGGCCGGGCCGGGGCTGTTCGGGTTCACCGAAAACCTGCCACCGTTGAACTACCTGGACGCGGGCGGCCCGCAGGGCTTCAGCGTCGAGTTGCTGCGCCTGATGGCTGACACGGCGGGCCTGCCGCTGGCGCTGGAGGTGCTGCCCTGGCAGCGCGCCCTTCAGCAGGCCGAGAGCCAGGCGGGCAGCGTGCTGTTCTCGCTGACCCGCACGCCGGAGCGCGAGGCCCAGTTCCAATGGGTGGGCCCGATCGCGCCGCGGCGTGTGCTGCTCTACAAGCTCGCCAGCCGCACCGAACTGCGGCTGAACCGGCTGGACGAGCTCGGCACCGCACGCATCGGCGTGGTGCGAGATTCGGCGGCCGACCGGTATCTGCAGTCGCTTGGCCTCAAGCCCGGCGTGCAGTTGGAACCGGCTCTGGACGATGCCACCAATGTGCGCAAGCTGCTGGCCGGACGCATGGAATTCGCGGCGCTGCTGGACTGGGCGGCGACCTGGAATCTGCGCCAGTTGCGGCGGCCCGAGGATGCGCTGCAACCGGTGCTGGAGCTGGAAGCCAGCCGCGCCTACTGGTTTGGCCTGCGCTCGGACGCCGACCCCGGCCTCGTGAGGCGCCTGCAAGCCGCTTTGGACACGCTCAAGCGCGACGGCCGCTACGACAAGCTCAGGCAGCGCTACCTGCGCTGAGCAAGCCGTACGCGCCGGCACAATGCCGGCCATGTCCGAGGCCCGCGCCAAGTCCGCCCCGCAAAAAGCGATGGAAAAGCTCGGCCTGGTGCGCGACATCGACCTCGCCCTGCACCTGCCGCTGCGCTACGAGGACGAGACCCGCATCATCCCCATCGCCGCGCTGCACGACAACGAGCCGGCCCAGGTGGAGGGCGTGGTGGTGGACTGCCAGGTCGAGCTGCGCAGCCGCCGCCAGCTGCTGGTGCGGCTGAAGGACGACAGCGGCACGCTGCTGCTGCGCTTCCTGCACTTCTACCCTTCGCAGCAGAAGCAGATGTCGGCCGCCACGCGGCTGCGGGTGCGGGGCGAGGCCCGCATCGGCTTCTTCGGCCGCGAGATGGTGCACCCGGTCGTCAAGGTGGTGGACGAGGACACGCCGCTGGCCCAGTCGCTCACGCCGGTCTACCCGGCCTCGGCCCAGCTGCCCCAGGCCTATCTGCGCAAGGCCGTGGCCTCGGGCCTGGCGCGGGCGGACCTGCGCGAGATCCTGCCGCCCGGCACGGTGCCGCGCGGCCTGCCGACGCTGAAAGAAGCGCTGACCTATCTGCACCACCCGCCGCCCAGTGCGTCGCTGGCGGCCCTGCACGAGCACCAGCATCCGGCCTGGCACCGGCTCAAGTTCGAGGAGCTGCTGGCCCAGCAGCTGTCGCAGCTGCAGGCCCAGCGTGAGCGCGCGCTGCTGGTGGCCCCGGCGCTGCGCGCGCGGCCTGGCGGCCTGCACGAAAGGCTGCTGGCGGCCCTGCCCTTCCAGCTGACCGGCGCGCAGCAGCGCGTGGCCGAGGAGATCGCCCAGGACCTGGCACGCCCGCAGCCCACCCACCGGCTGCTGCAGGGCGACGTGGGCTCGGGCAAGACCGTGGTGGCCGCGCTGGCCGCGGCGGTGGCCATCGATGCGGGCTGGCAGTGCGCGCTGATGGCGCCCACCGAGATCCTGGCCGAGCAACACTTCCGCAAGCTGATCGGCTGGCTGGAGCCGCTGGGGCTGAAGGTGGCCTGGATCACCGGCAGCGTGAAAGGCAAGGCGCGGCAGAAGATGCTGGACGCCGCCGCCTCGGGCGAGGCTCAGCTCATCGTCGGCACGCATGCCGTCATCGAGGACAAGGTGAAGTTCGCCAAGCTCGGCCTGGCCGTCATCGACGAGCAGCACCGCTTCGGCGTGGCGCAGCGGCTCGCCTTGCGGGACAAGTTGAAGGCGGGCGCCGACGCCGGGAGGCCCCAAGGCGGCGCGCGCCCCCTCGGGGGGCAGGAGCCGCAGGCGACGTGGGGGTCAACAGTTCCTTTGGAGCCTCACCTGCTGATGATGAGCGCAACGCCCATCCCGCGCACGCTGGCGATGACCTATTTCGCCGACCTGGACGTGTCCACCATCGACGAGCTGCCGCCCGGCCGCAGCCCCATCGTGACCAAGGTGTTCACCGAGTCCAAGCGCCACGATGTGGTGGACAAGATCCGGTCGGCGGTGGCCGACGGCGCGCAGGTGTACTGGGTCTGCCCGCTGGTGGAGGAGAGCGAGGCGGTGGACCTGCGCAATGCCACCGAGACGCATGCGGAGCTGAGCGCCGCTCTGCCCGGCGTGAGCGTGGGCCTGCTGCACGGGCGCATGTCGCCCACCGACAAGGCCGCCGTGATGGCGCAGTTCTCCGGCGGCGCGATGAGCGTGCTGGTGGCGACCACCGTCATCGAAGTCGGCGTGGACGTGCCCAATGCCAGCCTGATGGTGATCGAGCATGCCGAGCGCTTCGGCCTCGCGCAGCTGCACCAGCTGCGTGGGCGCGTGGGGCGCGGCGCCAAGGCCAGCGTGTGCGTGCTGATCTACAGCCCGCCGCTGTCCGACACCGGCAAGGCGCGGCTCAAGGCCATGGCCGAGACGACCGACGGCTTCGAGATCGCGCGGCGCGACCTCGACATCCGCGGCCCGGGCGAGTTCATGGGCGCGCGCCAGAGCGGCGCCGAGCTGCTGCGCTTTGCCGACCTGCAGGAGGACGCGCCGCTGCTCGTCGCCGCCCGAGCCCTGGCGCCGCGGCTGCTGGACGAGCACCCGGAGGCCGCACGCCGCCAGGTGGCGCGCTGGCTCGGCACCAAGGCGGAGTTTTTGAAAGCCTGACCGACGCGCGTTCAAGCGCTGGCGATGTCTCGCAGCGCCTGCGCGGCCTGCTGGGCGGCGTGCCTACTTGCAGGTGAAGCTCTTGGCGTTGACTTCCTTCACATTGCCGGCGCCGCAGGTCGCCAGGGCCTGCTCGCTCATGCGGGTGACGGCGGCCGTGTCGGGCATGCTGTTGACGGGCGGGGCGATCACGCAGGCGCTGAGCAGGGCAGAAGCGGTCAGCGCAACGGCAACGGTGGTGAAGCGGCTCATTCGAGTTCTCGGCAGGGGTTGATGACGGCGCGCATGCTCGCCGCCGCAGGCCGTGCTGTCGCTCGCGGCGTGACGAAGCGTCGAGCCGTCGGGTCAGGCTGCAGCCCGGCCCGATGCCCGGTCAGTCCCCCAGGCAGACGCCCAGCTCGCGGGCCGTGGCCAGGGTGTCGCCGTCCAAGGGCACGGCCTTCATGCGGCCGGCCACCTGGGCCAGGGGCACCGAGCGAACCTCATTGCCATCCAGCGCCACCATCACGCCGTCCTGGCCCGCCGCCAGCGCCCGCACCGCCGCCGCGCCGAAGCGCAGCGCGGCCACGCGGTCGAAGGCGCTCGGGCTGCCGCCGCGCAGCAGGTGGCCGAGCACCACGCAGCGGGCGTCCTTGCCCGTGAGCCGCGCCAGCGCGGCGCTCACCTGCTCGCCCATGCCGCCCAGGCGCTCGGCATGGCCGGCCTCAGCCTCGGGCAACAGCGCCCGGGTGCCGTCGCGCGGGCAGGCGCCCTCGGCCACCACGACGATGGAATAGGCCCGGCCCTCGGCGTCGCGCTGGCGCACCCGCTCGGCCAGGCAGGCCAGGTCGAACGGCAGCTCGGGCAGCAGGATGGCGTGGGCGCCGCCGGCCAGGCCGGCATGCAGCGCGATCCATCCGGCGTATCGGCCCATCACCTCCACCACCAGCACGCGGTGGTGGCTGGCCGCCGTGGTGTGCAGGCGGTCGATGCATTCGGTGGCAAAGCCCACGGCGGTGTCGAAGCCGAAGGTCGTGACGGTGCCGTCGAGGTCGTTGTCGATGGTCTTGGGCACACCCACCACGCGCAGGCCGCGCTGGGCCAGCCGGTGGGCGATGGCCAGCGAGCCGTCACCGCCGATGGCCACGAGGGCGTCGACGCCCTCGCGGGCCAGCGCGTCCAGCAGGTCCTGCGAGCGGTCCTGCAGCACCACGCGGCCGTCGGCCTGCGGCATCGGGTAGGCGAAGGGATCGCCGTGGTTGGTCGAGCCCAGCAGCGTGCCGCCGGTGGCCGCGAGGCCCTCGACACGCGCGGGCGTGAGCTCGACGCCGCCGCCCTGCGGGTAGCACTCGGGCCGCAGCAGGCCGTCATAGCCGTCGCGGATGCCGATGCAGGCCCAGCCCTGGCGCGCCGCCGCGTGCGCGACGGCGTACAGCACGGCGTTCAGGCCCGGCGCATCGCCCCCGCCGGTGGTGACGGCGATACGGCGGATGGTTGAGGTCACAGCTCCAGCCTTTCTCGCAGCAGTTTGGCCTGGCGGCGCGAGACCTCGACGCGGTGGCCGCTGCGCAGCGTCACGCGATAGCCCTCGTTGCTCCAGGGCTCGATGCCCTGCACCCAGCGCAGGTTGATCAGGTGGCTGCGGCTGGCGCGGAAGAACAGCTGCGGGTCCAGCTTTTCTTCCAACGCGGTGAGGCTGCGGTGGATCAGCGGGCGCTGGCCGTCGAACCAGGCCTGGGCGTAGTTGCCGCAGGACTCGAAGCCGGCGATGTCGCCCAGCCGCACGAACCAGCAGCGCTCGCCATCGCGCAGGAAGACCATGTCGTCCACGCCCTTGGTGCCGCTCGCGGCCGCCGCGGGCGCGGGGCGCAGGCGCTCGCGGGCCTTGGCCAGCGCGGCCTCCAGCCGCTCGGGGTCGATGGGCTTGAGCAGGTAGTCCAGCGCATTGCGCTCGAAGGCGGCGAGCGCGTGCTGGTCGTAGGCGGTCGTGAACACCACCAGCGGCAGCTGCTCCAGCTGGTCCAGCAGGTCGAAGCCCGTGGCGCCGGGCAGCTCCACGTCCAGCAGCAGCAGCTCGGGCTGGAGCTGCTCGATGGCCTCGCGCGCGGCGGCCAGCTCGGCCGCCTCGCCGACGATGTCGGCATCCGGCACCGCGGCCAGCAGGGTGCGCAGTTCCTGGCGGGCCAGGCGCGAGTCCTCGACGATGAAGATCTTCATGGCGTGAGTGTCACCGTGACGTTGACGCGGCCGTCGGCAGCCTCGATGCGGCAGTCGGCCCCGGGGCCGCCGGCGCGCTGCAGCCGCTCGCGCAGGTGGGCCAGGCCCAGGCCGGTGCTGTCTGACGAGCCGGGCTGCCACTGCCCCGGGTTGCTGACCGTCAGCGTGAGCTGGGCGCCGTCACGCCGCAGCGTGATGCCCACCTCGCCGCCGCCCGGGGTGCGGGCGATGCCGTGCTTGATCGCGTTTTCCACCAGCAGCTGCAGCAGCATCGGCGGCACGCTGGCGCCCGCAGTGGCCGGGTCCACCTGCCAGGCCACGCGCAGCCGCTCCTCGTGGTGCAGCTGCTCCAGCGCGATGTAATCGCGCACCACGGCCAGCTCGTCGGCCAGCGGTACGCGCTCCTTGGCACTGTGCTGCAGCGTGTGGCGCAGGGTGTTGGACAGGCGGCTGAGCATCTCGCGGGCGCGGGCCGGGTCTTCGTTGATCAGCGCCCGCAGGTTGTTCAGCGCGTTGAACAGAAAGTGCGGGTTGATCTGGGCCCGAAGCACCTGCAGCTCCAGCTCGCGGGCCGCGGCCTCGGCCTGCCACTTGGCGATCTCGCCCTGGCGCCAGCGCTGCAGTGCCTTCACCCCCAGCCAGACGGCCATCCACAGCCACAGCAGGATGGCGGTGTTGAGCGCGTAGGCGAGCAACACGCCCAGGCCCTGCGGGGTGCCGGCGGGAAAGACGAGCAGGCCCAGCAGCAAGCCCACGGTGTTGATGCCGTGGAGCGCGACTTGCACCGCCACAGCGGCCAGTGGCGGCAGCAGCGCCAGGCGCAAGGCCAGCGCCGAGCTGCTGCCTTCCAGCCATGCCTGGCGCAGGGCCAGGGCGCGCAGGCCCTCGCTGGCGACCCAGAGCAGCACAGCCAGGGCCAGCATCACGAAGATCAAGGAGCCGGTTAGCGCCTGGAAGTTGGCGATCATCCCCAGCGAGACGATCGCATAGCCGCTCCACACCACCGCCTGCAGCGCGGCGCGCCGGCGCATCGTCATCGCATCAGCCTCCCAGGTTCAGGGGGTGGCCAGGAAGCCCTTGACCTCGCCCACCAGCCACGCGGCATCGTCCCACATCAGGAAGTGGTAGCCGCGCTGGCTCATGGACAGCTTGACGCCTTGAAGGCCCGCGTACTGCGCCTCGAAGATCTTCTTGGTGCTCTCCAGCGTCGAGCCCATGGGCTCGTAGGCGGCCCAGGCACCGAGCACGAGCGTGGGCGCGGTGATACGCGGCAGCAGCGGGCGCAGGTCGTCGCCCCAGAGCTCGGACATGGCCTGGGCCGAGGTCGCGCGGTCGCTGGCCAGGCTCCAGCCAGTCACGCGCTCACCATTGGCGGGGCTGCGGCTCATGCCCATGGCACCCTGACGAGCACCGGCCTCCCACTGTTCCTTGGTGGCGGCCAGCATCTGCTGGCGCATGCCGGCAGCGGCAGCCTTGGCGGCCTCGGGCGTCATGCCACGCAGGCCGCCGATGAAGGGCAGCGCATCGACGATGACGAGGCGGCCGATGCACGCGGGCTTGTCCGCCGCCATCTTCAATGCCAGGGCGCCGCCCAGGCTGTGGCCCATCACGACGGGCTTGTCGAGCCGGCGGTCGTCAAGGTAGGCCAGCAGCCGGTCGCGCATGCCGTCGAGAAAGGCCTCGGTCTCGATGGCCGGTGCGCCGGCAAACCCCGGCAGC
This sequence comes from Burkholderiales bacterium, assembly GCA_003963075.1. Lineage (GTDB taxonomy): Bacteria > Pseudomonadota > Gammaproteobacteria > Burkholderiales > Burkholderiaceae_C > Pelomonas. The sequence continues at coordinate 49,741 of RXJV01000071.1, forward strand.
TGCACGATATGGCATTGCACAGCCGGTTGCAGCGCAGCACAGGTCTCGGTCCAGGTGGCCGCAGCGCTGTTCAGGCCCGGAATCATCAGCACCGGCAGGCCCTGGCCGACGATCTCGACCCGCAGGCCGCGGAAGTCGATGGTCTCGGCCCGGCTGCTGCCGGACCACAGCGCGGTGGCGATGCCGACGGCAGCGGCAAACAGGCCGACCCAGCGGTTGCGGCAAAGGCGTTGAAACATGGCGTTCTCCATCGGGGGTTGGGATGGGCGCCATGATGCCGAGCCGCCCACGGCGGCGCGGCCCCGATGTGATGAACGGCGATCGACCGGGCCGAGCGGCGCTGAACGGCGCTGAACGCCGATCGCCGCCCGCGGCGCGACGGGCGCGGGCTACTTCAGCCGCTGCGCCCAGTAGACCAGCACCTCGGTTTGAGGCTCGATGTCGGTCGAGCTGTAGGTGTAGGTGGGTACCACATTGATCGCGTCCAGCGTCGGCAGGCCCGAGATGATGCGGCCGAACACCGTGTAGCCGGGGTTGGCGGCGCTTTGGTAGTCGAGGCTGGTGTTGTCTCGCACATTGAAGAAGAACTGGCTGGTGGCCGAGTCAGGGTCGCCGCGGCGGGCCATCGCGAGGGTGCCGCGCAGGTTGGACAGACCGTTATTGCTCTCCAGCTTGAGCGGCGCGTACAGCGGCGTCTTGGCCACCATCCCCGGCGCATAGCCACCCCCCTGGATGACGAAGTCGCGGTCCACGCGGTGGATCAGCGTGTTGGTGTAGAAGCCCGCAGCGACATAGTTGTAGAAGTTGGCCACGGTCTGCGGGGCATAGCTGTCGTAGAGCTCAACGACGATTTCGCCGCTGCTGGTCAGCATGCAGACCGTGCCCCATGGGCTGGCCGCCGACGCCGCCAGGCCCGCCGGGCTGCACGACAGCGTGGTTGGGCTCGGGTTGGGGTTGGGTCGCGGGTACTGGACACCACCGCCACTGCCGCCACCACCGACGACCTGGACCTCGGCACCACCGCCACAGGCGCTCAGCAGGGCGGCGGCGCCCAGGGCGAGAAAGAGGCTGGCAAGGCGAAGCGGCGGCGGGCGCATGAAGACTCCTGACAAGGCGCGATGGCGGATCAACGCCGCCGGCGGCGCCTTGTTGACGGCGCTTACATGCGTTTACCTGCACCGCCGGGCGCCCGCGGCGGCGCCCAGGCGGTTCAGGGCTTCACCACCAGGCCGCGGCGCTGCGCGAGCGGTTCGATGCGCGGCTCATGACCCACCAGCTTCGCGAACAGCGTCATCGCGTCCTCGCTGCCGCCGCGCGAGAGCAGGCCGCGCCGCAGGCGGTCGCCGTTGGCGCGCCGCAGGCCGCCCTCGGCCTTCAGCCATTCGACGGTATTGGCGTCGAGCACTTCGCTCCAGATGTAGGCGTAGTAGCCGGCGGAGTAGTCGCCCATCATGTGGCTGAAATAGGGGCTGCGGTAGCGCGGCGGCACCGGCGCGAAGTCGACGCCTTCCTCCTTGAGCAGGCGGGCTTCGGTGTCGAGCACCGGCGTGGCCGACGCCGCGGCCGCGGCACCCTCGCGCAGATGCCAGCGCAGGTCGAGCAGGGCGGCGCTGAGGTATTCGGTGGTCGCAAAACCCTGGTTGAACTGCTGCGCGGCCAGCACCTTGTCGAGCAGTTCACGCGGCATCGCCTCGCCCGTGCGGTAGTGACGGGCGTAGTTGGCCAGCACGGTCGGCCAGCTCGCCCAGACCTCGTTCACCTGGGACGGGTACTCGACGAAGTCGGTCGGCGTCTGGGCGCCCGCGAAGCTCGGGTAGCGCACCTGCGAGAACATGCCGTGCAGCGCATGGCCAAACTCGTGGAACAGGGTGCGGACTTCGTCCCAGGTCAGCAGCGTCGCCTCGCCGGCCGGCGGCTTGGGGATGTTGAGATGGTTGGCCACCACCGGCCGAGTGCGCTCATAGGGGTTCTGCGACACGTATTCGTTCATCCACGCGCCGCCCTGCTTGCTCGGGCGGGCATAGAGGTCGGCGATGAAGATCGCCAGCTGGCGACCGTTGGCATCGAAGACGTCGTAGGTGCGCACATCGGGCTGGTAGACCGGCAGGTCGGTGCGGCGCTTGAAGCGCAGGCCGTAGAGCTGGTTGGCCGCAAAGAAGACCCCCTTCTCCAGCACGCTGTCGAGTTCGAGATAGGGCTTGATCTGGCTTTCATCGAAGCCATACCGGGTGGCACGCAGCTTCTCCGCATAGAAGCTCCAGTCCCAGGGCGCCAGCGCAAAGCTCGGCGCGCCCTGCGCCGCCTGGTCGCGGTCGATCAGGGCCTGCAGCTCGGCGGCCTCGCGCCGGGCCGAGGCCACGGCCGCCGGCGCGAGCTGGCGCAACATCGCGATGGCGGCAGCCGGCGTCTTGGCGGTGCCCTCCTCGATCTGGAAGCTTGCGTGGTCCACATAGCCCAGCAGCTCGGCGCGCTCCTGGCGCAGCGCGACGGTGCGCGCCACCAGCCGGGTCGTGTCGAAGGCATTGCCGCGGCTGCCGCGCGCGACCGAGGCGCGATGCAGGCGCTCGCGCAACGAGCGCTGGCTGAGCACCGCCTCATAGGGCTGGCCCGTGGTGTTGAGCAAGGCGATGCGGTACTTGCCGTCGAGCCCGGCCTCCTTGGCGGCCGCCGCCGCGGCCTGGATCTGGTCTGGCGTCAGACCGGCCAGCTCCTGCACGTTGTCGACCACCACGGCCGAGTCATTGACCTCGGCGAGGGTGCGCTGCTGGTAGTCGGCATCGATGGACGCGAGCTCGGCATTGATGGCCTGCACGCGGGCCTGCGCCTCGGGCTTGAGCCGCGCCCCGGCGCGCACCATGCTGCGCCAGTAGCGCTCAATGAGGCGGCGCGCCTCGGGGTTGGGCGCTGCCTGCTGGCGGTTCTGGTAGAGCGCGTCGATGCGCGCAAACAGCTTGGGGTTCTGCAGGATGGCGTCGCGCTGGGCGGCGAGGCGCGGCGCGTAGTCGGTGCGCAGTTGCAGCCTTGCCGGGTTGGCGTCTGCGGCGAGCAGATTGAACAGCAGCGTCGTCGTGCGTGCCAGCAGGCGTCCGCTCTTCTCCAGGGCCTCCACCGTGTTGGCAAAGCTCGGGGCGGCGCGGTTGGCGGCGATGGCCTCGACCTCCGCCAGCTCCTCGGCCATGCCGCGGTCAAGCGCCGGCGCGAAATGCTCGTCACGGACCTTGTCGAAGGCAGGGAAGCGCAGCGGCAGCGGGCTGGGCGTGAGCAGCGGGTTGGCGGCGGCCGGGGCCGGAGCGGCCTGCGCCAGCATCACGCCGGCCAGGCCGGGTGCCAGCAGCCACCAGCGGCAGGCGCGAGCCAGGGTTTGCCGCAGCGGCAGATGAGGAGTGGCAGATGTCATTGCGTCAGGGTGCCCTCGTGGGGCCTCTCGAATGGCCAAGAAGGCGCAAGCCTAACGCGTCGCGCGGCCGCGCCGCCGGACATCGGCCCGGCTCAATCCTCCAGGTTGTCGATCAACCGGGTGCTGCCCAGGCGGGCGGCGCCGAGCGCCACCAGCGGCTCACCGGCGACCGCCGGCCCGAGGTCGACGCGCCGGCGCAGCGTGATGTAGTCCGGCGCCCAGCCGGCGTCGCGCAGGGCCTGCATCGCGTCCGCCTCCATCGCCGGCAGGTCGCGCTCGCCGGCCTGCCAGCGCGCGATCAACGCCTTCAGCGTGCGGGACAGCCGCAGCGCCTCGGCCTTCTCGGCCTCGCTGAGGTAGCCGTTGCGCGACGACAGGGCCAGGCCCTCGGCGCTGCGGCGGGTTTCGCCGCCATGGATGGCGATCGGCAGCGCCATCTGCGCCACCATGCGGCGGATCACCATCAGCTGCTGGTAGTCCTTCTTGCCGAACACGGCCAGCGTGGGCTGCACGATGTTGAACAGCTTGTGCACGACGGTGCAGACGCCGGTGAAGAAGCCGGGGCGGAAGTGGCCTTCGAGGATGTCGGCCAGCACGCCCGGCGGCACCACCTTGTAGCCCTGCGGCTCGGGGTAGAGCTCGGCCTCGGACGGCGCGAAGACGATGTCGCAACCCGCAGCGTCCAGCAGCTCGCAGTCGCGTGCCAGCGTGCGCGGGTAGGTGTCGAAATCCTCATGCGGCGCGAACTGCAGCCGGTTCACAAAGATGCTGGCGACAACCGCGCCGGCCGGGCCGACCAGCTCGCGCGCCTGCTTCACAAGGGCCAGGTGGCCGTCATGCAGATTGCCCATGGTGGGCACGAAGCCGCGCTGGCGGTGGAGGGCCAGGGCGTCGCGGAGCTCGGCGATGGTGTGGAGGACTTGCATGCTCAGAACCCGTGAACTTCGTTGACCGGGAAGGTGCCGGCCTTGACCTCGTCCACATAGGCCTTCACGCCGTCGAGGATGGAATCCCGACCGGCCATGAAGTTCTTGACGAAGCGGGGCTTCTTGCCGCGGGTGATGTCCAGCATGTCGTGCAGCACCAGCACCTGGCCCGAGGTGCCCACGCCGGCACCGATGCCGATGACGGGCACCGGCGACGCGGCGGTGATCTCGGCGGCCAGGGCGGCCGGCACCATCTCGTACAGCAGCATCGCGGCGCCGGCGTCCACCAGCGCCTGCGATTCGCGCTTGATGCGGGCCGCGCTTTCCTCGTCGCGGCCCTGCACCTTGAAGCCGCCCAGCGACGTGACCGTCTGCGGCGTGAAGCCGAGGTGGGCGCAGACCGGGATGCCGCGCTCGCTGATGAAACGCACGGTCTCGGTCGTCCAGCCGCCGCCCTCGAGCTTGACCATGTGGGCACCGGCCTTGACGAGGGCCGCCGCGCTCTTCCAGGCCTCTTCCTTGCTGACGTGGTAGCTGTCGAAGGGCAGGTCGGCAATGACCCAGGCATGCTTCACGCCGCGGCGAACGCAGGTCGTGTGGTAGAGCATGTCGTCGAGGTTGACCGGCGCGGTCGAGCCGCGGCCCTGCAGCACATTGCCCAGGGAGTCGCCGATCAGCAGGATGTCCACGCCGGCCTCGTCCAGCAGGCCGGCAAAGGCCGCGTCATAGCAGGTCAGCATCGCGATCTTCTCGCCGCTGGTGTGCATCTGCGCGAGGCGCGGCAGCGTCATCGGCTTGCGTTCAGTCATGGTGACCTCTCAATGAAATACGGTGCCGGCCAGGGAAAACCCTGGGGCCTCCTCCGGAGCGGGCGCAGTGTAGCGTTCGAGTCCCTGCCAGAGAGAGCCCCGCCACCATGACCCTGACCGAGTTGCGCTACATCGTCGCCGTGGCCCGCGAGCGCCATTTCGGCCGCGCGGCCGAGGCCTGCTTCGTGTCCCAGCCGACCTTGTCGGTGGCGATCAAGAAGCTCGAAGAGGAGCTGGACCTGAAGATCTTCGAGCGCGGCGGCAGCGAGGTCACGGTCACGCCGCTGGGCGAGGAGATCGTGCGCCAGGCGCAGTCCGTGCTCGACCAGGCCGGCGCGATCAAGGAGATCGCCAAGCGCGGCAAGGACCCGCTGGCCGGTGCGCTGCGCTTCGGCCTGATCTACACCATCGGTCCTTACCTGCTGCCCGAACTGGTGCGCCACACCATCAACCTCTACCCGCAGATGCCGCTGATGCTGCAGGAGAACTTCACCGTGAAGCTGCTGGAGATGCTGCGCACCGGCGAGCTGGACTGCGCCATCATGGCCGAGCCCTTTCCCGACGCAGGGCTGGCGATCGCGCCGCTGTACGACGAGCCCTTCGTGGTCGCGCTGCCGGCCACGCACCCGCTGGCGCGGCGCGAGTCCATCAGCGCCGAAGAGCTCAAGCGCGAGACTATGCTGCTGCTGGGCACCGGCCACTGCTTTCGCGACCATGTGCTGGAGGTCTGCCCCGAGTTCGCGCGCTTCTCCAGCGACGCGGAGGGCATCCGGCGCAGCTTCGAGGGTTCGTCGCTGGAAACCATCAAGCACATGGTCGCGTCGGGCATGGGCGTGACGGTCGTGCCGCAGCTGTCGGTGCCGTACGAGCCCGCGCCCCACCTGGCCTTCGTGCCCTTTGCGGAACCGATCCCGACGCGCCGAGTCGTGCTGGCCTGGCGGCGCAGCTTCACGCGCTACGAGGCGGTTGCCGCGCTGCGCAACGCGATCTATGCCTGCGAGCTGGAGGGCGTCACACGGCTGAGCTGAGCCGGGCCGTCAATCCGGCAGCGGCTCGTTGCCGAACACGGTGCGCCGCGCCACCGGCAGCCACTCGTCGACGTTCTGGCCGGTGGCAATCAGCACTGGCACCAGGATCTGCTTGGGCGGCGTCTGCCCGCCACGGCCCTTCAACAGCGCCTCGGCTGCCTGCGTGCCCATCAGAAAGGGCTGCTGCATGCCCACGGCGACCAGGGCCCGGCTGCGCAGCAGCGGGACGAATTCCGGGATGCCATCGAAGGAACCCACCACCAGCTCCTGGCTGCGACGCATGGCCTTGATGGCCTGCAGCGCGCCGAGCGTGGGCTTGTCGACCTCGACGAACAGCCCGCGCAGCTTCGGGAAGCGGTTCAGCAGGTCGCGCACGAAACCCTCGGTTTCCTCGATGGTGTAGCTGCGCATCTGGTGGATCGCGACTTCCTTGCCGAAGCCGGCCTCCTTCATCGCATCGCGAAAGCCGTTGGTGCGGTCCTGGCCGTTCTTGCGGTCCAGTGCGATGGTGCACATCGCGTAGTCGCCGCCCGTCCAGCCCCGTTCCTTCATGGCCGTGGCCACCGCCTGGCCCACGCCGAAGGCGCCGAAATAGTTGTCCGACTTGACGTAGGACAGGTAGCTACCGCCCGCGGTGCCGATGTCGGCCACCACGGCCGGCACCCGCGCCGCCTCGCACTGGTCCAGCACGTCGACGGCCGATCGGCTGCTGGTGGGTGAAATCACCAGCCCGGCGGCGCCGCGGGCCAGCACTTCCTTGGCATTGGCAAGCTGGCGCTGGTCGTCGTTGCGGCTGTCCAACGCCGTGAAACGAAGGCCCTGCGCCTCCGCGATGGTCTTCACGCCCAGGCTCAGCGTGCGCCAGAAGGGCAGGTCCAGCCCCGGCGTGAGGTAGGCGATCGGGCCAGGCTGCTGGGCACCACTTCCGCCTGACCAACCGGCCAGCAAGGCCAGCAGGGCATGGCGACGGCCGCTGTCAACGGGCATGCTCATCCGTCTCCTCACTTCGTTGAGGTTGCAGATCTGGAACACGGCGGGGCAAGACCAGAGCCACCGTGGTGCCCGCACCCGGCGAGCTCGTGAGCCGGATCTTGCCACCGAGCACCGCCGTCGTGATGTTGAAGCAGATGTGCAAGCCGAGGCCGCTGCCGCCGCGGCCCATGCGGGTGGTGAAGAAGGGGTCGAAGACCCGGCCCTGATGCTCCGGCAGAACGCCGACGCCGTTGTCGCGGACGACGATCTGCACATGCCCGGCATCGAGCCCCTGGGCCTCGACCCAGATGCGCGGGTCGGCCCGCCCTTCGAAACCATGCAGCAGCGCGTTCTGCACCAGGTTGGTCAGTACCTGGCCCAGGGGGCCGGGGAAACTGTCCATGACCAGGCCCGTGGCCGCAGTCACGTCCAGCTGGCATTTGGCCTTGCTCAGCGAGGGCTGCAGCGTCAGGCAGATTTCGTGGATCACCTGGTCAAGCTGGAACTGGCGCCGCTGCGAGCTTTGCCGGTCCACCGCCACCTGCTTGAAGCTGGAGATCAGATCCGCGGCGCGGTGGAGGTTGCGCTGCACCAGCTCGGCCGCCGCGGCCATCTCGTCGAGCTGGTCGGACAGGGCCTTGCGGGTAATGCCCTGCTCGACGCAGTGGCGCAGTCGCTCGCTCGCATCGGACACCGTGCTGGCCGCGAGCAGGCTGTTGCCGATCGGCGTGTTGAGTTCATGGGCCACGCCGGCCACCATCGCGCCGAGCGCGGCCAGCTTCTCGCTGGAGACCAGCTCGTCTTTGGCCGCGCTGAGTTGATCGACGGTGTGGCGTAGTTCGGCATTGGCCTGCTGCAGGGCCTGCTCACGGTCGATCAGCGTGAGGCGCATCTGGTCCATGTCATGCAGCAGGCTGTAGTCATCGTCGGCACGCCGTTCGACCCTGCATCCCAGTTCACCGGCGGCAATGCGGCGCGCGATCCGGGCCGCATAGTCCGGCTCACCGCCAAGGCTGCGCAGCACCGAGCGCGTCAGCATCCAGGTCACGCCGAGGCTCAGCAGCACGGCCACTGCGGCAGCCGAATACACCAGCCGGCGCGCGCCCGCATGCCGGGCCTCCACCTCCTGGCTGGCCACGAGCATGCGCGCGCCGTGCAGCCGGTTGAGCTGATCCAGCAGCCGGAAGTAGTCCTCCTGGTAGCCGTTGATGTCCACCACCAGCAGGTTGCGCGCCGCACCCATGCGCTGCGCGCCGACGAGGCGCTTGAAGTCCTCCTGGTTGACCGCATAGGCCGAGTGCACGGTGAGGATCTTGTCCAGCAGGGCCCGGCTTTCGGGGTCCTGGGCCAGGGCGACCAGCCGGTTGAGTGCCTGCTCCATGCGCCGCTGCGCCGCCTCGATCTCGTCAAGCGGCGGCACCGGCGCATCCTGCTCCGCCAGGATGAGCACATTGCGCATCGCGCGTGCCACGACCCCGAGCTCGATGGTGATCTCGTGCACCAGCGCGGTCTTGGGATATTGGCGCTGCAGCGCATCGGCCGTGGTGTCGCTCAGGGCTTGCAGCCGGAACTCCATCACCATGCTCAGGCCGATCAGCAGGGCGATGACAGCCCCATAGCCCAGGCCCAGGCGATGCGCCAGCCGAAGATGCCGCCACCAGCTGAGGGCCTTCAACACGCGATTCCCCCGGGATGAGCCCTTGTTGCGCCTGCCGTTGACAACGGCTGCGCCGTCCAACCGCGAGTCGGTGGGTTTGCAACGGTATCGAAGGACACTTTACGCCCGGACGGCCCTGTTCCAGAAGCGCGCGGCGAGCGATCGATATTCCGCAGCCCAGCTCCGCGCATGACGCAGCCATCGCGGCGCTGCGTAAACCCCTTCATGCCGGTGCGCTGAGCAGTGTCGCGCGCCTGCCATCAGGCCTGATCCAACCGGGTCCGCGGTCGTCAATCATGACGATGTGCTGGGTCCACCCGTTGCATAGAGTGCGCCGGCCGATTTCTGGCGA
>RXJV01000146.1 GCA_003963075.1 Burkholderiales bacterium
TGCATATTTCGGTCCCATCTGAGCACCCAATCCAGTGAGTCTTGTGCACCCAGCCCGATGCTTGCTGAGCACCTGATCCGGCGGCGGCTCGAGCGGTGAGATATTTGGCCAAGTGCGCATTTGGTCCGGCCACACCGGCGATCATTCCGACGACTTGAGCACCAGTTCCGGCGCCCTGTGCAGAATGCGGGCGGTTCTCGCCAGCGCCTGACGGCAGTGACGCTGCGCAGCGCCTGCGGATCGCGCCTCAATAGCTCTCGGCAAGACCCGCTTGCAGCACCCGCCGGAGATCGCCCTGTTCGATGGCTTGCCTGGGAGTCCGCCCGTTGAGCGCGCCGCAGGGACTTTCGAGGAAGCCAAGCAGAGCCCAACCTTGGTTCGTGTCCAGCGCGGCTGCAAGTTGGGGAATGGCTTCCCACATCGCCGATTCGAACTGCCAGCCGGGTAGCCGGTAACTGTTGCGCGGCCTCTCCAAGGCGATGGCACGCCCATTCACGATCCAAGAGCGAATCGTCGAAACCGTGGTGCAAACTCGCCGTGCCGCTTGCGCGACCGACAGCATGTCGGCGGCCTCCGCGCGCTCAGCTCTGCCTTGTGCGCCGCCTGCGAGCAAGGCCTTCGTCTTCGCCGCCGACACGTACGTTGAACGGCGGGCCGCTGATTTCAAAGGCGTGGGCGTGGGTGCTGGTTTGACGGCTGACTTCATGGGGCCATGTTGTGCGTTTACCCGGTGACGGCTCGGGGCGGCTCACTCGTCACCCTGCGATCCTTGAATTTTGGGGCGTCCTGAGATGCACTCCAGAAATATGGCGTTTTCACATATTTTGGATTGACTCCGATCCTGCGCGGTTGCCGACGCGACCGCCCAGGATGAGAAGCCCGCTCAAGTCAGAGACCTACGAAATCTTCCTTGAGGAGTTCATCCAGCTTCGCGCCGACGCCGGGCTGAGCCAGAGGGATCTGGCCGACAAGCTGGGCATTGGCCAGGACATCGTGAGCCGCTGCGAGGCCGGCCGGCGTCGCATCGACGTGCTGGAGTTGCAGCAGTGGGCTTTCGCTTGCGGCTCGTCGCTCTTCGACTTCGCGAAGAAGCTGGACGAGCGCATTCAGCGCAACCGCAACCCCGATGGGTCGACCAGAGGCTGGAAGAGCCACTGATCTGCGCCGGCATCGGCCAGGCCGGCCGCTCGAAGTTATTTGCCGGCATCTCCCACGACGCGAAGGATGTGATTCAGTGCGGCGCGAGCGCTGCCGCCCCCTCGCTGGCGCACGACCCGCAGCCTCGGTCCCCCGAGCCGCTGCAGCTCGGCGTCCAGCTTGCCGGCGAATTCCAGGAATTCTTCCTCCAACGCTTCCAGCCAATCTCGCAGCTCGATGACGTCCAGGCGCCGCTCGCCTCGCTCGACGTTGCTCACCGTGGCCTGGCTGCGACCCAGCAGATCGGCGAGGTCGGACTGACGCAAGCCCCGGGACTCACGCAGCTCGCGCAGCATCTTCAGGAAGATCTTGTTGTGTCGGCTGTGGAGAGTCTTGGCCATGGAATGCTTTCAGCCAGGAACGCTATCTGAGCTTGCGCCGTATTCGGAATCTGAATCTGGCCGAGGGACCTGAATAATTTTCCGGATCGTCAACCTCACGACCGCGCCGCCAGCGGCAGGTCCGTCCTCGAGCCCGATGTTCGCCTCTCATCCCCAGCATGAATCCCTCGTCCCCATAGGCCTGACCAGTCCGGGGGTTCAACACTGGCGCCGGATGGAGGTGATGCTGCATGCGCCCTGGTTCCTGCTGACCGTCGACGTCCTAGACGAGGATTCCGGTATCAGCTTCGCGCACACCTGGTGCATTGCCTGGGAACACGACTTGGCTGACGCGCTGCACACCATGGACACGGCCAGGATCCGAAGCTTGGTGTGTATGTTGCCGGGCTGGGCGACGTCGGCCGGCCATTGGGCGTCACGAGAGGTACGAGAGGTCTGGCTGACGCGCACCGAGGCCGCCGAGGAGTATGTGAGCCTGCTTGACGCAGCCGGCCAAGAGTTCGGTGGCGGCCTCAGATCCGACCGGTCAACCAAGGTCGCCGAGCGCAGGCTCCTGCTGCAACTGCCGGCCAGTCCGTTGCCGAAAACCGGCCCGGGCAGGCGACGCACTCTCACGTCTGCCCGCGGCGGTAAGGCTGGCGCATGACAGATCTGGTGGCAGGTGGTGAGCCCCTCGTTATCGCAGCGCCCGCTTTCGCCTGACGCAGGTCGACCGGCATCGTTCCTCCACCGAGCCGCCGGTGCTCAGCGACACAGGACTGGCTAAAGTTGACGGAACTGAAAGCCAAGACGTGAAGCGAATTCGAGTTGCCCCAGGCAAGTTCGTCACCATCTCGTCCGAACTGGCGGGAAAGGCGGCTCGCGTTTGCGCGATATCCCTTACCCGGGATCAGGTCCTGGAGTTCAAAGCGTCCGAGCCAAAGCGCGTCAACGGTCTTATGGCGGGATCGCCCAAGCCGCTAACCCTCGCAAAGCCGAGGCGGTAGCGCGGCCCAGCCGTCCGGGCCGTGAGCTGCGACGCCAAACAGGGAGGGCACGGGCGAGTAGCTCCAGCTTCGCAGCGGTTGCTGCCATTCACCCCAAGCGTCCAGCCTGCTGCTTACTGGCATCAAAGCGACATTGATCAAAGCGACATTGGCTCCTCTGACAGTTGAACATGGCCTCATAGTTGGTGGCAATCCGTGCGTCAGGCGATGTCGTGATCTCCATCCGGCCGGCGCCAAGGGTCGACATGGGTCATCAAATTCAGCACCCGGTGACGTTGCATGACGCGTCGCCTCGCTTCGACGGCAATCTCATGCCCCGCCTCGACGGTCAGTGTGGCATCCACTTCAATGTGGGCATCCGCCACGACCATATCCCCCATCTTTCGCGTGCGAATATCGTGCACACCTCGAATGCCCGGCGTCTCAGCCAACGTCCGGCGGATGGCGTCGACTTCCTCTTCGTCGACCGCCCGGTCCATGAGGTCGTGCAGCGCGTCCCATGCGAACTCCCAACCCATCTTCGAGACCATGAAGCCGACGATGGCCGCAGCGATGGGATCCAGGATGGGATAGCCCGCCAGGTTGCCGATGATGCCGATGCCCACGACGAGCGATGACGCGGCATCTGACCTTGCATGCCAGGCATTGGCCACCAGCATGCTCGACTTGACCCGTTTCGCAACCGCCAGCATGTAGCGGAACAGCAGTTCCTTCGCAGCCAGCGCGCCGAGTGCCACCGACAGTGCCGCCAGGTGGACCTGCGCGATGGTCTCCGGCTGCTCCAGCTTCGTGATCGACGACCACAGCATGCCCGCACCCACGCCCAAGAGCAGCAGGCCCAGCACAAGGGAGGCCGCCGTCTCGTACCGGTGATGACCATAGGGATGGTCCTCGTCCGCGTCCTTCTGGCTGTGGTGGTTGGCGAGCAGCACCACGAAGTCGGCGATGAGATCCGACAGGGAATGCACCCCGTCGGCCACCAGGCCCTGGGACTTGGTCAACAGACCGGCGATGATCTGCACGGTCGTGAGCAGCAGGTTGACGGCCACGCTGACCCAAGTGCTTCGGGACGCAGCCGCTGCCCGCTCGGCAGGGGTGTGTTGGGGGTCTTCCGTGTCGTCGGGAGCGGGAGGCATCAGGTTCATTTCAATGGGCTCCATTCGAGTTCGAGTCGCGTCACTCTTCGGCGCTTGCGTTCCAGAACGCCTGCACGACGCCCGGGACGGCCTCGAGCCGCGACATGACCTCATCGAGTTGCTCTGGCACGACCGCGGTGGCATAGAGCGTGGCCTCGATCTCAGCGTCGTTCTGCCCGAAGGGGTGCTGATCCACGGAGCGCACCGGGTAGCTCGCCGCCTCCAAAAGCTCGATCAGGCGTTCGTGGACCTCGGCCTGGCGGCTGCGCTCGCAGACCACGTAGACCGCATAGGTGGCCTCGCTGGCCTCTTCCTGGACCGGGCGGCGGTTGATGCGGTTCACCACCGGACGAAGCAAGGTGTTGCTGGCGAGCACGAAAAGCGCCGCCACGACGGCCTCTCCGAGGAGGTCCGCCCCGGCACAAGCGCCGACCGCTGCCGACCCCCACAGCGTCGCCGCCGTGTTCAGGCCGATGACGTTGGCGCCCTCCTTCATGATGGCGCCGGCGCCCAGGAAGCCAACGCCCGACACAACATAGGCCACGACGTGCACGGCAGCGTCGTTGCCGCCGAGCCGCTGCGCCATGTCCACGAAGACCGCCGCGGCGACGGCTACCAGGGCATTGGTCCGCAGGCCCGCCGTGCGCTGACGCCACTGCCGCTCCAGGCCGATCAGCCCACCGAGCGCAAAGGCCGCACTCACGCTGAACAAGGTGTCCAGCAAGGCGTCGGGATTCAGGTTGTGGAATGCTTGCATGGGCTCAAAGTCTCGGTTTGCGTCCGGTGCTCAGTTGAAGCTGCACCGTGGCGGAGGCCAAGTCAGCCTTGGCCTGCAGATAGGCGAGATAGGCATCGTCGGCAGAGCGTTGCGCTGCCAACAACTCCAACAGCGACGCCGCTCCGTGGCGGTACGACAGGCGCATCCCCTCCAGCATCTTCTGCGAGTCGGCGAGCACCGAGTCCCGGTAGCGTTCAAGATTCTCACGGGCCGCCATGAATTGCGTGTGAGTGACACGCACGTCGGCCTCGGCCCTCAACTCGGCCTGACGCAGCCCAAGCATCGCCTGCGTGACGGCGGACTGCGCCTGGATCAGCTCGCCCTGCTGCAACCTCGATAGGGGGATCGGCACAGAGACCGACAAACTCACCGTGTTGGACCGCGGCGATCCGTCCACTGGGTTTCCTTCGCCGTCCAATGAGCTGCGACCGTGTGGCGAATAGCCGTAGCTCAGGCTGACGCTCGGATCCACGTAACGGTTGGCCCGCGCAAGGCTAGCGTTGTCCTGCGCGTTCGTGAGAGCCGCACGAGCGATCAGCACATCGCCGCGCTCGCGCTGGGCTTCCTGGACCAGCGCGCCCACATCATCGCCCGGTGCGAAGGCCTGAAAGTCACAGTCGAGGTCCCTCTCACCGAAGACCTCGCCAAACCGTCCGCCCAGCGGCACGGCCAGGTTGAGCCGCGCGGCCAGCGCATCGGCTCGGGCTTTGACGACGGCAGCCTGGTATTGGTCGCGTTCGGTGCGGGACTGCAGCAATTCCAGCCCGCCCACATCGCCTGCCTTGCGTCGAACCTCATTGGCCCGCACCACGTCGGAGAGCGCTCCGAGGGTAGATTGCTGGCGCGTGAGCGCCTCTCGCGCACGGCAGGCTTCCGCGAAAGCGCCGGCGGCGCTGCTGTAGAGCCCATGCTTGAAGCCTTCCACATTTGCCTCGGTCAAGGTCACCGTGCTTCGTGCGGCCTGGATCCGACGGTCGCGCTTGCCCGCAGTCTCCACGGTCCAACTCAGGCTCAAGGACTGGGAGAGCCGAGGCTTGGGGTTCACTTCGCGGCTGAACTCCTTGGGCCCCAAACCGTAGCTCAGGCTGGGGTCGGGCGCCAACCCGGCAATGGACACGCCAGCCCGCGCGGCGGTGATGCCCTCGCGCTGCGCGGCCAGGTCCAGGCTGTGCTGCTCGACCGCCTCCAAGTAGTCGACGAAACGGACGGGGGACGGCGACTGAGCCAGCACCGCGCCGCCAGCCAGGGAAAGGATGAGTGCAAACAGGTGGCGCATCATGCGACGGTCTCCTGAGGGCCAAGGCCCGGGGCCTCGGTGTCTTGGCGGGTGCGCCGCTGCTCGTTGGCCTCGGCGCGGGTCTCGATGAGTTGGTAGAGGGCGGGTAGCAGCAGCAGGGTCAGCAGCGTTGCCGTGACCAGGCCGCCCACCACGACGGTGGCCAGCGGGCGCTGCACGTCGCTGCCCAGTCCATGGGCGAGCATGGCGGGCGTCAGGCCCAGGGCGGCCACGGTCGCCGTCACCAGCACAGGCCTGATGCGGCTGCGAGCGCCCTCGATCACCGCCTCGCGCAGCGGATGGCCCTCCTGAGCGCGCAGCCGGTTGATCTGGGCAATCATCAGCACACCGTTGAGCACCGCCACGCCGAAGAGCGCGATGAAGCCGACGGCGCTCGACACATTGAGCGTCATCCCCCGCAGGTGCAGCGCGGCCAATCCGCCCAGTGTTGCCAGCGGAACCACACCCAGCACCAGGGCCGGCTGGCGCAGGTTGCCGAATTCGGCGAACAGCAGCAGGAACATCAGCCCCAACGTCATGGGCAGGATCAGCGCCAGGCGCGCCTGAGCCCGTTCCAGGTTCTCGAACTGGCCGCCCCACACGAGCTGGTAACGCTGGGGATCGAACTTCACGTCGCGGTCGATGGCCTGTTGCGCGTCTGCCAACACCGCCGACAGGTCGCGCCTCCGGGGATTCAGCTTCACCGTCAGGTGGCGGCGGGCACCTTCGCGGGTGATGGTGGACTCGCCCGACACCGTGCGGATGGTCGCCACTTGGGCCAGCGGTACCTTGGCGCCACCCGGCGCGGACAGCACCAGTGCGGCGATGGCCTCGGGGTTGTTGCGCACCGACTCCGGAAAGCGTACGGTCAATCCATAGCTCTTCTCACCGACGAACACCTGGCCGATGGCCGCGCCGCCAATGCCGGTGGTGATGAGGTCGCTGATGTCGTTGGCGTTGATGCCATAGCGAGCGGCAGCGGCCCGGTCCACGTCGATCTTGAGGTTGGGCAGCGGCGGCTCCTGGTCGATGGCGACATCGGCGGCGCCGGGCACCTTCTCTAGAGTCGCGACCACCTCGCCCGCGATGCGGCGCAACTCGTCGAAGTTCTCGCCGTAGATCTTGACGACCAGGTCGGTGTGGGCGCCCGAGAGCTTGTCCTGCACCCCGTCGATCATGGGCTGCATGAAGCCGACGCTCAGCCCCGGGATTTGCCGGTAGCGGGCGTCCAGCTTGGCAATCAGGTCCTGCTTGGTCATGCCCGACTTCCAGGACGCATAGGGATGCAGTCCGACGCTGGCCTCGATGTGGGAGACCGTCCAGGGGTCCGTGCCGTCGTCGTTGCGCCCGGTCTGGGTGACGATGTAGGCCACCTCCGGGAACTCGCGCGTGGCGCGGCGCAGCTCCCCCGCCATCTGGCTGGCCTTGTCCAGCGTGATGCCGGGCGGCATCGTGACCTGCAGCCACAGCGAGCCCTCGTCCAGGTA
>RXJV01000040.1 GCA_003963075.1 Burkholderiales bacterium
GGCCCCCATCATGTACAGCGCCCCGTGGGCGAAGTTGATGATGTTGAGCATGCCGAAGATGACCGCCAGGCCCAGCGACAGCATCGCGTAGAACGAGCCGTTGACTAGGCCGAGCAGCAGCTGGCCCAGCAGGGCCGGCAGCGGAATACCGAAGATTTCTGTCATGGCTTTTGCATTCAGACCCGGGACGCCCGCCGGGCCGCTCCCAAGGGCGGCCGGGGCCGATGTCGATGCCGGCCTGTGCCGGCATCGATCGGCGTCCCCTCGGGGGACCGACTGGACACGCGCGCGTTCAGCGCCGCGAGGTCGGGCGAGGGGTACATGTTCACTTCTTCACCAGCGGGCACTTGCTGTCGGCGAGCTTGGTGAAGGCCTCTTCGCCCGGGATCTTGGCGACCACCTTGTAGTAGTCCCACGGCTCGGTCGATTCCTTGGGCGACTTCACCTGCATCAGATACATGTCGTGGATGCCGCGGCCGTCTTCCTTGCGGATGGTGCCGGTGGTGTAGAAGTCCTTGATCGGCGTGGCCTTCATCTGGGCGATGACCTTGTCGGCGTCGTCGGTCTTGATCGCGTCGACCGCTTTCAGGTAATGCGTGACGGCCGAATAGTCGGCGGCCTGCAGCGACGAGGGCATGCGCTTCATCTTCTCGAAGAAGCGGCGGCTCCAGGCGCGGGCCTCGGGGCTCTGGTTCCAGTACCAGCTGTCGGTCAGGTACATGCCCTCGGTGGTCTTCAGGCCGAGCGAGTGCACATCGTTGATGAACATCAGCAGGCCGGCCAGCTTCATGCTCTTGGTGATGCCGAACTCGTTGGCGGCCTTGACCGCGTTGATGGTGTCGCCACCGGCATTGGCCAGGCCGAGGATCTGCGCGCCCGAGCCCTGGGCCTGCAGCAGAAAGCTGGAGAAGTCGCTGGCGTTGAGCGGGTGCTTGACGCTGCCCTTGACCGTGCCGCCGGTCTTGGTGACGACGGCCTGGGTGTCGGCCTGCAGGGCCTGGCCGAAGGCGTAGTCGGCGGTCAGGAAATACCAGCTCTTGCCACCCGCCTTGGTGACCGCCGCGCCGGTGCCGTTGGCCAGGGCCACGGTGTCGTAGGCGTAGTGGATGGTGTATGGCGTGCAGTTGGCATTGGTGAGGGCCGAGCTGCCGGCGCCGATCGCGATGAAGGGCTTCTTCTTTTCGGCCGCGACCGTGGCCATGGCCAGGTTGGCGCCGGAGTTGGTGCCGCCGATCAGCAGGTCCAGGCCCTGGGTGTCGAACCATTCACGCGCCTTGGCCGAGGCGACGTCGGCCTTGTTCTGATGGTCGGCAAAGATGAACTCGACCTTCTTGCCGGCGGCCACGCCCTTCAGGTCGGCGATGGCCATCTTGATGGCCTCGACGCCGCCGGCGCCATCGATGTCGGCGTAGACGCTGGACATGTCGGTCAGGAAGCCGACCTTGACGACATCGCCCGAGATCTGGGCCTGGGCAGCCAGGCCGCAGCTGGCGAGGGTGGCGGCGATGAGGGTCTTCTTCATGGCTTGTCTCCTGGAATGGTGGGGTTCAAACGCTGAGCAGCTCGTCGAGCTGTGCCTGGTGGGCGGGCAGCTCGGCGGCGGGGAAGGACAGCACGACCTCGCCGTGCTCGATGACGATGAAGTGGTCGGCCAGCGGCGCGGCGAAGCGGAAGTTCTGCTCCACCATCACGATGGTGAAGCCCTGCTTCTTGAGCTCGCGGATCATGCGGGCCAGGGCCTGGACGATGACGGGCGCGAGGCCCTCGCTGATTTCGTCGAGCAGCAGGATGTCGGCCCCGGTGCGCAGGATGCGGGCCACCGCCAGCATCTGCTGCTCGCCTCCCGACAGCCGCGTACCGGGGCTGTGGCGGCGTTCCGCGAGGTTGGGGAACATCGCGTAGATCTCTTGCTCCGACATCACCTTGCCGCGCTTGGCCTTCAGCAGCGGCGGCAGGCGCAGGTTCTCTTCCGTCGTGAGGCTGGCGAAGATGCCGCGCTCTTCGGGGCAGTAGCCGAGGCCGAGGTTGGCGATGCGGTGGGTGGACAGGCCGATGGTCTCGTCACCATGGACCTTGATCGAGCCTTTGCGCGCGCCGGTCAGGCCCATGATGGCGCGCAGCGTGGTGGTGCGGCCGGCGCCGTTGCGGCCCAGCAGGGTGACGACCTGGCCGGGTTGGATGGACAGGTTGACGCCGTGGAGGATGTGGCTTTCGCCATACCAGGCGTGGAGGTTGGTGATGTCGAGGGCGGGGGTGGCCATGGTCATGCACTCGCTGCTGTGAGTTGCCGGCGCGAGAGGTGCCGGGAGTTCGCCCCGGCGGGCGACCTACTTTCTTGTGTCGACAAGAAAGTAGGCAAAGAAGCGACCCCCGACCGCACCGCCCGCAGCGAAGCTGCGGGTGCCCTGTGCTGCTCGGGCCTTGAGGGCCCGCGCAAAACTCCCTCCGCTACGCTCCGGTCAAACAGTTGCGCGGAGTCAGTGCTTGAAGTGCGCTTCGCGCACGCCCTCAAGTCCTTGCGCTGCTCGGCGGTGCTCAAGGGGGCAAGACCAATACGTCGCGGCCAAGGGCTTTTGGGTTTGGCTGTTGGCTGTTGCGGCTGTTTCGGGGTTCCCCTTTGGAGGAGCCGAGAAGCGCAGGAGCCCGAGGCGCGGGCGAAGCCCGCTTCGTCAACTGACTCCGCGCAACTGTCTGACCGGAGTGAGTGCAGCGAACGCAGGGAGTTTTGCGCGGGCCTCGGGTTCCGAGCATCGCAGGGGACCCCTTCGCGCAGCGAAGGGGCGACGGAACAGGGGCGCTTTCTTTGCCTACTTTCTTGCGCGCGCAAGAAAGTAGGTCGCCCGCCGGGGCGAACTCCCGGCATGGGCCGCGGCGCCAAGGCCAAGTAACGCCCAGCCATCAATGCGCCCCCTGCAACTCAGTCGCCTCAGTGCCCATATACGCTTCCAGCACCGCCGGATGCTTGGACACCGTCGCGTAGTCGCCCTCGGCCAGCACCGCCCCCCGCGCCAGCACCGTGATGCGGTCCGCGATCGACGACACCACCTTCATGTTGTGCTCCACCATCAGCACCGTGCGCCCTTCGGCCACGCGCTTGATCAGCGCCGTCACACGGTCCACGTCCTCATGCCCCATGCCCTGCGTGGGTTCGTCCAGCAGCATCAGCTGCGGCTCCATCGCCATCGTGGTGGCAATCTCCAGCGCCCGCTTGCGGCCGTAGGGCAGGTCGGCCGCCTTGAGCTGCGCCATGTCGCGCAGGTCCACCAGCTCCAGCAGCGCCAGCACGCGGTCGTCCAGCGTCTTCAGCCCGGTCAGGCCCTTCCAGAAATGAAAGCTCGTGCCGGTGAAGCGCTGCAGGCCGATGCGCACGTTCTCCAGCACCGTCAGGTGCGGGAACACGGCCGAGATCTGGAAGCTGCGGATCACGCCGCGGCGGGCGATCTGGGCCGAGGTTTCGCCGGTGATGTCGATGCCCGCGAACACGATGCGCCCGCGCGTCGGCGTCAGGAACTTGGTCAGCAGGTTGAAGCAGGTGGTCTTGCCGGCGCCGTTGGGGCCGAGCAGCGCATGGATGTGGCCGCGCTGCACGCGCAGGTTGACCGAGTCCACGGCGGTGAAGCCCTTGAACTCCTTGGTCAGGTCTTGGGTCTCGAGGATGAATTCACTCATGGGCTTGACGGTTGGCTGCGCGACTCTAGGCCTTCAGGCCCAACACCGGCTTACGGGCATTCACGGGGAGGGGTCCGCAGAAAGGAAGCGTTCGATCAGCCCGATCTGCTCCGGCGTGTTCAGCGCCGGGGCATGGCCGCAGCCGGGGATCAGGGCGACCGCTGCGCGGGGGCCGCGTTCGCGCATGGCCTGGGCGGTCTCGGCGGTCAGCAGCGTCGAGTCCTCGCCGCGCAGGCAGAGCACCGGCAGGTCGAGCTGGTCCCAGGCATTCCAGAGCAGATAGTCGTCCGGGTGGTGCACGAACTGCGCCACCAGCGCGGGGTCGTAATGCGTCGTCACGCGGCCGTCGGGCAGGCGGCGCAGCGAGGTCTCGGTCAGGTGGCGCCACTGGGTGTCGGAAAGAACGCCGAAGCTGGCGTAGATCTCGCGGAAATAGGCCTCCAACTCGGTCACGGCCGCAAAGCTCGGAGGCTGGCCGGCATAGGTCTGGATGCGCGCCAGCGCCGGCGCGGCGAGCTCCGGGCCGTTGTCGTTGAGCACCAGCCGGCGGATGCGGCCGCGCAGCCGTGTGGCCGCGCCCAGCGTGCCGATGGCGCCGCCCATGGAGGTGCCGACCCAGTGCAGCTTCTGCAGGCCGAGCTGGTCCAGCAGGGCCTCGGCCTGCTCGACGTAGAAGTCCAGGCAGTACTCGCGCGTCGGGTCGATGGCCCATTGCGACAGGCCGCGGCCCAGGGTGTCGGGGCAGATCACGTGCCAGCGGGGGCTGAGGGCGGCGGCGAAGTCGTCGAAATCGCGGCCGCTGCGCGCCAGGCCGTGCCAGGCGATGACGGCCGGCGCGCCGGGCTCGCCCCATTCGGTGAGGTGCAGCTCACGGCCCAGGCAGTTGACGTAGCGCGATCTCATCGGGTTGTCCTCCTGCCGCGGGCCCAGGCCGCCAGCCGCAGCCGCCCGACGACGCCGCCGGGGAAGTGGTAGACCGCCAGCACGAACAGCAGGCCCAGCCACAGCAGCCAGCGCTCCGGCGACACCAGCGTGGCCAGCACCGGCACGCCGTCCACCGCCGCGCCCGCCCACTTCAGCAGGGCCTGCAGATAGTTCTGCGCGACGATGAACAGCACGCTGCCGATGACGGCGCCGTAGATGGAGCCCATGCCGCCGATGACGACGATGAGCAGCAGGTCCAGCATGATCTCCATGCTCATCGCCGTTTCGGGGCCGGTGTAGCGCAGCCACAGCGCCAGCAGCGCGCCGCCGCAGCAGGCGCCCAGCGCCGCGATGACATTGGCGCCGGTGCGGTAGACCACCACGCGGTAGCCGATGGCCTCGGCGCGGAACTCGTTCTCGCGGATGGCCTGCAGCACGCGGCCGAAGGGCGAGTTGACGATGCGCAGCAGCAGCAGCAGCCCGGCCGTGACGGCGGCGAAGAGGCCGTAGTAGGTCAGCAGCCGGCCATCCAGCGTCACGCCGAGCAGGGGCTCGTCCAGGAACTCGGTGGAGGGCCGCAGCAGCTCGGGCAGCTGGAAGTTCAGCCCGTCCTCGCCGCCGGTGAAGTCGCTCAGTTGCGAGGCCAGGGTCATGAAGGCCGAGGCCACGGCCAGCGTGATCATCGCGAAGAAGATGGCCTTGACCCGCAGGCTGGCCAGGCCCATGGCCAGTGCCAGCACGGCACTCAGCGCCAGCGCGGCGACGAAGCCGATGCCGAGCGAGGCCCAGTCCGCCCCGAGCCGCGTCGACGCGATCGCGATGCCGTAGGCGCCGATGCCGACGAACATCGTGTGCGCAAAGCTGACGATGCCGGTGTAGCCCAGCAGCAGGTCGTAGCTGGCGACGAGCAGGATGAAGACCAGGATCTTGGCCGCGACGTTGAGTGCCTGCGTGCCCGGGAAGACAAAGGGCGCGCAGGCCAGGCCGACAAAGCAAGCGATCAGCAGGCCGGCCAGGATGCGGCTGCGCGGCAGGTCGTGGGAGAGCAGAGAACGAAGAACGGATGTCATCGGAAACCCCTCTCGTCGCTGCGCGTGATCAACGATGCGAACGGCAAATGGGAAGCCAAGTGACTGCCGTGGAACTGGCTTTGCCAGGCCACTGGCAGTGCCCCCTTGAGGGGGCCCGCGAAGCGGGTACGGGGTGGTCTCATTTCGCCACCGGGTAGAGGCCCTGGGGGCGCCACAGCAGGATGGCGACCATCAGGCCGATGTTGGAGAACAGCGCCGCCTTGGGCGCGAGGAAGCCGACGTAATTGGCCACCAGGCCCACCAGCAGCGCGCCCACCAGGCAGCCCAGCGTCGAGCCCAGGCCGCCGATGATGATGACGATGAAGAGCAGCAGGTTCACCTGCGCGCCGATCTGCGGCGTGACGCCCTGCTGCACCAGGCCCCAGAGCACGCCGCCCAGCCCGGCCAGCGCCGAGCCCGCGACGAACACGCCAACGAACAGCCGCCGCACGCGGTAGCCCAGCGCCTCGACCATCTCGCGGTCCTGCACGCCGGCGCGGATCAGCAGGCCGATCTTGGTGCGGTTGAGCACCAGCAGCAGCGCGACGAGGACCACCAGGCCGATGAGCATCGCCAGCACGCGGAACTTCTCCACCGCCACGTCGCCGAGCAGGAAGATGCCGGTGAGCGAGGGCGGCAGCGGCAGCGGGATTAGCGCCGGGCCCCAGCTGGCCTTGATCAGCTCCTCGCCGATGATCATGCCGCCCATGGTGATCAGGATCTGCTTCAGGTGCTGGCCGTAGACGGGTCTGACCAGCACCCGTTCAAAGGCCATACCGACGGCCGCGGCGATGGCCATGCCGGCGAGGCAGGCGGCGGCGAGTGCGGCGAGGTTGGACAGCACGTCCGGGCTGGATGCCCAGGGCGCCAGCGCGGCCAGCACGGTGGTGGCCATGAAGGCACCCAGCGCGATGAAGACGCCGTGGCCGAAGTTGAGGACGTCCATCAGGCCGAAGACCAGGGTCAGGCCCGAGGCGATGACGAAGACGATCAGGCCCATGGCAAGGCCGGCCAGGGTCAGGTTGAGCCAGGTGGACGGGCTGCCGGTGAGGGGCAGTGCGAGCAGCATCAGGGCTGCGAGCAGGGCTAAGGGCTTCGGGTCGAGCTTCATGCGATCGCGGCGTCGGCGTAGTGGCGAGCGTGGTGCCCGGAGTTCGCCCGGGCGGGCGACCTACTTTCTTGTGTCGACAAGAAAGTAGGCAAAGAAGCGACCCCCGACCGCACCGCCCGCAGCGAAGCTGCGGGTGCCCTGCGCTGCTCAGGCCTTGAGGGCCCGCGCAAAACTCCCTCCGCTACGCTCCGGTCAAACAGTTGCGCGGAGTCAGTGCTTG
>RXJV01000099.1 GCA_003963075.1 Burkholderiales bacterium
CTGAACCGCAAGAACCTGATCGTGCTGCTGATGGCCATCGAGCTGATGCTGCTGGCGGTCAACCTGAACTTCGTCGCCTTCTCGCACTACCTCGGCGACATGGGCGGCCAGGTCTTCGTGTTCTTCATCCTGACCGTCGCGGCGGCCGAGTCGGCCATCGGCCTGGCCATCCTGGTCGTGCTGTTCCGCAACCGGGCCAGCATCAATGTCGAGGAACTCGACGCGCTGAAGGGCTGACCGAAAAAGGGCACGGGCAAAAAAGATGTCTGCACAACTCTCGCAAAACCTGCTGCTGACGGTGCCGCTGGCGCCGCTTGCGGGCGCCATCGTGGCCGGCTTCTTCGGCAAGACGGTGGGCCGGCGCGGCTCGCACATGGTCACCATCCTCGGTGTGCTGGTCGCCTTCATCATCTCGGCGATGACGCTCTACAGCGTCGCGGTCGACGGCGCGCGCTTCAACGCGACCGTCTACGAATGGATGACGCTCGGCAGCCTGAAGATGGAGGTTGGTTTCCTCATCGACGGCCTGACCGCGATGATGATGTGCGTCGTGACCTTCGTGTCGCTGATGGTGCACATCTACACCATCGGCTACATGGAGGAGGACGACGGCTACCAGCGCTTCTTCTCCTACATCTCGCTGTTCACCTTCAGCATGTTGATGCTGGTGATGAGCAACAACATGCTGCAGCTGTTCTTCGGCTGGGAAGCGGTGGGCCTGGTGTCCTATCTGCTGATCGGCTTCTGGTACAAGAAGCCGACCGCGATCTTCGCCAATATGAAGGCCTTCCTGGTGAACCGGGTCGGCGACTTCGGCTTCATCCTGGGCATCGGCCTGTTGCTGGCCTTTGGCGGCACGCTCAATTACGCCGAGACCTTTGCCAAGGCGGAGATCCTGTCCAAGATGGTCTTCCCGGGCACCGACTGGGCCTTGCTGAGCGTTGCCTGCATCTGCCTGTTCATCGGTGCGATGGGCAAGTCGGCCCAGTTCCCTCTGCATGTCTGGCTGCCGGATTCGATGGAAGGCCCGACGCCGATTTCCGCGCTGATCCACGCTGCGACGATGGTGACGGCCGGCATCTTCATGGTGGCGCGCATGTCGCCGCTGTTCGAGCTGAGCGACACCGCGCTGAACTTCGTCATGGTGATCGGCGCGATCACGGCGCTGTTCATGGGCTTCCTCGGCATCATCCAGAACGACATCAAGCGCGTGGTGGCGTATTCGACGCTGTCCCAGCTCGGCTACATGACCGTGGCGCTCGGCGCGTCGGCCTACTCGGTGGCCGTCTTCCACCTGATGACCCATGCCTTCTTCAAGGCGCTGCTGTTCCTGGGCGCGGGCTCGGTCATCATCGGCATGCACCATGACCAGGACATCCGCAACATGGGTGGCCTGCGCAAATACATGCCCATCACCTGGATCACCTCGCTGCTGGGGTCGCTCGCGCTGATCGGTACGCCGCTGTTTTCGGGCTTCTATTCCAAGGACTCGATCATCGAGGCCGTGCATGCCAGCCACCTGCCGGGCGCTGACTTCGCCTACGCGGCCGTCATCATCGGCGTGTTCGTGACGGCCTTCTACTCGTTCCGGATGTACTTCCTGGTCTTCCACGGCAAGGAGAACTTCCACCACAAGCCCTTCCCCGGCGAACATGATCATCACGACGACCATGGCCACGGCCATGACCACACGCCGCATGAATCACCGGCCGTGGTCTGGGTGCCGCTGGTGTTGCTGGCCATCCCGTCGGTCGTCATCGGCTTCATGACGATCCAGCCGATGCTGTTCGGCGACTTCTTCAAGGACGCGATCTTCGTCAACGGCCACGCCCACCCGGCGATGGAAGAACTGGCCGAGGAGTTCCACGGCGCGGCCGCCATGGCTCTGCACGGCTTGAGCACGCTGCCGTTCTGGTTGGCGCTGTCCGGTGTGGTGGCCGCCTACGTCTGCTACATGGTGGCCCCGGCGATCCCGGCCTTCTTCGCCAAGGTCTTGCGCCCGCTGATCATCATCCTCGAGAACAAGTACTTCATGGACTGGTTCAACGAGAACGTGCTGGCCCGGCTGGCGCGCGCCCTCGGTGTCGGCCTCTGGAAGGGCGGTGACGCCGGCCTGATCGACGGCCTGATCATCAACGGCTCGGCCCGTGCGGTCGGTGGCGTCGCGGGCCTGGTGCGCCGCGTGCAGACCGGCTATTTGTACTGGTACGCCCTCGTCATGATCCTCGGCGTCATGGGGCTGATGACCTGGTCGCTCTGGCCGTATATCGAGCCCCAGTTCAGGTCCCTGCTCGGGGCCTGATCGAGGCGGAGAACAAGAATGATGCTGAGTCTTGCGATTTTCCTGCCCATCGTCTGCGGCGCCCTGCTGCTGGCACTGGGCCGTGACGAACAGGCCACCGCGGTGCGCTGGATGGCGCTGGTGGCAGCGTTGGCGAGTTTTCTCGTCACCCTCCCGCTGATTTCGGGCTTCGACACCGCGTCGGCGGCGATGCAGTTCGTCGAGAACCAGCCCTGGATCGAGCGCTTCAATGTCCGCTACCACCTGGGCGTGGACGGTATCTCGATGTGGTTCGTGCCGCTGACCGCCTTCATCACCGTCATCGTCGTGATCTCGGCCTGGGAGGTCATCGAGACCCGCGTGAACCAGTACATGGGTGCCTTCCTGATCCTGTCGGGCCTGATGGTGGGCGTGTTCAGCGCGCTGGACGGCATGCTGTTCTACGTGTTCTTCGAGGCGACCCTGATCCCGATGTACATCATCATCGGCGTCTGGGGCGGCCCGAACCGCGTCTATGCGGCCTTCAAGTTCTTCCTCTACACCTTGGCCGGCTCGCTGCTGATGCTGGTCGCGCTGCTCTACCTGTACTACCAGTCCGCGGGCAGCTTTGACATCCAGGCCTGGCACAAGCTGCCGCTGAGCGGCTCCGCCCAGACCTGGCTGTTCTTTGCCTTCCTGGCCGCCTTCTCGGTCAAGGTGCCGATGTGGCCGGTGCACACCTGGCTGCCCGATGCCCACGTCGAGGCGCCCACCGGCGGTTCGGTCGTGCTGGCGGCCATCATGCTGAAGCTCGGCTGCTACGGCTTCCTGCGCTTTTCGCTGCCTATCGCGCCCGATGCGGCCCACCAGTGGGCCTGGCTGATCATCGCGATGTCGCTGATCGCCGTGGTCTACATCGGCCTGGTCGCGCTGGTACAGAAGGACATGAAGAAGCTGGTGGCCTACTCGTCCATCGCCCACATGGGCTTTGTGACGCTCGGCTTCTTCATCTTCAACGAGCTGGGCATCTCGGGTGGCCTCGTGCAGATGATCTCGCACGGCTTTGTGTCGGGCGCCATGTTCCTGTGCATCGGCGTGCTCTACGACCGCCTGCACTCGCGGGAGATCGCGTCCTACGGCGGCGTCGTCAACACGATGCCCAAGTTCGCCGCCTTCGCGGTGTTCTTCGGCATGGCCAACTGCGGCCTGCCCGCCACGGCCGGCTTTGTCGGCGAGTGGATGGTGATCCTCGGCACGGTCAAGACCAACTTCTGGCTGGGCGGCATCGCGGCCACGGCCCTGGTGTTCGGTGCGGCCTACACGCTGTGGATGGTCAAGCGGGTCTACTTCGGCGACATCGCCAACGATCACGTCCGCGCGCTGACCGACATCAACCGGCGCGAATTCGTCATGCTCGCCCTGCTGGCGATTGCCACGCTCTACATGGGCGTCTACCCCAAGCCCTTCACCGATGTGATGCACGCCTCGGTCACCGAGCTGCTGCAGCATGTGGCGCAGAGCAAGCTCATCCCGGGTTGATGACGAGCTGAGGCAAAACAATGAACGACATGAACTGGCTCGCGATCTATCCTGAAATCCTGCTTCTGGTGATGGGCTGCGTCGTCGCCTTGGTCGACCTGTGGGTCACCGACGAACAGCGCCGACCCACCTACTGGCTGACCCAGCTGACCCTGGTCGTCGTTGCCGGCCTGCATTTCAGCTACTTCGACGCTGGCTTGACCAGCTATGCGATGCAGAACATGGTGGTCGCCGACCCGATGGGCCATCTGCTCGCCGGCTTCGCCTGTGTCGCCACGCTGGTCACGCTGGTGTATGCCCGTCCTTACGCCGGGGTGCGCGAGATGCTGAAGGGCGAGCTCTTCATCCTGAGCCTGTTCGCACTGCTGGGCATCAACGTGATGCTGTCGGCAAACAACTTCCTCGTCATCTACCTCGGCCTGGAGCTGATGAGCCTGTCGCTGTCCGCCCTGGTGGCCCTGCGGCGCGACAACGGCGTGGCGACCGAGGCGGCGATGAAGTACTTCGTGCTCGGTGCGCTGGCCAGCGGCTTCCTGCTCTACGGCCTGTCGATGATGTATGGCGCGACCGGCTCGCTGTCCATTCCTCAGGTGTTTGACGTCATCTCCCAGGGCATCCCGAAACGCGATGTGCTGGTGTTCGGTGTCGTCTTCGTGGTGGCCGGCCTGGCCTTCAAGCTCGGGGCCGCTCCCTTCCACATGTGGGTGCCGGACGTCTACCAGGGTGCGCCCACGGCCGTCACGCTGCTGATCGGTGCGGCGCCCAAGCTGGCCGCGTTCGCGATCACGGTACGCCTGCTGGTGGAAGGCATGATCGGCCTGGCGGTGGACTGGCAGCAGATGTTGGTTGTGCTGGCGGTGATGTCGCTGCTGATCGGCAACATCGCCGCCATCGCACAGACCAATCTCAAGCGCATGCTGGCCTACTCGACCATTGCCAACATGGGCTTCATGCTGCTGGGCATGACCGCGGGCGTCGTCCATGGCAACACCCAGTCGGCCGCCAATGCCTACAGCTCGGCGATGTTCTACACCGTCACCTATGTGCTGACGACGCTGGGCACCTTCGGCATGGTCATCCTGCTGTCGCGCCAGGGCCATGAGGCCGAAGAGATCAAGGACCTGGCCGGGCTGGGCAAGCGCAGCCCCTGGTTTGCGCTGGTCATGACGCTGTTCATGTTCTCGCTCGCCGGCGTGCCGCCGACCGTTGGCTTCCATGCCAAGCTGGCCGTGCTGCAGGCCCTCGTCACCACCAATGTGCCCTTCTACCTGGGGCTGGCGGTGTTCGCGGTCGTGGTGTCGCTGGTCGGTGCGTTCTACTACCTGCGCGTCGTCAAGGTAATGTTCTTTGACGAGCCCACCGATGCGTTCGCGATCGCGGCGCCGGCGGATGTGCGCGTGCTGATGTCGCTCAATGGCGCTGCCGTGCTGGTCTTCGGCCTGCTGCCCGGCGGTCTGCTCGATCTCTGCAAGATCGCTATCCGCCAGGCGCTGACCACCTGAGGGCGCGCTGATGGACCAGTCCCTGGCCGTTTGGCTGGTCCTGGCCGTGGCCGTCGTCGCCGCCAACCTGCCTTACTTCAGCGAGCGCCTGTTGTTGGTGGGCCCACGCCGGGCCGCCAAGTCGGTATGGTGGCGTCTGCTTGAACTGGCCCTGATGGCCACGCTCGCCTTCGGTCTGGGCTCAGCGCTGGAAGCCCATATCGGGCAGCGCCACGAGCAGGGCTGGGAGTTCTTCGCTGCAGGGGCCTGCCTGTTCATCACGCTGGGCTTCCCTGGCTTTGTCTGGAGGTATCTGCGCCGTGGCCGAGGCTGACGATCACCTCGTCGAGCTGCCGCTCGACAGCACCCAGGTCTACCGCGGCCATTTCCTCGACGTGCGCCGCGACCGGGTCGCGCTGCCGGACGGCGGCACGGCCCACCGCGAGTACATCCGCCATCCCGGAGCGGTCATGGTGGTGCCGCTGCTGGATGACGGCCGTCTGCTGATGGAGCGCCAGTACCGCTACCCGATGGCGCGGGTGATGCTGGAGTTCCCGGCGGGCAAGCTCGATGCCGGTGAGGACCCGCTGCGATGCGGCCAGCGTGAGCTGCTTGAAGAGACCGGCCATACCGCGGCCGAATGGGCCTATGCCGGCGTGCTGCACAACGCCATCGCCTATTCGGACGAGGGCATCCACATCTTTTTTGCCCGCGGCCTGCGCCAGGGCGCGCAGCGGCTGGACGAGGGCGAGTTCCTCGAACTCGTCACCCGCACGCCGGCCGAGCTGGACCAGCTCGCCATGCGTGGTGAATTGACCGACGCCAAGACCCTGATCGGCTTGCTGTGGCTGCAGCGCTGGCAGCAGGGCGCCTGGCCGCTGGCCTGGCAGGCTGGCTGAGGCGCGCCGCCGTCGCGCCGTGCCGGCCGCACCGGACCCCGCCATGACCTCTGACCCCGCGCGTGCGCTTCGCTACGCTGCCGGGTGTATTGCAATTCCATGTCCTCTGAAGAAGGCTTTTCCATGAAGCGTGCAACGCTCACCCTGACTGCCCTGACGCTGGCCCTCGCCCTGACCGCCTGCAGCAAGGGCGGCAAGCCCGAGGCCGACAAGGCCGCAGCCAAGCCGGCGGCGCCGCTGCTGCTGGCCCCCGAGGACCTGCGTGAGGTCGGTCAGAGTGGGCTGATCGGCGCACCAATCATCACCGGCGCGATCCAGCCGGCCCGGCGTGCCGACCTGCGCGCCGAAGTGGCCGCCGTCGTGCTGCAGGTGGCCCGGGACAACGGCGAGCGGGTGCGGGCTGGCGATCTGATCATCCGCCTCGACCCCACCGCCATCCGGGACAGCCTCACGTCCGCCGAGGAGGCCTTGCGTGCGGCTCAGCAGAGCTTCGAGCAGACCGAGCGTGTGCTGGCCCGCCAGCGCACGCTGAACCAGCAGGGCATGATCTCCACGCAGGCGCTCGAAGACGCCGAGGTCCGACGCAACGCCGCGCAAAGCGAACTGGCCGCTGCACGCGCGCGGGTCGTCACCGCACGCCAGCAGGTGACCCGTACCGAAATCCGTGCGCCCTTCGATGGCGTCGTCAGCGAACGCAAGATCTCGGTCGGCGACACGGTGCAGGTCGGCCGCGAGCTGATCAAGGTGATCGACCCGGCGTCGATGCGCTTCGAAGGCCAGATCTCCGCCGACCGTCTTGGCGAGCTCAAGCTCGGTCAGCCGGTGGCGTTTCGCATCAACGGCTTGGGCGATACCGAATTCCGCGGCAAGCTGGCCCGCATCGACGCATCGGCCAATGCGACCACGCGCCAGGTCGAGGTGACCGCCGAGTTCGACGACCGCAGCAAGGCGCCGCAGGTGGCCGGGCTCTATGCCGAGGGTCGGGTGGAAAGCGCCGACCGCCGCGCACTGGTGCTCGCCGAGGACTCCATCCAGCGCCAGGGCGACACGGCCTTCGTCTGGAAGGTCGATGGCAGCCAGTTGAAGAAGGTCAGCGTCACGCTGGGCGACCGCGATGAGCGCCGCGGCGAGATGGTGATCACCGCCGGCCTGCAGCAGGGCGACCGGGTGCTGCGCTCGCCCACGGGCAACCTCGTCGACGGGGCACCGGTGCAGCGCGTGGCAGCCGGCGCCGGTGCGGCATCGGCCGTGACGGCAGCGAGCAAGTAAACCAGGAGACTGGCCATGTTCCTCTCCAACTTCAGCATCAGCAAGCCCGTCGCGACCGTGGTCCTGGTCATCGGGCTGATGCTGGTCGGCCTGCTGGCACTGTCGAAGCTCAAGGTCAACCAGTTCCCCGAGGTCGAGCCGCCGGTGCTCGTCATCAACATCACCTACCCCGGGGCCTCGCCGGAGACCTCCGAGCGCGAGGTGGTGAACCGCATCGAAAAGGCGCTGCAGAGCATCTCCGGCGTGGACCGCTCGAGCTCCACGTCGCGCGAGGGCAGTGCGACCATCGTGCTGGTGTTCGACTTCTCGAAGAACATGATCGAGGCCGCCGACGAGGTGCGCAACGCGATCGCTTCGGTGCGCTACAAGCTGCCGATCGAGATGCGCGAGCCCATCATCACCCGGGCCGACCCCGGCGCTCAGCCCATCCTGCAGCTGTCGCTGTCCAGCTCGGTGCTGACGCACGCGCAACTCAGCCGACTGGCCGAGGACAAGCTCGCCGAGCGCTTCCGCGGCATCACCGGTGTGTCGGTCGTCACCGTGAACGGCTCGCTCAAGCGCGAGCTGTCCATCCTGCTGCGCGCCGACAAGCTGCGCGAGTTCGGCGTGTCGGTCACCGAGGTGCTCAACGCGGTGCGTGCACAGAACACGACCGCTCCGGTCGGCAAGGTGCGCGGCACGCTGGAAGACCAGAGCATCCGCCTGCTCGGTCGTCTGGAGTCGCCGGCCGAGTTCGAGCAGATGATCATCAAGCGCACGGCGGTCAATGGTGTGGGCACCGTGGTGCGCCTTGGTCAGGTGGCCGAGGTCAAGGACGGCTTCGCCGAGATGACCGGCTATTCGCTGCGCAACGGCCGGCCGAATGTCGGCATCTCGGTGACGCGCTCGCGGGACGCCTCCACCGTCAGCGTCGCCCAGAGCGCCCGCAAGCTGGTCGCCGAGATCGAGAAGGAATTGCCCAAGGGCACAACCCTCGAAATCACCCAGGACGGCGGCAAGGACGCCGAGAACAGCCTGCACAACGTCACCGACGCGCTCGTGTTCGGCGCGGGCCTGACGATCTTTGTCGTCTATGCCTTCCTGAACAGTTGGCGCTCCACGCTGATCACCGCGCTGTCGCTGCCCACCTCGGTGCTCGCCGCCTTCATCGCGGTGTGGCTGATGGGTTTCTCGCTGAACTTCATGAGCCTGCTGGGCCTGTCGCTGGCGATCGGCGTGCTGATCGATGACGCCATCGTCGTGCGCGAGAACATCGTGCGGCACATGGAGCGCGGCAGCGACCGCGTCACCGCAGCGCGCGAGGGCACGGCCGAGATCGGCCTCGCCGTGGCGGCCACCACCTTTGCGATCGTCGCGGTGTTCGTGCCGGTAGCCTTCATGGGCAATGGCCCGGGCCAATGGTTCAAGCCCTTCGCGCTGACCGTCGTGGCCTCGGTCATCGTGTCACTGCTGATCAGCTTCACCCTCGACCC
This sequence comes from Burkholderiales bacterium, assembly GCA_003963075.1. GTDB lineage: Bacteria > Pseudomonadota > Gammaproteobacteria > Burkholderiales > Burkholderiaceae_C > Pelomonas. The sequence goes on from RXJV01000099.1 coordinate 8,921, forward strand.
GATGCTGTCGGCCTATTGGGGCGACCCACCGGGCTACCACGAGCAGCCCAAGCGCGGCATCGGCAAGTGGTTCCAGCGTTTCAACCACTGGTTCGACGGCGTCGCGGATGGCTACGGCCACGTCATCGCCTGGGCGCTGCACCACCGTCGCTGGATGGCGGCCTTCGCGGTGGCCAGCTTCATCGGGGCGATCGCCCTGCAGGCCAAGTTCGGCGGCTCCAGCTTCCTGCCGCAGGCCGATGCCGGCTTCCTGGCCATCGAGGTGCGCAGCCCGGCCTCCAGCAGCCTGGACTATTCCAAGCTCAAGCTCGACGCCGCGGCGGCCCTGGCCTCGACCATGCCCGAGACCAAGGCCACGACCGCCTATCCCAACGCCAGCGGCGGCCGCATCTATGTGGACATCGGCAAGAGCACCGAGCGCCAGCGCTCCGCGGCCGACATCGCCAAGGAGCTGCGCGAGAAGGTCGGTCGCCTGGTGGGCGCCGAGTATGTGGTGCTCGACGACCTGAACAACGGCGCGCAAAAGCCGGTGCAGATCCGCTTCTACGGCACCGACACCCGCAAGCTCCAGCAGATCACGCAGGACTTCCAGAAGACCATGGCCGGCATCAAGGGCGCGGTCGACATCGGCTACTCCGAGCAGGACCCGCAGAACGAACTGCAAATCGAGCTCGACCGCGGCCTGGCCAACCAGATGGGCATCTCGGTGAACGATGCCGCGCAGGCCCTGCGCGTGGCGTTCGCCGGTGTTGAGGCCGGCGACTGGGTCGACCCGACCGGCGAAACGCGGGACGTCTCCATCCGCCTGCATCCGAACGACCGGGTGGATGCGGCCAACATCGAACGACTGCCGATCGCGGTGTCCGGCACCAACCGCATGGTGCCGCTGGACCAGATCGCCAATGTCACGATGGGCAAGGGCCCGGGCCAGATCCAGCACGGCGACGGCAAGCGCACGATCACGGTCAGCGCCAACGCCCAGGGCCGCTCGCCGGGCGAGATCACGGCCGACGCCAAGAAGCTGGCCGAGAAGATCGAATTCCCGCCGGGCTTTGGCATCGAGCTGGCCGGCGCCGCGCGCGACCAGCAGGTGGTGTTCACGGCCATGATCACCGCGCTGCTGTCGGGCATCGCGCTGATGTACTTTGTGCTCGTGATCCAGTTCAACAGCTTCACCGCGCCGCTGGGCGTGATGATGTCGCTGCCGCTCAGCCTGATCGGCGTCGTGCTGGCCCTGCTGCTGACCGGCGGCACCTTGAACCTGATGAGCCTGATCGGCGTGATCATGCTGATGGGCCTGGTAGCCAAGAACGCCATCCTGCTGCTGGATGCCACCCGCCAGGAGGAGCGCGACGGCATCGACCGCGAAGAGGCGCTGATGCATGCCGGCCGCAAGCGCTTCCGGCCCATCCTGATGACGACGCTCGCGCTGATTGCCGGCATGCTGCCGGTGGCCATCGGCGTGGGGGAGGGCGGCGAGTTCTACCGCCCGATGGCGGTGGCCATCATCGGCGGCACCATCACCTCCACGCTGCTGACGCTGCTGATCGTGCCGACCTTCTACGACAGCATCGAGATCGCCCGCGACCGTGCCGTCGCGAAGTTCCGCCGCCGCGCGGCGCGGTTCACCGTGGCGGGCGGATTCCTGCTGACGCTGGTCGAGGCCCTGTTGGCGCTGCTGCTGGTGCGCCTGCTGTTCCGCCTGCTGATGCAGCCGCTGCGCCTGCTCGCCCGGCGTCGCGCGGCGGGCTGAGTCAGAGCACCCGCCCGGGGTTCATGATCCCGAGCGGGTCCAGGGCCTGCTTGATCGCGCGCATCAGCGCCAGGGCGGTCGGGTCCTTGCGGCGGGCCAGCTCGTCGCGCTTGAGCCGGCCGATGCCATGCTCGGCCGAGATCGAGCCGCCGCGCCGCTGCACGGCGTCATGGACCATCGCGTTGATCGCGGTCTCGTGAGTCGCCAGGAACTCGGCGGGCGCGACACCCGTGGGCGCCTGCACGTTGTAGTGCAGGTTGCCGTCACCGAGGTGACCGAAGTCGATGACCTCGATGCCCGGCAGATAGGCCGCCAGCGCGGCGTCCGTCTCGGCGACGAAGCCGGCGATCTCGGACACCGGCAGCGCGATGTCGTGCTTGATGTTGAGCCCGGCCTGGGCCTGGGCCAGCGGAATGGCCTCGCGCAGCTGCCAGAACGCCTGCGCCTGCTGCAGGTTCTGCGCGACCGCCGCGTCCTGCACGCCCCCGCGCTCCAGGGCCGTGCCGAGCAGGGCCTCCAGCAGCTGCTGGGCGTGCTCGCTGCCTTCGGCGTCCGACAGCTCCAGCAGCACCGTCCAGGCCGCGTTCGCGAGCGGCTGCTGCAACTGCGGCAGTTGGCGCGCCACCAGAGCCCGCGAGGCGTGGTTCATCACCTCAAACCCGGTCAGCGCATCGCCGGCGCGGGCCCGTGCCAGCCCCAGCAGTTCGACAGCGGCGTCGAGTGATGGGCAGGCCGCCAGTGCGGTGAGGCGGGCCGCTGGCGCCGGGAAGAGCTTCAGCGTGGCCGCCGTGATGATGCCCAGCGTGCCCTCGCTGCCGATGAACAGGCCGCGCAGGTCATAGCCGGTGTTGTCCTTGCGCAGGCCAGACAGCCCATGCAAGACCTCGCCGTTGGCCGTCACCACCTCCAGCCCCAGGCACAGCTCGCGCGCATTGCCATAGCGCAGCACCTGGGTGCCGCCGGCGTTGGTCGCCAGGTTGCCGCCCAGCGTGCACGAGCCTTCCGCCGCCAGGCTCAGCGGGAACAGCAGCCCGGCCGCGGCCGCGGCCTGCTGCACCTCGGCCAGCACGCAACCGGCCTCGGCGGTGAGGCTGGCGTTGGCCGGGTCGACCGCACGCACCCGCCGCATGCGCCCGAGGCTGAGCACCAGCTGCCGGCCGCTGTCGTCCGGCGTGGAGCCGCCGACCAGGCCGGTATTGCCGCCTTGCGGCACGACCGGCACGCGGTGGGCATGGCACCACCGCATCACGGCGGCCACCTCGTCGGTCGAGGCCGGCCGCGCCACGGCCAGGGCCCGGCCCGGATACCGCCCGCGCCAGTCGCGCTCAAAGGCCGACAGGTCTCCACCGACCAGCAGCCCGGCCTCGCCCAGCAAGGCGCGCAGGGCCGGCAGCAGGTCGCTCATGCCGCCTTGGCCGCGGCCAGCCGCAGCCGGATCTGCGCGCTGCAGGCCACGAAGACCGCGAGGCTGAGCCCCACCTCGGCCAGCGCGAGCCAGCGGCCAAGCCCGGCTTCGCTGGTGGCGCGCACCAGGCCTTCGAGCATATAGAGCCAGATGAACAGCGCCAGCGCACGGTAGGTGTAGAGGCGGTAGCGCCACAGCCCGGCCAGCGGCAGCAGCAGCGGCAATGCCTTCAAGGCCAGCGTGCCGCGGCCGACCGGCACCAGCCACAGCTCCCAGGCCACACAGAGCAGCAGCAGGGCCAGGGTGGCGCTCAGCGCGAGGTTGCGGGACAGGCGCTCGATCGCCGTGGGTTGGGTGCGTTCGCGGGCAGTGGGCATCACTGCGGCATCATAGAAGCCATGCCCCTGCCACTTTCGTCCCGCGACGGCGCTGACGCGCCGCTGGCCCGCAACCCCATTGCGTTTGCAAGCAGCTTCATCGCCAACCTGCTGGCCTGGCCCTGGCTGCAGACGCTGCACACCTTCCGCCAGCGCTTCCGCGAGGAAAAGCTGGGGCTCACGGCCGGCAGCCTGACCTTCACGACCCTGATCTCGCTGGTGCCGCTGCTGACGGTGATGCTCGCCATCTTCACGGCCTTTCCGATGTTCTCGAGCTTCCAGGCGGCGCTGGAGCAGTACTTCCTGAAGAGCCTGATCCCGCCCAACATCGCCAAGCCGGTGCTGGGTGCGCTGACGCAGTTCGCGGCCAAGGCCAGCAAGCTCGGCGCGGTCGGCCTGGTGGCCCTGGGCGTCAGCGCGCTGGCGCTGATGCTGACCATCGACCGCACGCTGAACGCGATCTGGCGGGTTCAGCGCCCGCGGCCGATGGCCCAGCGGGTGCTGGTCTACTGGGCCGCGATGACGCTCGGCCCGCTGCTGCTGGGCGGCAGCCTGACGCTGACCAGCTATGCGGTCAGCGTCGGCCAGGGTGTGATCGCCAAGATGCCGGCGGACCTTGCGGCACTGCTGGGTGGCGCCGACATCGTGCTGCTCGGCCTGGCCATGGCCGGGCTCTTCCATCACGTGCCCAACACCCATGTGCGCTGGCGCCACGCCTTGCTTGGCGGCGCCTTTGTGTCGGTCGGCTTCTCGCTGGCGAAGTCTCTGCTGGCCTGGTATGTGAAACAGGTGCCGACCTATTCGACGCTGTACGGCGCCTTCGCGACCGTGCCGATCTTCCTGATCTGGATCTATCTGGGCTGGGTCATCGTGCTGCTGGGGGCGATCCTGGCCGCCAATGCACCCAGCCTGACCGGCCGCTTGCACCTGCGGCCGGACACACCGGGCCAGGGGCTGGCCCTGGCGCTGGAGGTGTTGGGCGAACTGTGGCGGGTTCGCGAGGCGGGCGGCAGCGGCCTGTCGCACCTGGGGCTGGCGCGGGCCCTGCGCGTGGACCCCTTGCAGCTCGCGCCGGTCATCGACAAGCTGATGGTGCTCAACGCGATCGGGCTGCTGGAGGAGGCGGGTGCCCAGCGCCTGGTGCTGCTGTGCTCGCCCGAGAAGGCCTCGGCCGAGCCGCTGCTGGCGGCCTTCCTGGCCGGGCGTGAGGGCCTGCTGGCCAATCTATGGGCGCGCAGCGACTGGTCACAGCTGACGCTGGACCAACTGCTCACTGAGGCTGGAAGCCCCCGGCCTTGATGAGCCGCGCCCAGACGGCGGAGTAGGCCCGTTCGCGCGCGGCCAGCTGGGCGGCCGTCATCAGGCCGACCGCCAGGCCCAGCTCGGTCAGCCGCGCCCGCACGCCGGGCTGGCCGAGCACGCCGGCCAGGGCGTTCGAGAACCGGTCGATGACCGCGGGCGGGGTGCCCGCCGGCGCAAACACGCCGTAGTAGGGCAGTTCCTCGAAGCCGGCGATGCCGAGCTCGGCAAACGTCGGCACCTCGGGCAGCACCGCCTGCCGCTGCGAGCCCATGACGGCCACGATGCGCAGCTTCTTCTGCTGGTGGTTGACGATCAGATCCGGCACCGAGCCGATGCCGGCAGCGATCTGGTTGCCCAGCATGTCCACCATCATCGGCGCGCTGCCGCGGTAGGGCACGCTGGCCAGGCTCAGGCCATGGCGCTCGCTGATCAGCTTGACCAGGAACTCGGGCACCGAGGCCGGTGCCGGCACGCCCACATTGCCCTGTCCGCCTTGCTTCTTCACCCAGGCCAGGTACTCCGGCAGGCTGCTGGCCGGGGTGCCGGCCGACAGCGCCAGTGCGTTGGCGAAGGTGGCAAAGCCGGCCACCGGCACGAAGTCCTTCGCCGGGTCGAAGCCCGGGTTCTTCAGCACCAGCGGCAGGATGGAGATGGTGTGGTCATGGCTCACCAACAGCGTGTGGCCATCGGGTGCAGCAGTTTTCAGTGCCTGCGCCGCGATCTGGCCGCCAGCGCCGGGGCGGTTGTCGGCGATGACTGGGTTGCCGAGAGAGGCCTGCAGCGCGTCGGCCAGCAGCCGGGCGACCGCGTCCGTCCCGCCACCCGGCGGAAAGCCCACCAGCAGCCGGATCGGCCGGCCGTCGTCGGCGCGGCTGGACAGGGGCAGGGCGGCCAGAGCGGCCAGGGTCGAGCGGCGGGTGATCGGCATGCAGACCTCCGGATGCGGAGGCTGCAGTTTAGGGATGCAACACCACCAGCAGCGCACTCGCGGCCGATTTGCCGGTGTTGCGGATCAGGTGCGGGCCGTCGACCGCGTAGCGGGCGGTCTCGCCGGCCTTGAGCTTGCTGCTCACGCCCTGGGCCGTCACCTCCAGGCTGCCGGTGAGCACGCTGAGGTGCTCGCGCGAGCCCGGCTCATGGGCCTGGCTGTCCAGCACGCCGCCGGGCTGCACGCTCAGCTCGTACCACTCGAACTGTCCGGCCAGCTCGATGGGGCCCAGGATGCGCAGCTTGCACAGGCCGTCCGGGCTGGTCAGGCCGGGCGTGGCGTGGGCCGGCACGGTCTCGATGGCGGGTGTGGCCGTGCGTTCGGTGCCGAGCAGCTCGCCCATCTCCACGCCCAGCGCATTGGCCAGGCGCCAGACCACGGCGACCGTGGGGTTGGCCTGGTTGCGCTCGATCTGCGACAACATCGACTTGCTGACGCCCGCGCGCTTGGACAGGTCGTCCAGCGACAGGCCGCGGCTGCTGCGCAGCGCCTGCAAGGCGGCGCCGACGCGTGGGGGTTCGGTGTCCAGGGTCATGCTTGACGGCGGTAGACGTTTTTCAGATACTGCACGCAAGTTCGATATATCGAACATGTTCACTAAGCGAATTGTGCATCAGCTGCACAGCCAGGAGTAGCGCCATGAGCCAAGCTTTCTACCAACACTTGCAAGCCGAACTCGACGGCATCCGCGCCGCCGGCCTGTTCAAGGCCGAGCGCATCATCACCACGCCGCAGGGCGCGGTGGTGCAGACGACCGACGGCCGCGAGGTCATCAACCTCTGTGCCAACAACTACCTGGGCCTGTCCAGCCACCCGCAGGTCATCGAGGCGGCGCACGAGGCGCTGCGCACCCATGGCTTCGGCCTGTCGTCGGTGCGCTTCATCTGCGGCACGCAGGACCTGCACAAGACGCTGGAGCAGCGCATCGCCCGCTTCGTCGGCTGCGAGGACGCCATCCTCTATGCCGCGGCCTTCGACGCCAACGGCGGCCTGTTCGAGCCGCTGCTCGGCGAGCAGGACGCGATCATCAGCGACGCGCTCAACCACGCCTCCATCATCGACGGCATCCGGCTGTGCAAGGCCCAGCGCTGGCGCTATGAGCACAACAACCTCGACGACCTGGAGCGCTGCCTGCAGGAAGCGAAGGCCAAGGGCGCGCGCTTCACGCTGGTGTTCACCGACGGCGTGTTCTCGATGGACGGCACCATCGCCCAGCTCGACAAGATCCGTGCGCTGTGCGACCGCTACGACGCGCTGCTCGGCATCGACGAATGCCATGCCAGCGGCTTCCTCGGCGCCACGGGCCGCGGCACGCCCGAGTACCGCGGCGTGTTCGGCAAGATCGACATCATCACCGGCACCTTCGGCAAGGCCCTGGGTGGCGCCTCGGGCGGCTTCACGGCGGCGCGCAAGGAGGTGGTCGAGCTGCTGCGCCAGCGCTCGCGGCCCTATCTGTTCAGCAACACGCTGGCGCCGAGCATCGCCGGCGCGTCGCTCGCCGTGCTGGACCTGCTGGAAGGCTCCACCGCACTGCGTGACAAGCTCGAAGCCAACACCGCCTACTTCCGCGAGGCCATCCAGGCCGCCGGCTTCGAGATCAAGCCCGGCACCCACCCCATCGTGCCCATCATGGTCTACGACGCGGTGATGGCGCAGAAGCTCAGCGCACGCATCCTCGAACTCGGCATCTACGCGGTTGGCTTCTTCTTCCCGGTCGTGCCCAAGGGCCAGGCGCGCATCCGCGTGCAGATCTCGGCGGTGCATGAGCGCGAGCACCTGGAGAAGGCCGTCGCCGCCTTCACCCAGGCCGGCCGCGAACTGGGGCTGCTGAAATGAGCAAGCCCACCCGCATTCTCATCATCGGGGCCAACGGCCAGATCGGCACCGAACTCGCCGTTGAGCTGGCCAAGCTCCACGGCGAAGACGCCGTCATCACCAGCGACCTCAGCCCGCAAGGCCGGGTGCCCACGCTCCAGCACGAAATGTTGGATGTGACCGATGCCGGCGCCCTGGCCACCATCGTCAAGCGCCACAAGATCACCCAGATCTACCACCTGGCCGCGGCCCTGTCGGCCAATGGCGAGAAGCATCCGATGTGGGCCTGGGACCTGAACATGAAAGGCCTGCTCAATGTGCTGGAGCTGGCCCGGCACGAGAAGCTGGACAAGATCTTCTGGCCCAGCTCCATCGCCGCCTTCGGCCCCAACACGCCGGCGGTCGACACCCCGCAGACCACCGTGATGGACCCGACCACGGTCTACGGCATCTCCAAGCTCGCCGGCGAGCGCTGGTGCCACTGGTACCACGCCAAGCACGGCGTGGATGTGCGCAGCCTGCGCTACCCGGGCCTGATCAGCTGGAAGACGCCGCCCGGCGGCGGCACTACGGACTATGCCGTCGAGATCTTCCATGCTGCGCTCCAGCACGGCCGCTACACCTGCTTCCTGCAGGAAGACCAGGCCCTGCCGATGATGTACATGCCCGATGCGCTGCGCGCGACGATCGAGCTGATGAACGCGCCTGCCGAGGCCATCCGCGAGCGTGGCAGCTACAACCTGGCCGGCGTCAGCTTCACGCCCGCGGGCATCGCCGCCAGCATCCGCCGCCGCCTGCCGCAGTTCACGATGGACTGTGTGCCGGACTTCCGCCAGGCCATCGCGGCCAGCTGGCCGCAGCGCATCGACGACGCGGCCGCCCGGGCCGACTGGGGCTGGGCGCTGAAGTACGACCTGGACGCGATGGCAGACGACATGCTGGCTAACCTTCAACGTCAGCTGACGTCCTGAAGGCCAGCTGAGGCGGCGCCTCGCGCACCCGGCAGCGCAGCCGGCGGTCGCGTTCGGCCAGCGTCAGCCGCTGCTGCGGCGGCACCGGCTGGCGCACGCCGAGCACGGCGGCTAGGTTGGCGTTCGGGTCGTGCCGCGGCCGCAGCAGTTCGGCCGGCCCGGTCAGCAGCGGCGTGACGCCGGGGCCATGGCCGCTGACCGTGCTGTCGCCATGCACGATGACGCCGATGGTCACACGGCCCTCGCGCCAGACCGGGCCGCGCCGCGTGTCGGCATCGGTGATCGCGACGAAATCGCCGAAGCGCAGGCTGCCCAGACGGTAGCGCTGGCGGGCGCTGCGGTCGGCCAGCTGGATGTCGTAGTCGCCTTGCCAGGCGGTGTTCTTGCCAAGGCCCGAGCCCATCAGCCGCGCCGGCACGACATGGGTCACCGGCACACTGAGTCGGCCGTCGCGTGCCGTCAGGCCCCAGCGGGCAATCAGGCCCGGCGCACAGTTCATCAGCTCGATGCGGGGATGCTGCGGCAGCCTCAGGCCCTGGCCGACCGAGGTGATGCCGATCCGGTCACCGATGGCCAGGCGCTGCAGCACGGCGGTCGGAAAGTCCACCAACACATGGTTCACGCCGCCGTGCTTGCCGGTCACCAAGCCGCGCTGGCCGCGCGCCAGGCCGCTGAGCACCGTCGCCCGGTTGCCGACGCAGGCATAGGTGATGAGGGCATTGTTGGGGCCGTCCCGTGGGCCGATGACCTCGCGGCTGTTGTTGTGCAGGGCCACGCCCGGCTCGATGTGGTCGCCGGCCAGGCCCACGCAGAGATCGCCGATGCGCCGGTTCAGCACGATGCCGCCGGTGCCGGGCAGCACGCGCGGCACGCCGTCGTAGCCGATCCGGTAGGGCGTCGCACGGCCCACCGGATGGGCGATCTGGCCCTGCACGGTCACGGCCACGAGTTCGTCGTGGTTGATCCGGGGGCTGCCGGCGGGTGCTGCAACGGCGGTGGATCGAGACGCTTCAAACATGAATGGGCTCCGGCGTTCAGAGTCGATACCACCAGGACTGGCTGCGCCGCCAGGGATTATGGCCGGCGTCGTTGGCGGCCTCGCGGGCGGGGGGCAGCGTCAGCGCATGGACGACGCACAGATGCCCGAGCGACTGCAACAGCGCCGCCAGCCCCGCGGCAGCCACGGCCTCACGCACGAACTGGCGTTCGGCGGCCATCAGGCTGCGGCTTTCATCCGCCGGCAGCTCATGCGGAAAATGCCCCAGCCTGGCGAGCGCCTTCACCGGGCCGGGCGCTGTCTGCGCATCCGCGGCCTGGCACAGGATCAGGGCGCCATCGAGTGCCGCCGACAGCGCCAGCGCATCATGGGAGCTGCCAACGGGGTCGAAGCCGCAGGCCCAGGCCGCGCCCTCCGGCGCCGGTGCGGGCGGCTCCAATGCCTCGGCATGGCGCTCGAAACGCTCCAGCAGCGAGTCATCCGCACTGCTGCGCAGCTGCGATTCATGCAGGTTGTCTCCGACCCAGCGCATCGGCCAGGAACCGGCATCCGTGCCGTCGCGGAGCGCGGTCCAGTCGCTGAGTGCCAGCGGGTGCAGCCAGGGGGCGGCCTCGGTGTCGAGGCTGATGAGCTCGCTGGCATCGAGCACGCGCCAGAAAGAGCGTGGCAGCCAGGTCTCGAACACCCGGGTCAGCCCCAGCGCCAGGGGGCGACCCCAGGCATGGCCCAGCACCAGAGGCGGGTCCAGCACGCAGCGCAGCTTGACCCCGTCGACGGTGACGCGAAGATCGCTGGCGCCCATGGCTCAATCATCGAAGGCGTCGAAAACATCCGACCGTGCCAGCGTCAGCGGCGCCGCACGCGTGCCGCTCAGATCGAGCATCGGCGCCTGGGCGCCGGCGGCATAGACGATCTTGCGCAGGATGGCGCCCGTGCGCGGGTCGACACGCAGGAAGACGCCTCGCCGATTCCGGCTGTGGGCGAGATGGTCCTGGATATGGGCATCCATGCCGGCGCTGGTGGTGTCGACCTCGATGTGGGTCGCGCGTCGCCGCTCCGGGTTGACGAACTGGATGTCGGGCCAGCGCAGCAGCGCGCCGGGCTGGCCGTGCACACGGCGTCGGTCCTCCAGGTGGATGTTGGCGCGTGGGAACCAGCGCTGGACCTGCCGTGCAACGGTCTCGATCGCGCGGGCGTGCGGGCGGCGGATGATCGCCGCATCGACGCCTTCGTCGAAGCCATCCCAATAGTCTCCGCGTTCCATGGCATCGTCCTCAGGCTGCCTGGCGAATGCCGAGTACGCCTTGCAGCGCCGGTGTCACGCCGGGGAAGCCGCGACCCTCCGGCGTCATCCGGTAGGCCGCCACCCAGGCTTCCGCATGGGCGCCCATCGGCCTCACGATGCTCTGGAACAGGATGGGGTCGACCGCGGTCTTGAAGTCGTTGTCGGCGATGAATTGCAGCAGGCGCCGCCCGCTCTCGGCCATCTTGGCGCGCTGGCTGGGTTCGGCCACGCCGCCCAGGTAGCGGTTGGAGACGATCTCGACCACATCCCACTTGGTGTTGGCATCGAAGGCCTTCTTGATATCCGGCGCATCGAGCAGCTTCAGCACCTGGATGAGGTAGTGACCGGTCTCCATGGCCAGTGCGAAGACGTTGCCATAGGTGGAGCGGTCCAGCGCATAGCGCAGGTCCAGGCCGATGCGCTGCACGGTGGCCACGCTGCCGAAGGGCCGTTGTTCGATAACCTGGCCGCCGCGGATGACCTCGCCGATCAGCAGGTCGCGGAAATACTGGCCGACCGCCACCATGAAGCCCACCATCTGGCGGTGGAAGTTGCGGTTGACCACCGCGCCGGCCGGCGCCTGGGCCGTGCCGTAGTTGAAGGCGCGGCGGTAGGCCACCATGCGGTCCTGCCGGGTGTAGCGCAAGGGCTTCCACTTCTCCAGCAGGTACAGGCCGCGTGCGCCGGGGCCACGCTGGATGCGCATCTTGCCGAGTCGGAACAGGCGCAGCAGCGTGTCCACCACCTCGAAGATCTTCATGCGCTCATGCTGGTAGATGTAATACAGCTCCGCGGCTGCGTGCAGCTGGCTGGGCACGATGGAGTCGTCGAAGTCCGGAGTGATCGCGGGGTAGCCGATCTTGTCGAAGCCGACCGCGCCCTGCGGCCCCAGCCCGAGCAGATCGAAGAAGCCGGCGTCGGCGTCGCCGCCGGATTTGCCGAGCAGCTCGCCGAAGCGCTGCTCGAACTGCGGTGACATCGCGTCTCGTTCCTTGGGCGGCAGGTTGGCCATTTGCTCCTGCAGGAAGGTCTCCCACAGCCGCTGGATGGTCTCGGTGGTCTGGAAGGTCATGGCGGGCTCCGATCGGCGTGGGCTAGCGGTTGCGTTGGGTCTTGGTCGGCGCGGGCACCTGCGCTTCCTGCGGTTCATCGACCTCGCTGACGATGCGGCGCTCGAGGTTGAGGTGGGCCTGCAGCCGCAGGATCAACTCGGCCTGAAAGTTCTCGTCGGGCAAAGGCTTGAACTGCGCGCAGTAGTCCCGCCACAGGTCTGGGTGCTGCTTGGCCAAAAAGTCTTGCGCTTGCTGCACATGGTGCGTCCGGCTTGCGGCTTCCAGTTGGGCGTTGGTCGATTCCGGATCCTCGATGTCACGCGACGGCCTGGCGTCATGGTCGAGCAACGCATTGCGCACGCCAGTGAGCGAGCGCAGCAACTGCACGGCCGCACCCCTGGGCGGGCCGAGCTCCGCTGGCGTACTCACGCCACGCGCAATCGCGCTGATCTGCTGGACCAGCGGTGAGCCATTGGCGAACTGGCCGCGCAGCTGCTCGAGGGACAAACCGATGGCAGCCAGCGGACCGTCCTCGGCCACGATTTGGTGAAGGGGCGAGTCCTCGCTGATCAAACGCTCGACCGCCAAAGAAATTGCGTTGGCGTGCAGCGGCGTGGCTGACGATTGCTGGGGCAGCGCTCCCCAGTCGGCGAACTTGTTCAGGGCCATGGTGGTCTCCGTGAGTGCCCGCGGTCAGGGCCTGGCGGCAATGATCTGCAGCGATTCCTCGAAGTGCTGTGGCACCACGGGTTGCAGATCCACACAACCCGCGGCAACCGGGCCGGTGCCGGCGTGCGCCGTGGCGCGGGCAATGAAACGCAGCGGCACATCGACCAGGTCCGGCAGGCCGCCGTTGCCGCTGTCGAAGATCGTGCTGACCGGGATGCATCCCGAGGTCATCTGCTCGATGACCGGGCGCCACTGCTGGTCGGTCTCGCGCTGCAGGCACAACTCGTCGTGCAGCACCTGCCCGAAGTACAGCGTCGTCGGCGCGCCGCCGAGCCAGGGGAGGTTGTTGTTCAGATTGTTCCCGTAGACGGCCGCCGAGGTGGCCCAGTTCGGCTCACCGCCCATCGGTCGCAGCAGCCGGCGGATGGCGTCCAGCTGGGTCGCGATCAGCTGATTGGCGTCGTTGTCGATCTGCCGCAGTCCCGGCCCCGCCGGGTTGGTGAGGTATCTCGGCAGCGCCGGTGCCCATGCCTGCGCCGGATCGACCAGTGCATCGATCAAATGGCTGACGGCCGCCGCACGGACTTCCGGCAAGCCGAGGTCGGCATCGCCGACGCAGTAAAAGTCGATCGCGCGATCAATGTCGTACAGCACCTTGTCGAGCACGATCTGCGCCAGCACGGTGTGCTCGTCGCAGGCGCAGTTGGTCAGGCAGTCCAGCGCGCGGGCCAGCGTGCCGCGGCGGTTGACCAGGTCGATCAGGCGCAGCTCAGCAGGCGTGATGGCAGCCGAACCATAAAGGCCATAGTTCAGTACCGTCGGCCGCGCCACGCGCAGCAGGCGGAATCCGCCCGCCGGCACAAAGCCATCGATGAACAACTGCAGCGCTTCCTGGAAAGTGGCAAGCCCTGGCGACGTGGGTGTGGCCAAGCGCAGCGTCGTCTGCACGAAGCGCGTCAAGCGGTTCAGGGGTGCCCAGGCCGTGGCGCCCAGCGCCCGCAAGCCACCGGCACTGCCGCCACTGCTCAGCTGGATAAGTTCATCCATCGTGCGCGACAGCTCTGCCTCGTTCATCAGCGAGCGCAGGTCACCCTGGCCCTTGGCTTCCAGGACGGTATAGAGCTGCCGGTAGGCCCGCAGCCCGCGCGGCCAGAGTTCGCCGCCGAGCGACTGCGAGGCCACGCCGTCGATCTGCCGCAGCGCGTTCAGCACGGCGTCGCGGCGTGCCTGCAATTCCGAGTACGGCGCCTGCAGCAGGAAGCGTCCCCCCGCAAAGCCGAGGTTGGCCATCGACTCGCCCATCAGCACCAGCATGACGGCACAGGCCTCGTCGATGCTGGTGGCCAGGTTGCGGAAATGCCGGTTCAGGTCGGGCGTCAGGGCGCCGACCAGGCGCGCGAGCCGGGCGTACTCACCGAGCTGGCGGCGCATGGCGAAGGCGGTGTCGCGCCGCGTCGGGTCCAGGCCGTAGCGGGCCGCGGAGACGCCCTCATCGATGGAGCGGCGAATCACGGTTTGCCAGCCCTCCAGTTCCGGGCGGATGTCCTTGGTCTCGCTGCTGGTCAGCAGGAAGCGCAGGTCACTGCCGACGTCGTTGAGGGCCTGTTCGAGATCGATGTTGGTCGCCATCGGCGGCGGTGGCGCATTGGGGCGCAACTGGGCGCTGCGCAAGAACGGCAGGCCGCGCGCTTCACCGTCGATGCTCTGTGCGCGCGCATCGCTCTGGTATCGGTCGGCGAGCGCTCGGGCGATCTGCTGCGGATCGTTGGGGTCGCCCACGCGCAGCTCGCGGCGGATGAGGTTGTCCAGCGCGGTGCGTTGGCGGCCGGCGCCACTGGCGTCCGCGCCGGCTGGCGCGAGGCCAGTCGGGAAGAAGTCGGAATTCGCAGGGGTCATGGAGCTCACCTTGGGTGGTACGAAGGGGTCAGGCCGCCAACCGCAGCGGCGCGCGGCTGCGGCCACCGCTGAGTTGGTCGGTCACCGCATGGGCCAGGCGCTGCGGCGGGATGCGGCCGCTTTCCAGCGCGTAGTGCGCAGCACTGACGACATGGCGCGGCGGCAGGGCCACCGGTTGGCCGGCCTGCAGGCGGCGGGCAGCGTCCAGGATGGCGTCCTGGTCGCCGGCGTCGAAGCGGATGACGTCGGCCAGCGCCTGCTGGGCGAGGTTGCGCCGGGTCTGGAAGGCGATCTCATCGACGACCTCCGGAATCAGTTGCGGCGCGCTGCTCATCAGTCCGGCCGGGATGCGGTGGCCGCGTTCGGTGCGGTACAGCGCCTGCCAGACGCGCAGCAGCCGGGTGGCGTCGGCCTGGAAGCCCATGCGGCGCAGCATCTCGGCCAGCAGGTAGACCCGCAGATAGGCCGTTGGATGCGCACCGCCGGGGCGGAAGGTGGTCGTGCGCGGCTGGGGATGGGCCAGGAAGTCGGCCATGCCCCAGGCCGCCGCCGGGCCGCCGAGCAGGATGGCGGCCAGGTCGGCAAAGATTTCCTTGTGCCAGCGGCCGTAGACGGACGCCAGCATCGGGTTGCCCGCGCGGCCCAGCACCCGGCGCAGCACGGCCTGGCGGTTCTCCTGCCAGATGCCGGCGTCGGCCTGGATGTTGTGCGCCACCTCGTGCAGGAAGACGCTTTGCCAGGGCTGGTCGCGGTCCCAGGGAATGCGGATCAACGGGAAGGGGTTGGCCTCGCCGAGCAGGCGCGACAGCGCCACGCCTCGGCGCATGGTGGCCGGCGAGTAGCCATGCTCCATGTAGGACACCGGCTTCAGCAGCGGCGCGTCAAACAGGCGCGGCGCGGCCTGGCGGATCGCGGCATAGCAGTCGGCGGCGATGTTGTCGTGGGCGGCCAGCGACGGGCCGAAGGCCGTGCCGCGCTGCGCGAACACCTCGTAGAACATGCCGAACAGCCGCCGTGCGCGATCCAGCTCGCGTTCCACCAGGGCGATGTCCACCAGAACCCGCTGCGGCGCGCGCTGACCGGCATCGCTGCGCAGTTGCTCGAAGCGCTCGTGGATGCGCTGTTCGACCGCCGCCAGGCGCGCATTGGCAGCCTTGAAATGCTCGGGCGAGGGCGCATACGGCATGTCCTGGGGCCGCAGGCCGACGAAGGCGTTGTCCACCCGCGCCAGCCGCGACAGCCGGGCCGACAGCCCGGTGATCTTGGCCTGCAGGAAGCGGCGAACGTTCATGGCCCTGGTCCTCGTGTCGAGCGGCACTGGCCTCAACGGCAGCGCAGATTGATCACGACCGGGCCGCGTGCCAGCAGCCGGCGATGGCGGCGGCAGTTCACGCAGACATGGCCGCCACGCCCGGCGGCGACAGGCCGCCCGCTGGCGACCGCCACCTGGCGTGCGATCGGCGCCACCTGGCGCGCCACCACCTGGGCCACCTGGCCGCGCGGCGTGGCGCGACGGGCGGGCGCCACCAGTGGGCGCGACAGACGCTGCACCGCCTGTGGACGCGCCGCCACCTGGCGGGTGACGTTGCGCACCGCCTGCACGGCCTGGCGCGCCGGCAGGTTGCGGCGCTGCACGATGCGCCGCGTGGCCGTCACGGCGCGGGCCACCGCACGGGCGGCCTGTGGGCCCTGGCGGCGCACCGCGCTGCGAACGGCCTGGCTCACGGCGCGCACCGCGGCACGCCGCACCGGCGCTGCCGCGCGCGCCACGCTCGGCAGCGCACGGCGGATCACCATGCCGGCCAGCACCGGCGCCGCTGCATCGATGCCGTCTTCGTCCAGGCCGTCGACGAATTCGT
This sequence comes from Burkholderiales bacterium, assembly GCA_003963075.1. GTDB lineage: Bacteria > Pseudomonadota > Gammaproteobacteria > Burkholderiales > Burkholderiaceae_C > Pelomonas. The sequence goes on from RXJV01000099.1 coordinate 25,290, forward strand.
CGAAAGCCTCGAACTCGTCAGCGCCGTCGGCCATCAGCCGGCCCGCGACATTGGCGAGACGGCCGATCAGCTGGGCCTGCGGCAGCGGGATCATGCTGGCAATGGGGCCCACGACGCGGGCGACGCTGCCGATGCCGCGGCCCACGCTGCGGGCGATGCGGCCCAGGCGGCGGAAGAACTCGTCGCCATCGCCGGCGTCCATGGCATCGGCCACGGCGGCCTCGAAGGCGTCATCACCGCCGTCATCGCCGGCGGCATCGAAGCCATCGAACTCATCGCCCTCATCGAAGCCGTCGAACTCGTCGCCTTCATCGAAGCCATCGCCGCCATTCCCGCCGCCCCCGAGCAGGCCGCTGGCCACGCGGCCGATACCGCCCAGCAACTGGCCGAGGAACTCGTCGTCGCCCGCGTCGGCGCCGTCGAATTCATCGCCTTCGTCAAACTCGTCGAACTCGTCATAGGCATGGCCATGCCGTGCGGCAGGGCCCTCGGCGGCGTCGGACATCAGTTCGTCCATCAGGTCGGCTTCGAATCGGTCCATGGTGATCTCCTTGCGCGGAATGCGGGGTTAGCGCGGCGTGACCGTCAGGGCGACGGGGCCGTCGATGTAGAAGGTGCGGGGGCCGTGGAGGCGCCGCGTGGGTTGGCCGCGGCCCAGGCGGTTGTCACGGGTCAGTGCAGGGCCTGCGGTGGGCTGGGCGTAGCTCGTGCGAGGCGCCGCGGGATCGGGCTGGGCCAGGCGCTGCAGCGTCTGCGGCTGCTGTGCCACCCGGCGCGCGGCAGCAGGCAGGCCGCGACGGACCGCCTGGGCCGCGCGCTGCGGGGTCGGGGCCTGGCGTGTGGCCACCCGCGCGGCCGACGTGGCCAGTCGGGGCAGGGCGCGAATGGCGCTGCGCCCTTGGTGGCGCACCAGTTCGCGCGCAGCCGAGGCGGCGCCGCGCACGAGGGCGCGGCGGCCGGCCTGCGCCAGTTGCGCGATGTTGCGAAAGCCCAGGCCGCGCGCCGCGGCCCGCGCCGCCAGCGCAACCACGGCGGGCAGCGCTGCGTCCTCACCGTCCTCAAAGGCATCGGCCAGTGCCTCGAAATCGTCCATTTCGTTGCCGCCGCTGCCGATCAGTTGACTGAGCTGGCTGAGCACACCCTGGGCGCTGCCGGCGGTCTGCGCAACGCCGCCGGCCAGCCGGCCCGCCGTGCCGGCCCAGCCCTGCACACGCTGCGCGCCGCTGGCCAGGTTGCCCAGGCCACCGGCCACGCCGGAAGCACCGAGCATCTCGGCGAGGCGCGCCGCGGCCTGAGCGGCGGGTGACAGCTGGCCGGCCACCCGGCCGATGCCGCCGGCCACCTGCTGCGCCTGCCGCGCGACACCCTGCACCCGGCCGGCGAGCCCGGCCGCACCGCCCATCCCGCGGCGCAGCAGGCCGCCCGCGCGGCCGAGGCCACCGAGGATGCGGCCCAGGAATTCATCCTCGTCGGCGGCGTCCAGGCCGTCGGCGACTTCGTCCTCGAAGGCGTCCCAGAGGGCCATCGCGTCGCCGCCATCGCCCGCTGCGTCGCCATAGTCGGCCGCGTCAAAACCCTCGAACCCATCGCCTGCATCGGAGATGCCGAGGTCGGCACCATCCGCCATCAGGTCCATGCCGTCACTGCCGTCGGCTTCGTCGAAACCCTCGCCGGCGCTGTCGCCTGCATCGGCGCCATCGAGGCCGTCGGCCTCGTCCATCAGGTCGTTGTCGAAGGGGTTGTGGTCCATGTCGTGGCCTCCAGGCCGGGGCAGGCTTGCACCGGTGAGGTCACTCTAGGCAGCTCGCGGACGATCGACAAAACGTGATTTGCGTCGAGTGCGTCGGTGCTCGCCGGTCTGGCCCGGTGCATTGGTGTGCGCACCTTCGAGCTCCCTCATTTGTGGGCATCCGTTACAGGGACTGACAACGCGGTCACTGGTTACGCATGATGCGGGCCGCGCTCCAGCACCGGAGGGGCCGGGCTTTTTCACCGCGCCAGCCCCCTAAATTCCCAGGTGCCGGACGCCGTTGAATTCGGAACACTTCGGCCTCTCAGCATGCGGTTGCCCCAGCGTGACGAAGGCAGGATGCGATGGCAGTTTCAGCGCGAATGGACACCCTGGCCCGTGAACGGAGGCGTGGCATGCATTCACCCCCTGACGGATCCGCCGACGACGACAGCGCTACGGCTGATCTGACAGTGACCCTTGAACTGGGCGGACACCCGCTGCGCATCGTCTGTGTGGACGAGCGTCTGCCCGACCATCGCAGCCAGCCGGGCAGTGCACGGCTGCGCCAGTGCTATCTGCCCGAGGAGATCGGCCACTTCGAATGGGCCGGGCATCGCTACGCCCTGGTGCCCGATCGCACGCAGCCGCAGCCGGTGGGCGACAGCGTTGAACTCCACCGCCTGCTGACCAACCGCGAGCTGCAGATCGTGCAGCTCATCTGCAGCGGGCTGCAGACCAAGCAGGTCAGCGCCCGCCTGCACATCAGCGAGTTCACCGTGCGTTCCTATCTGAAGACGATCTACTGCAAGCTCGGTGTGAGGTCGCGCGGTTCGATGGTGTATGCCTACGCCCAATCGCTGTCGCGCAAGCCGCGGGACGACGACCGCAGCGCTGCATCCTCCGCCTGATATTCGCCCGAGTTCCGCCCGAGTTCCGCCTGCGTTCCGCCGGACCGTGGCGTTTGTGCGGCCCGATGCTGCTAGGCTGAGCGCATGAAGACCCTGGCACTCTGCCTCGCAGTGAGCGGTGTGTCGCTCTCGGTCCTGGCCGAGCAGACCGAACCGCAGCCCGAGAGCCCACCCGCGCGCTACCTGCTTGGCTTGTCAGTTGCCAACCGGCCGGACTATGACGGTTCCGACGTCCGCAAGACCCAGGCCCGGCCGCTGTGGGCACTGCAGCTTGGGCGCTGGCGGTTCAGCACCTCGGGCGCGAGCGCGCTGCTCGGTTTCGGCCGCGACGGCGGCGGAGCTGGCGCCAGCACCCAGCTCATCGACAACGATCGCTGGCGGCTCGGTGTCGCGCTGGGCATCGATGGCGGGCGCCAGAGCGATGACGCCGGCTCCACGCGTGGCCTGCCGAATGTGCAGCGCACCTTGCGTGCCCGGCTCCATGCCAGCGGCAGCCTGATGCCCGATCTGAATCTGAGCGCCTCGCTGTCTCAGGACCTGCTGGGCCATCGGGGCGGCCTCATTGCCAGCGCGGATGTGGGCTGGCGGATCTACCGCAGCGCCACGCTGGAATGGACCAGCGGCATCGGCGTGAGCGCCGCTGACGCGCAGAACCTGCGCAGCTATTTCGGGGTGCCGGCGTCAGCGGTGGCGGCCAGCGGCAAGCCGGCCTACGAGCCCGGTGCCGGACTGCGCGATCTGCATGTCGGCACCGGCTTCACCCGGCCGCTGTCGGCGCAGTGGTTCGTGTTCGGGTCGGCCGGGGTCAGCCGCCTGCTGGGGCCGGCGGCCGGCAGCCCGCTGGTGCTCAAGCGCGATGACGTGAGCCTGTCCGTCGGCGTCGCGTGGCGACGCTGAGCCCGTCGCTAGAACCGGATGCGACCGATCCAGATGTCGCGGTACATCACCCAGTCGCCGAGCAGGCTGTAGAGCGGGTAGCGAAAGGTCGCGGGCCGGTTCTTCTCGAAGAAGAAATGCCCCACCCAGGCAAAGCCATAGCCGCACAGCAGGGCGCCCAGGATCCACAGCGGCGAGCCGTTCAGGGCCAGCGCGACGAGACAGCCCAGCACCAGCGTCGAGCCGACGAAATGCAGGCGCCGGCAGACCGGGTGCCGGTGCTCGCCGAGATAGAACGGATAGAAATCGGCAAAGCGCGTGAAGCGGGGGGATGCGTCCTGAGGCATGGCCCGATTCAAGCGCGGGTCGGGCCCGATCGGCATGCGGACTTGCCCGGGCAAGAATGCCCGCATGCCTCACATCCAAGAGATCGCGCCGGCCGGCTCACGCCTGATCGCCGGCTGGCACCGCGCCTCGCTGCGCGCCCTGCTCAGGCCTGTGCTGAACCCGCGCGTCAGCGTCGAGCCTCAGCGCCGCCGGGCCGACCTGCTGGGGCGGTTCCAGCCCCTGCCGCGCGGCGTGCGGCGCGAGCCCACGCCCCAAGGCGAATGGCTGCACCCCGAGGCGCCGCCGGTGCGCGCCGGCAGCGTGCTCTATCTGCACGGCGGCGCTTACTGCATCGGCTCGCCTACTAGCCACCGCAACCTGACTGCGCGGCTGGCGCGAGAGACCGGGCTGCCGGTCTTCGTGCCGCACTACCGGCTTGCGCCAGAGCACCCTTGGCCCGCGCCGCTGGAGGATGCGCTGGCTGCCTTCGACGCGATGCCAGGCCCGGTCCTCATCGCCGGCGACTCGGCGGGCGGCGGCCTGGCCCTGCTCACGGCGCTGGCCCTGCGCGAGCGCGGCGGCGCCCAGGCCGCGGGCCTGTGGCTGCTGTCGCCCTGGGTGGACCTCGCTGCCTGGGCGGACCCCGTGCCCGGCGAGGCGATGCTGAACGCCGACTGGGGCGCCGCCTGCGCGGCCCAGGTGCTGGCAGGCCAACCGGCGGCGGTGATGTCGCCACTGCACGCCGACCTGCGCGGTCTGCCGCCGGTGCTGCTGCAATTCGGCACCGACGAACTTTTGCACGACCAGGGCCACGCCCTGCATGCCGCGCTGGAGGCCGCCGGCGTGCCGGTGGACGCCGAGTGCTACCAGCAGCGCTGGCATGTGTTCCAGCTGCATGCCGGGCAGATGCGCAGCGCCGATGACGCGCTGCGCCGCGCGGCCGCCTTCATGCACCGGGTGCTACCGGCGGGCATGGGTGAACGGGACCATGAGGTCGCTATCCTCGGCGGCGGCATGTCTGGCCTCGCGATGGCGCTGCGGCTGCAGCGTGCCGGTGTGCGCGACTGGGTGATCCTGGAGCAGTCCGCGGGCCTGGGCGGCACCTGGTGGGACAACCGCTACCCCGGCGCCCAGGTCGACGTGCCGGCGCCGGCCTACAGCTTTTCGTTCGCGCCCAACCCGCGCTGGACCCACCGCTTTGCCGACGCGCCCGAGATCCAGGCCTACCAGCAGCGCCTGGCCGACAAGCACCATCTGCCGGCCCGGATGCGTCTGGGCCGGCGCATCACCGAGGCGCGCTTTGACGCGACAGCCGGCCGCTGGGTGCTGCGGCTGGACAGCGGCGAGACGGTGCGGGCGCGCTACTTTGTCTACAGTACCGGGCCGCTGAGCCAGCCGCGCTGGCCCGACCTCCCGGGCCTCGGCGACTTTCAAGGCCAGCGCCTGCATACGGCCCGCTGGCCGCAAGGCGCCCGGCTCGAGGGCCTGCGCATCGGGGTCATCGGCACGGGGTCCACCGCCTCGCAGTTGGTGCCGGCGCTGGCGCCCGCCGCAGCGCGGCTGACGGTGTTCCAGCGCACCGCCAACTGGGTGCTGCCCCGGCTGGATCGCCGCTATGGCCGGCTGGATGCGCTGCTGAGCCGTCTGCCACCCTACGCCGCCACGGTGCGCTGGCTGTGGGTGCAGTTGCTGGAATGGGGCCGGCGCGGCTTTGACGACGGCACGCTGGCCCGGCGCGGCATGCTGGCCGTTGCGAACGCGCACCGCCGCCGCCAGGTGGCCGACGCCGCGCTGCGCGAGGCGCTGACGCCGCCTTATCCCCTGGGCTGCAAGCGCATCATCTACTCCAACGACTACTTCCCGGCGCTGGCGCTGCCGCAGTCCGAGCTGGTCACGACGCCCATCAGCCGCGTCACCGCACGCGGCCTGCTGACGGCCGATGGCCGGGAGCACGCGCTCGATGTGCTGGTCTGCGCCACCGGCTTCGACACCATCCAGATGCTGCAGAGCCTGCAGATCACCGGGCCCGGTGGCCAGACCCTGTCCGAGGCCTGGGCTGGCGGGCCGCGGGCCTACCTGGGCGTGACCGTGCCGGGCTTCCCCAACCTGTTTCTGATGCTGGGTCCCAACACCGGCACGGGCCACACCTCGACGCTGCTCTATATCGAGCCTCAGGCCGAGCATGTGCTGGCCTGCATCCGGCGGGTGCAGCGCGAGGGGCGGCGCTGGATCGCGGTGCGCCCGGAGGTGGCCAGCGCCTTCGACGCCGCGCAACAGCATCGGCTCGCGGGCTCGGTCTGGAGCCAGTGCCGCTCCTGGTACCGGGCGGAGGACGGCCGCATCGTCGCGATCTGGCCCGGCTTCACCGCCGAGTATGTGCAGGCGGTGCGCCGGCCCGACGAGGCCGCTTACATGCTGGGCTGAGGGCCAACGGCCTCAGTGCGTTCCGCGGATCGTCAGTTCGCGCAGCACCGCGTCGGTATGGTCGACCTGCTGCATCACCCACAGCACATAGCGGATGTCGACATGGATGGCGCGCGTCATGGCCGGGTCGAAGGCCCAGTCCTTGGCGATGGCTTCGTAGGTCGAATCGAAATTCAGGCCGACGAGTTCACCGCGCCGGTTCATCACGGCCGAGCCCGAATTGCCGCCAGTGGTGTCGGCGGTGGACAGGAAGTTCACCGGCACCGCGCCCAGCACCGCGTCGCGGTAGGGCCCGCCGCGTTGGGCCGCCGCAGCCTCGCGCAGCGCGGCCGGCGCGTCGAACGGGGCCTGGCCGGTGTGCTTTTCCAGCACGCCTTCGAGGGTGGTGAACGGCAGCTTCAGCACGCCGTCGCGCGGGCGGTAGCCGCTCACGCGGCCGAAGGTCACGCGCAGCGTGCCGTTGGCATCGGGGTAGACCGGCTCGCCGCGCGATTGGCGGTAGGCGATGTAGGCCTGCATGTAGCGCGGCACCAACTGCTCCAGCGTGCCGTCCACGGCCTTGCGGCGCGTTTCCAGCGCGAGCAGCAGAGGCTGGTGGGCGACGGCCAGGCGGATCAGCGGGTCGGTCGAGGCCTCGAAGGCGTCGACGGGTTGCGACATCCAGGCCTCGCGGCGCGCACGGTCGGCGAGCTCGCTGCCGGTGACCCGTGCCCGCACCTCGTCGGGTGCCGGCAGCAGGGCGTCCAGCCCGGCCGGATGGGTCGGCGCGGGCAGCGCCGCGTAGCGCTGCAGCGCGGCCTGCCAGCGGGCCGCATCCACCGCGGGCAGGGACGTCTTTTCCAGCCGGGCCAGCCGCGCCTGGATCTGCGGCAGGTCGCGCTGCTGGAAGCCGGGCTCGCGTTCGGCGTCGGGCTTGCGCTGTTCCAGGGCCAGCCGGTATAGGGTGCGGGCGCTGCGGTAGAGGTCGCTGTGGAGGGCCACGCCCAGGCCGAACTCCTGGCTGGACAGCAGCTGGTCGTCCGCGATGGCGGCGTCAAGCTCGCGCAGCGTCGCGAGGTCGTCGCTGCGGCCCTGGGCGGCGAGCCAGCGCCGGAAGTCTGCATCGTGGGCGTCCTTCTGGGCCGCGATGTCGCGCCGTGTCAGGCCGTCGAGCGTGCCCTGGCTGCGCTTGAGGCCGTTGGCCAGGCCGCGCACCACCGAGGCGTAGCGCACCACCGATTCCGGGTCGGGTGCGGTGGCGGTGCGGATCACGGCGATGTCGGCCTGGGTCTCGGCAACACGCCTGGGCAGCTGCACATCGCGTGCGGCGCGCACCTCGGCGGGCAGGCGGTAGCGCTGGGTGCGGCCGGGGTAGCCGGCCAGCAGGATGGGGTCGTTCTCGCGCAGGCCGGCGGTGGACACCGTGAGAAAGTCGCGCGGCCGGTAGGGGACGTTGTCGGGCGAGGGGTCGGCGGGGCGGCCGTCGCGGCCGACATAGGCGCGCAGGAAGGCGAAGTCGCCGGTGTGGCGCGGCCACTCGAAGTTGTCCACCTCGCCACCGAAGTTGCCGATGCGCTCGGACGGCGCATACACCAGCCTCACGTCGCGGATCATCAGCTGGCGCACGCGGTAGTAGCTCAGCCCGCGATGAAAGCTCGGCACGGTGCAGCGGTAGGCCGGGTCATGCTCGCAGGCCGCGATCAGCGCCTTGATGCGCTGCTCGATCTGCGCATGCCGCTCGGCACCGCCGAGGGTGGCAGGCAGCCCGCCGGTCACCTCGGCGGTGACGTCGTCGATGTGGTCGGTGACATAGAACCGTTCAGTGCTGCCGGCCGGCAGCTCCTCGGCACGGCTGCGGGCCAGGAAGCCCTCGGCCATCAGGTTGCGCTGCGCCGTCGCATTGCGCTGGATGGCGTCGAAGGCGCAATGGTGGTTGGTGATCACCAGGCCCTCGGCCGACACGAAGGCGCCGGAGCAGCCGCCCAGCGACACCACGGCGTTCAGCGGGTGCCGGGTCATGTCGGCCAGCTGGCGTGCGGGCAGCTGCAGGCCGAGCTGCTTGAGCCGCGGGGCGAGCTGCGGCAGTTGCTGCGGCATCCACTGGCCTTCGTCTGCGAAGGCGGCCAGGGGCGCCAGCGTCGCCAGGGCGAGCAGGCTCAGCAGCCGCCTTGAGCGGCTGGGGGTGTTGGATTCAGTCATCGTCAGGTTCAGGTGGGAGTGCCGGGGGCGGGCAGAGCCTGGCGCAGTGCGGCGAGCACGGCGTCGGGCGCTTCGGCCATCAGCGCATGGCCGGCGGGCACGGTGTGCACGCGGGGTTTCAGCAGGGCGCCGAGCACGGCGTTCTGCTTGGGCGAGGTCATCTGGTCCAGCGCACCGAGAATGAAATGCACCGGGCAGCTCACCCGGGCGGCGGCGGCTTCGCCGCCGGTGTAGCGGTCGCAGACCTGGAAGTCGTTCTCGAACAGGTTGACGGCCGTCTGCCGCGCCTGCAGCCGGCGCATCAGCGCCATCGAGCCGCCGCGCAGCCAGACGCCCGGGCCGGGGTAGCCCGGCTTGGCACTGGACAGCGAGTGCGAGAAGGCGGTCACCATCGCCATCGCGGCCTCGGGCTGTTCGCGGGCGGTGGCGAGCAGTGCCTCGGACACCTTCATCGGGTAGGCGGTGCCCACCATCACGAGGCTGCTGGCGCGGGCGGCGGCTTCCAGCGCGATCAGCGAGCCCATGCTGTGGCCCACCAGCGTGGCCTGCTGCACGCCGGCAAGGTCCAGCAGCCGGTGCAGCCAGGCGGCGATGGCCTCGACGCGGGTCAGCGGCAGTCCGGCGCTGCGGCCGTGGCCCGGCAGGTCCACGGCCAGCACGCCGTAGCCGTGGTGGGCGCACCAGCGCGCCAGCAGGGTCCAGACGCGGTGGTCGTTCAGCGCGCCGTGGATGAAGACGACGCAGGGCAGGGCGGGGTCGAAGGGCTTGCCGCCGGTGTAGGCGTAGGCCTCATGGCCGTCGACGATGAGCTTCATGATTTGGCGGCGGCCTTGAGGGCCCGCTTGAGGTCGTCGATCAGGTCGGCCGGGTCTTCCAGGCCGATGGACAGGCGGATGGTGCCGGGCCCGATGCCGGCCTGGCGCAGCGCCGCGTCGTCCATGCGGAAATGCGTGGTGCTGGCCGGGTGGATGACGAGCGATTTCGCATCACCGACGTTGGCCAGGTGCGAGAACAGTTTCAGCGACTCGATGAAGGCGCGGCCCTGTTCGCGGCTGCCCTTGAGGTCGAACGAGAAAACGGCCCCGGCGCCGCGCGGCAGCAGGCGCTGGGCGAGGGCATGGTCCGGGTGGCTCTCCAGCCCGGGGTAGCTCACGCCGGCCACCTGCGGCTGCGCGGCGAGGAACTCGGCCACGGCCTGCGCGTTGGCCACGTGCCGGGCCATGCGCAGCGGCAGGGTCTCCAGCCCCTGCAGCATCAGCCAGGCGGTGTGCGGGCTCATGCAGGCGCCGAAGTCGCGCAGGCCCTCGCGCCGCGCGCGCAGCAGGAAGGCGCCGATCGTGCTTTCCTCGGCGAACACCATGCCGTGGAAGCCGTCGTAGGGCTCGCACAGCGTCGCGAACCGGCCGCTGGCGTCGTGCGCTACCTGCCAGTCGAAGCGGCCGGCGTCCACCAGCACGCCGCCCACCACGGTGCCGTGGCCGCACAGGAACTTGGTGGCCGAGTGATAGACCAGATCGGCGCCCAGCTCGGCCGGGCGCTGCAGATAGGGCGTCGTGAAGGTGGCGTCCACCAGCAGCGGCAGGCCGGCGTCATGGGCCAGCGCGCTGACGGCCGGGATATCCAGCACGTCCAGCCCCGGGTTGCCCAGGCTTTCACCGAACAGCAGGCGCGTCTCGGGCCGGATGGCGGCGCGCCAGGCGTCCAGGTCGCGCGTGTTGACGAAGGTGGTCTCGATGCCGAAGCGGCGCAGCGTGTAGTGCAGCAGGTTGTGGCTGCCACCGTAGAGCGCCGTGCTGGCGACGATGTGGCCGCCCGCGCCCATCAGCGTGGCGATGGCCAGGTGCAGCGCTGCCTGGCCGCTGGCCGTCGCGATGGCGCCCACGCCGCCGTCCAGCGCGGCCATGCGTTCCTCGAAGACGGCGGTGGTCGGGTTGGAGAGCCGGCTGTAGACATGGCCGGAGCGCTCCATGTTGAACAGCGAGGCGGCGTGCTCGGCGTTGTCGAAGACGAAGGAGGTGGACAGGTGCAGCGGCGTGGCCCGCGCGCCGGTACCCGGGTCGGGCACGGCGCCGGCATGCAGGGCGAGGGTGTCGAAGCCTGGCATGGTGTTTTCTATGGGGTGGAGGCGCGGGGATTGTGTGCTATGTTGCCTGGACAACATGTCCCGGAGACTCCCATGAAAGTCGTCGATATCTTGCGCGTCAAAGGCGGCACCCTGTTCACCGTCTCGCCGGACCAGCCGCTCAAGGACGCCATCGACGTGATGGCCGAGCGCGACATCGGCTCGTTGGTGGTGATGGACCATGGCGATCTGGTCGGCATGCTGACCTTCCGCGAGGTCATCCAGGCCGTCGTGAAGAACGGCGGCGCGGTGGGCACCACCATCGTCCGCACCGTGATGGACGACGCCCCGCTGACCTGCACGCCCGAGACCGAGATCGATGAGGTGCGCCGCATGATGCTGGGCCGCCACGCGCGCTATATGCCGGTGATGAACGGCCGCACGCTGATGGGCGTGATCTCGTTCTACGACGTGGCCAAGGCGGTGGTGGACAGCCAGGACTTCGAGAACCGCATGCTCAAGGCCTATATCCGCGACTGGCCGGTCGAAGAGAACGCGGCCGAGGCCGAACCCAAACTTTGAAGTTCGCAAGCTGACAAGGCGGCCTTGACGGGCCGCTTTTTGCTTGGGGCGCCGCCTAAACTCGAGGGCTATGTCAGGCAGCACCTTCGGCGATCTCTTCCGCGTTACCAACTTCGGCGAAAGCCACGGCCCGGCCATCGGCTGCGTCATCGACGGCTGCCCACCCGGCCTGGCGCTCAATGAGGCCGACATCCAGCCTGAACTGGACCGCCGCCGCCCCGGCACCAGCCGCCACGTCACCCAGCGCAACGAGCCCGACGCGGTCAAGATCCTGTCCGGTGTCTACGAGGGCCTGACCACCGGCACGCCGATCTGCCTGCTGATCGAGAACACCGACCAGCGCAGCAAGGACTACGGCAACCTCCTCGACACCTTCCGTCCGGGCCATGCCGACTACACCTACTGGCGCAAATACGGCCTGCGCGACCCGCGTGGCGGCGGCCGTTCGTCCGCACGCCTGACCGCGCCGATGGTGGGCGCCGGGGCCGTGGCCCGCAAATGGTTGAAGCAGGCCTACGGCACCGAGTTCCGCGGCTGCATGACGAAGCTCGGCGAGGTCCCCATCGCCTTCGAAGGCTGGCAGCACGTGGGCCAGAACCCCTTCTTCGCCCCCAACGCCAGCCAGATCGCCGAACTCGAGGACTATATGGACCGGCTGCGCAAGGCCGGCGATTCGGTCGGTGCGCGCATTCGTGTGGAGGCCACCGGCGTGCCGGTCGGCCTGGGCGCGCCGCTGTTCGACAAGCTCGATGCCGACATCGCCTATGCGCTGATGGGCATCAACGCGGTCAAGGGCGTCGAGATCGGCGCGGGCTTCGCGTCGGTCGCGCAAAAAGGCAGCGAGCATGGCGATGAGCTGACGCCCGAGGGCTTTGCGAGCAACAACGCCGGCGGCGTGCTCGGCGGCATCTCCACCGGGCAGGACCTGGTGGCCGAGATCGCGATCAAGCCCACCAGCTCGATCCGCAGCCCCAAGGCCAGCATCGACCGTGCCGGCCAGCCGGTGGTTGTCGAGACCTTCGGCCGCCACGACCCCTGCGTGGGCATCCGCGCCACGCCGATTGCCGAGGCCATGCTCGCGCTGGTGCTGATGGACCATGCGCTGCGGCATCGGGCGCAGTGCGGCGATGTGGTGTTGCCGGTGCAGGCCATCGCGGGTCGGCGCTGACGCGGGGCCCTGCCGCATGGAGCGCGGGCCGGAACGGCCGGACCGCGTGGCTTCGACGGCGCCGCGCAGCAACGACGACTGAAACGCCTCGCGTTTCGCGGAGTCGTAACAAAGCTTTCAACGAGTTCGTGCATCCTTCACAGCCTTTGCCTTGATCATCACAACAACCGTCGAAGGGTTTGCTATGCGTTTGTCGCGACGTTCACTGAAATCGACCTGGGCGCTCACCACGCTCGCCGCTTTGCTTGCTGCGGCAGGCGCCCCGTCGCTGGCTCAGCCGGTGTCGGTGCCCGGACGAGCGGCCGGCACCGCATTCCTGGCGGACAGCATCGTGGCCCAGAAGGTCGGCGGCTGGAGCGCAGCGACGCCCAACCTCGGCATGGTCGATGGAAAGGACCGCAGTGACGGCGGCAAGAACCTGCTGACCGACACGGCCTCGGTCGTCTACCTGCAGGAATACGCCCTGGCTTCGCCGCTGGCGGCCAGCGCCCGCTTGAACCCGATCGTGCTTCCGAGCGCCGCGACAGCATCCGGCCAGCGCGGCCTGACGATGGCCAGCAACTCCGGTTCTGAGGGCTCGCTGCGCCGCTCGGCCGATGGCCGCTATCTGACGATGGCGGGCTACAACCAGTCGCAGACCTCGACGGTCATCACCGCATCGGCACCGACCAATGCGAACAATCCGGCGACCGGTCAGGGGGCGAAGTTCGCGCCGTCGGTGGTCAATCGTGTGATCGGTCGCGTCGATGCGGTGGGCAATGTCGACACGAGCACGTCGCTGGGCGACGCCTACAACGGCGACAACATCCGCTCCGCGGTCAGCCTGGACGGCCAGCGCTTCTACACGGCCGGGAACATTAGCGGTGGGTCACAGAACGCCACCGGCGGCGTGCGGACGACGACCCTCGGTGCTTCCAGCTCGACGCAGGTCGCCGGCTCCGCCGGGCCAGTGCTGTCGACCTCGAACATCAACCGCGTCGATATCCAGAACGGGCAGCTCTACGCGGCCTCGCGCCAGGCGGCCAACAATGGCATCTGGGCGATCGGTACCGGCACGCCCACGGGACTGGCCGCGTCGGCCACGCGCCTGTTCGACTACAACGCTCTGGTGTCCGCAGCCACCGGCCGCTCGGCCGGCAACACCAGCGCGACGACCAATTTCCAGGGGCCGTACGACTTCTACTTCTCGAATGCCAGCACCGTGTATGTCGCGGACGCGATTCTCGGCATCAGCCGCTTCAGCCTGACCGGGGCGGCCGTCTGGAAGTACGACTACACCTTCTCGAGCACCGGTGGCGTCCAGAACGACGGCAGCAACGGCAAGCCCAAGCAGGCCGGTGGCGCGATCGGTCTGACCGGCCGGGTGCTCGACAGCGGCGAGACGGTTCTGTATGCCACCGGAGGCTTCAGCGGCAATGTCGTCAACGGCACGCTGGACAGCTATGGCGGCAACTACCTGTACGCGCTGATCGACAAGGGCGCCCAGTCCGACTTCACCATCCTCGACAAGGCCGCCGCCACCGAGAGCTTCAAGGGAGTCGCGCTGGCGCCGGTGCCCGAGCCTGCCTCCCTGCTGCTGCTGGCCGCCGGCCTTGGTGTGCTGGTCGTGCGGGCACGTCAGCAGCGCGCGTCGACGCGTTGATCGGGCCGGCCCGGCCCGCGCTGCAGCCCCGCGCTGCTGAGGGCCGCCGGCCAGCGCCGCGCGGGATGCCGCAACCGGCCGTTGGCTGAACCGGCTGGTCCGGGCGCAGTGCAACTCAGCCCCAGCAAACCGCGTTTCGTCACAACGGCGCTGCACCCCAGAGACTGTGTTTCTAGACTGCAAAGGTCTGAAGCAGAGAGTGTCTTGGGGGAGCCATGCGCAAGTCTTGGAAGTTGGGCGGTGTTGCCGCGTTGGTGTTGGTCGTGGGTGGGGCCGGCATGGCCGTCATGGCGAGCAAGGGCGATGGACCCAAGAAGCCCGGTGACGACCCGCAGAAGCCCGCACTGGAGTTCGTGGCGAGCGAGGTCATCAAGCCCACGCTGACCACGATGCCGGCCACGATCGAATTCAGTGGCCCGCTGGTGGCACCGGGCACGGTGGTCGTGAAGTCCAAGTCCAACGGCACGCTGCTGAGCCTCGCGGTCGGCGAGGGCAGCCGTGTCAAGGCCGGCCAGGCGCTCGGCCAGGTCGACCTGGAGGAACTGCGCTACCGGATCGCCGAGCGCGGCGCCAGCGTCGAGGCGATGCGCGCCCAGATGGACTAGGCCGAACGCAGCTACAAGGCCAACGAAGGTCTGGCGGCCAAGAACTTCATTGCGCAGACCGCGCTGGACACCTCGCGTGCCGCATTCGAATCGGCCCGTGCGAACTGGCTTGCGGCCAAGGCCCAGCTCGACACCAGCGAGGTGACATTGCGCCAGGCCGCGCTGGTGTCGCCGATCAATGGCATCGTCGCCAAGCGCCATGCGCTGCCGGGCGAGAAGCTGGCCGCCGAGCAGCAGGTCCTGACCATCGTCGATCTCGCCCGGCTGGAGCTGGCGGGCCTGGTGGGCACCCATGAGGTCAGCCGGCTGCAGCCGGGCATGTCGGTGCAGGTGAAGGTCGAGGGCGTGGACCAGCCGGTGGAGGCCCGCATCGCGCGCATCGCGCCGAGCGCCGAACCGGGCACACGCTCGATCGGCGTGACCCTGGTGCTGGACAACCCCAAGGAGCTCTACCGCGCCGGCCAGTACGCCGTCGCCAAGGTGGTGCTGCCCGACGACACCCAGCGCCTGACCGTGCCGCTGGCCGCCATCACCCGCAATTCCGGCCAGGAACAGGTCTGGATGATCGAGGACGGATCCCTGGTGCGCCGCGTCGTGACCACCGGCCGCAGCGACCCGCGTGAAGGGCGCGTCGAGGTGTTGCACGGCCTCAAGCCCGAGGCCCAGGTGCTGGCCGCGCGTTTCGACAACCTGCGCGAGGGCGACAAGGCCAAGGTCGTGGCTGTCAAGTCCACGGTCGCAATCAGCAGCGCGGCGTCGGCGCCGGTGCAGCAATAAGGGGCGACTCATGTGGATGACCCGCGTTTCGATCCAGAACCCGGTCTTCGCGACCATGGTGATGGTGGCCCTGTGCGTGCTGGGCCTGTTTTCCTACGCCAGGCTGGGCGTCGAGCAGATGCCCGACATCGCCTTCCCCGGCGCCGGCATCGATGTGCGCTACCCCGGCGCCTCGCCCGAGGCGGTCGAGCGTGAGATCGCCAAGCCGCTTGAAGAGGCGCTGAACTCCATCGCCGGCGTCGAGCGCATCCAGTCGCGCAGCTTCGAGGGTCGCGTGCAGGCCAGTGTCGAGTTCGGCCTGAACACCGACATGGGCCGCGCGATGCAGGATCTGCGCGACCGCGTCGCTGCGGCCCAGGCCGCCTTTCCCAAGGATGCGAAACCGCCGACGGTCTCCCGCTTCCAGAACGACAACGCCCAGCCCATCGTCGTGATGGCCCTGCTGTCCAGCACCCGCGGCTCGCGCGAGCTGTCGATGATGGCCGACCTGATCGTCTCCAAGCGCTTGGCGCGCGTCGAGGGCGTGGCCAAGGTGGATGTGGGTGGCATGACGAACCGCGAGGTGCGCATCGACCTCGATCCGATGCGCCTGCGCGCCTATGGCGTGACGCCGGCCGAGATCTCCAAGGCGTTGGCCGAAGCGAACAGCGACCAGCCGGTGGGCCTGCTGTCCGACCAGACGGCGGACGCCATCCTGCGCGTCGAGGGCCGCGTCAAGGACCCCAAGGCCTTCGGCCAGATGGTGGTGGCGCGCCGCGGCAGCCTGGCGCTGACGCTGAACGACCTCGGCACCCTGGTCGAGCGCGAGCGCGAGGTGGACAGCATCGCCCGCATCAACGGCCAGCCGGCGGTCAGCTTCAACATCTTCAAGCAGCAGGATGCCAATATCGTCGCCACCGGCGAAGCGGTGAAGGACGCGATGGCCGAACTGCGCAAGGTGCTGCCGCATGACGTCGAGCTGCGGCTGATCTATGCGAACAGCGACTTCGTCAAGGAGTCCCTGACCGGCCTCAGGCACACGCTGATCGAAGGCGCGCTGCTGACGGTGGCCATCGTCTTCCTGTTCCTGCACAGCTGGCGCTCAACCATCATCACCGGGCTGACCCTGCCCATCGCCGTGATCTCCAGCTTCATCGCGGTGCATGCCTTCGGCTTCACGCTGAATTTCATGACCATGATGGCGCTGAGCCTGTGCATCGGCCTGCTGATCGACGACGCCATCGTCGTGCGCGAGAACATCGTGCGGCATGTCGGCATGGGCAAGAGCCACCAGCAGGCCGCCGCCGACGGCACAAACGAGATCGGTCTCGCGGTGATGGCCACGACCTTCGCGATCTGCGCGGTGTTCGTGCCCGTGGCCTTCATGGGCGGCATCATCGGCAAGTTCTTCTACCCCTTCGGCATCACGGTGGCCGTGGCGGTGCTGGTGAGCCTGTTCGTCAGCTTCACGCTGGACCCGATGCTGTCCTCGGTCTGGCATGACCCGATCAACGAGCGCGTCAAGCGCCTGCCGCTCGTCGGCCACGCGATCCGCGCGACCGACTGGTGCATGGACCGCCTGCACGGCAGCTACGAGCGCCTGATCGACTGGGCCTTTTCCGGCCGGCGCTACCGTGTTTTCGTGCCGCCGATCCCGGCCTATGGCCGACCCTTCGACGCCGACGGCAGGCGCCTCAAGACCGGCCGCCGCGTGCTGCGCTTCGCGACCCTGACACCGCGCGGCCTGGTGATGTGGGGTGCATTCGCCAGCTTCGTGGCGGCGCTGATGCTGGCACCCCTGGTGGGCAGCGAGTTTGTCCCGCAGACGGACAACGGCTTCACCCAGGTCAATCTGCGCATGCCGGTGGCCAGCAGCATCGAGCGCAGCAGCGCCAAGGTGGCGCAGGTCGAGGACATCCTGAAGACCTATCCGGAGATCAAGATCGTCTCGACGGTGGTCGGTAGCTCCGGTGAGGGCTTGTCCACCGGGCGCAACCAGGCGTCACTGAACATCACCCTGGCGGACCGCAGCGACCGCAAGCGCTCGCAAAAGGAGATCGAGGACGCGATCCGCGCCGACATCGCCAAGATCCCGGGCATCGAGGTCAGCGTCGGCTTCGACCGGCCGATCTGGATCACCCTGCTCGGCACCGACCCGGAGGTGCTGACCCAGTCTGCCAAGGATCTCGTCGAGAAGATCAAGACCATTCCTGGCGCGGTGGACGTGGACACGACCGTCAAGCCCGGCCTGCCGGCCTTTGCGGTGCGGCTGAAGGACTCGGCCATCCGCGAGCTGGGCCTGACCGCGCCGCAGATCGCCGCGTCGCTGCGCGCCTATGTCAACGGCGACGTGGCGACCTACTGGACGACGCCGGACGGCAACCAGGTCGAGGTGATGCTGCGCCTGCCGCGCGAACAGCGCGCTCGCATCGAACAGATGGCCAAGCTGCCGGTCGCCTTCTCCAAGGACGGCGCGCCGATCACGCTGGACCAGGTCGCCAGCATCGATTCGGTGTTCAACCCCGAGGTGATCCGCCGCGAGAACCTGCAGCGCCGCGAGGCCGTGTTCGCGGCCGTGCAGGGCCGCCCCAGCGGCGATGTGAACGCCGATGTGCAAAAGCTCATCAAGAGCACGCAGCTGCCGCCGGGCGTCAGCTTCAAGGTCGACGGCGCCGGCAAGCAGCAGGCCGAGGCCTTCAACGGCCTGCTCGCGGCGATGGGCCTGGCGGTGATCTTCATCTACATCGTGCTGGCCAGCCAGTTCGGCAGCTTCCTGCAGCCCATCGCCATCATGGCCAGCCTGCCGTTGGCGCTGATCGGTGTGATGCTGGCCCTGCTGCTGTGGCGCTCCACGCTCAACGTGTTCTCGATGATCGGCCTCGTGATGCTGATGGGCCTCGTCACCAAGAACGCCATCCTGCTGGTGGACTTTGCCAACCATGCCCGCAAGGCGGGCGCCACGGTGGCCGAGGCGCTGCGCGAGGCCGGGCTGATCCGGATGCGCCCGATCATCATGACGACGGCCGCGATGGTCTTCGGCATGCTGCCGATGGCGATCGCGCTCAACGACGGCGGCGAGATCCAGGCGCCGATGGGCCGCGCCATCATCGGCGGCGTCATCACCTCGACCTTGCTGACCCTGGTCGTCGTGCCGGTGCTCTACAGCTACCTGGTGCGGGACAAGAAGCCCGCCGCCCGCCCCGTGGCCGAGAGCAGCACCGCACTGCCGTTGCACGGCATGCCCGGCGTGATGCCGGTGGACAAGGGCTGAAACCGGCGCCCCGACCGAACTCCTATTGCCCCTCTCCCTCGAGCGCTTCGGCGCGTCTGGCCGGCCACTTCGGTGGTCGGCCTTTTTTTTGCAGGCTATTGGCCGGTGTGGTGCGAGGGCGGCGCCGTGCCCAGGGGTTCGCAGCGGGCCCGCAGGAAGGCGGCGAGCCGCCGCAGCGCCGGCGTGAGCCGGTGGCGGCCCACCGCCATCCAGTGCAGCGGGGCTGGTTCGCCCTGCCACTGCGGCAGCAGGGCGACGAGCCGGCCCGCAGCGAGGTCGGCCGCGACATCGAGCCGGCTCTTGTACGCCAGGCCCAGCCCGGCCAGGGCCCATTCCCGCACCAGGCCGCCGTCGTCGGCGATGCGGGCACCGGCCACCTCCACCGCCTGCCAGCTGCCGTCGCTCGCGCCAAAGCGCCAGCGGCCGTGCAGGCTGTCGCCGAGCACGAAGCGCAGGCACTCGTGGCCGCGCAGCTCATCGGGCGTGCGCGGCGTGCCGTGGCGCGCGAGGTAGGCCGGGCTGGCGCACAGCACGCGGGCGTTGTCCGGCGCGAGCGGCAGGGCGATGAGGCGGGAGTCCGGCGGCTCGCCATAGCGCACCGCGTAGTCCACGGGCGTCTGCACCAGGTCGGCCAGCCGGTCGCTGATGCGCAGCTCCAGCCGCAGGTCCGTGCTCCCTTCCTGCGCGGCGAACTCCTCGATCCAGCGCCACAGGTGCTGGCGCCCGAGGTCGCTGGGCAGGCTCACGCGCACGGTGCCGCTGAGGGGTTGCGTCTCGCCACCGGCGCCCCGCAGCGCGGCCTGCCCGTCCTCCCAGGCCGTCAGCAGTTCGCGGGCGTGGGGCAGCCACTGCTCGCCGGCGTCGGTCAGGCGCAGCCGCCGTGTCGAGCGCTCGAACAGCCGCCCCCCCAGTTCGCGCTCCAGCCGCGCGATGGTGGCGCTCGCCTGCACCGGGCCAAGGCCCAGCCGCCGCGCAGCCGCGGAAAAACTCCCGGCCTCGGCCACGGCGACGAACAGCTGCAGTGGGGCGAGGCGGTCTGTTTTCATTTCGATCGTGAAACTGATTCGCTGATTCTCGTCTTTCCGGATGGAATGACGCGGGCCACCATGGCGGTCTTCCGTTTTGCCAGACACAAGGACATCGCCATGAAAGCCATCGGCTACCTGCACGCCCTGCCCATCGACCACCCGGAGGCCCTGGTCGATCTCGAACTCCCGGCGCCCACGCCGGCCCCGCACGACCTGTTGGTGCGCGTGGCCGCGGTGTCGGTGAACCCGGTCGACACCAAGGTGCGCCGCCAGCGCGCGCCGCAGCCGGGCCAGCCCGAAGTGCTGGGCTGGGATGCCGTCGGCACGGTGGAGGCGCTCGGCGCCGCCGTGCAGGGCTTCGCGGTGGGCGACCGCGTGTACTACGCCGGTGCGATCAACCGCCCGGGCTCGAACGCCGAGCTGCAACTCGTGGACCACCGCATCGCCGCCCGCGCGCCGGCGAGCCTGAGCGATGCCGACGCCGCCGCGCTGCCGCTGACGGCCATCACCGCCTGGGAGCTGCTGTTCGACCGGCTGGGCGTGCCCGAGGGCGGTGGCGAGGGCCGCACGCTGCTCATCACCGGTGCCGCCGGCGGGGTCGGCTCCATCCTCGTGCAGCTGGCCCGCCAGCTGACGCGGCTGCGCATCGTCGGTACCGCGAGCCGGCCCGAGACCCAGGCCTGGGTACAGCAGCTCGGCGCCCACGCCGTCGTCGACCACGGCCAGCCGCTGCGGCCCCAGCTTGTCGCGGCCGGCATTGCCGAGGCTGACTACATCGCCAGCCTGACCCACAGCGACCAGCACTGGGCCCAGCTCGTCGACCTCGCGACCCCGCAGGGCCGCATCGGCATCATCGACGACCCGGCCACGCCGCTCGACGTGATGGCGCTCAAGCGCAAGGCCTTGTCGCTGCACTGGGAAATGATGTTCACCCGGCCGATGTTCGGCACGCCCGACATCGCCGAGCAGGGCCGGCTGCTGGCCCGCGTGGCCGAGCTGGTCGACGCCGGCCGGCTGCGCAGCACGGTCAGCGAGCACCTGAGCCCGATCAACGCGGAGCAGCTCCGGCGCGCCCACGCGTTGGTCGAGTCGGGGCGCATGCGCGGCAAGGTCGTGCTGAGCGGGTTCTGAGTCGAAGGTCCGCCGCTCGCAGCCGCTGGCCGCGCGGGCCCTTCGAGGAGGCCGGGCGCGAGCCGCGCGGCTGAGCCCGCCTCACCACTTGCAGCCCTTGCCGCGCGCCGCATCGATCGCCAGCGGCACCGCCGCCAGGATGCCGGCATTGCTGTAGGCCTTGCGACAGTCCTTGTTGACGGCATCCTCGATGGACTGCTCCAGTTTGGACTTGCGCTCCGGCGGTTGGGGCAGCAGGTCGATCAGGCCCGGGCCGCGGCGGGCGGCGATGTCACCGCGTGGCAGCGACAGATTGAGCGGCGGCCGCGACGCTACGCTGGCCGCTGCACTGGGCGGCTGCGCTGGCTCCGCTCCGACACGAGGGCCGGCGTCGGGCGAACCGGTCGACGCCCTGGGCGCGGCAAAGGGGCTGGCGTTGGGGTCGCCCTGGGCGGGGCCGGCAGGAGCCGACACGGTGCCGGGCAGGGCGCCGGCGAGATCGGAAAGGGCCGCGCCGGCTGGCGCCGTCGCGTCCACGCGGGCTGGTGCCGCCGGCCGCATCGAGGTGACCGTGCCGGCTGCATCGCCAGCGTCCATCCGCTTCACCGCTGCGGGCAGGTCCTGGCTGCCGGGCAGGGAAGCCGGTGTGTGGGCCGCGGCGCCGGACGGCCGCAGCTCGCTGGCAGGCGTCAACGCGCTGGCGCCGACCGATTGCGCCGAGGACTCCAGCCGCTGCACGGCCGCCGGCACGGTGGTCTCGGCGGCGGGCGGGGCGGCGGTGGCGGGCGCCGCACTGCGCAGATCGGCAGCGCGCGGCAGCGATGCGCCCACCGCCGCCTCGGCCTCCAGCCGGCGCACCGGCGGCGGCAGGTCGGCACCGGCCGCGCTGACCGCCGGGGGCGGTGCCGCGCGCAGCGCGGCCGGGCTCGGCAGGGCCGCGGTGTCTGCGCTGGGCGGCGCGCTGTCGAGGCGCCGCACCTGGGCGGGCAGTTCATCGGCCCGGGGCGGCAGTTCGGCAGCCCGCACGGTCGCGCGCAGGCTGGTGGCCGGCGCCAGCGGTGCAGCAGCGGCAGCGGCATCTGGCCGGGCCTCCAGCCGGCCGATCGCGGCAGGCAGTTCAGCGGTCGGCGGCGTCGCTGCAGCGCGCACCGGGCGGGACAGCTCGGCCGGGCGCAATGGCATCACGCTCGGATCGGCAACCGGTAGGCGGGGTGGCAGGGGCGCGAGGTTTTCGCGTTCGACCGGGCGGAAGCCCTCGGGCAGGTCCAGCGTCGCGGTGTTCGCGGCCGCCGTTGACAGTTCCTCGCTGCGCGCGGCTTCGGGCGGCACGTCCTGGGGGTTCCAACGGCCCTGCTTCGCCGCACCGATGGGCTCGCGGGGGCCAGCCTGGCTCGGCCTGCCGCCGGCGCCCGCTGGCGCGTCGCCGGACGCTGCGGTCGCATCGCCGGGCGGCATGTCGGCTCGATCACCGCTGCGGCCCCGCAGTTTGACGGTCAGGCTGCCCCAGACGCCCTGGCCGGCCGCGGCGCTGCCGGTGGCATTGCCAAAAATCAGCACCAGCCAAATGTGCAGCAGCACGGCCAGCAGCAGGCAGCGCTCCAGCTGGCGCGGCTCGGACGTTGAGCGGCGGGGAAGGGCGGCGGCGGACATGGCGGCCGGATTGTGTCTCGGCGCGCCCGCTACATTCGCGGGCCGCGCGCGCTCTGGGGGCGCGTCAGGGTTTCGCGAGCGGGTTCCAGAGCTCGTCGAGATGGGTGAAGCCCCAAGGCTCGGGAGGCTCCCGGCCGACGATGGCATCCTTGGCCGTGGGCGACGCCAGATCGAGCATCTGCACCGGGATCGGCATGCCCGACTTGGTCGAGTAGAAGACCTTGACGCGTGGCTTCACGAGGGAGTCCGGGTTCTGTTCGACGACCACGGCCAGCCGGCCGGATTGCAGCCTGACCAGGGTGCCGGTGGGATAGATGCCGATGCTTTTCAGGAAGGCCTGGAAGACTGTGGGATCGAAGTGGCCCTTCCATTGCGCCATGCGCTGCAGCGAGCCGGCCGGATCCCAGGCGGTGCGGTAGGGGCGGGTCGAGGTGATCGCGTCGTAGACATCGCAGATCGCGCCCATGCGGGCCTGCAGGCGGATCTGCTCACCGGCAAGCCCATGGGGATAGCCGGTGCCGTCGAGCTTCTCGTGGTGGTGCAGTGCGACGTCGAGCGCCACCTCGGGCACCCTGACGCCCTCCTTGAGCAGCTCGTAGCCATGCTCCGGATGGGTTCTCATCACCCTGAACTCTTCGTCAGTCAGCGAGCCCGGCTTGTTGAGCACGTCGAGCGGCATCTGCATCTTGCCGATGTCATGCAGCAGCCCGGCCAGGCCGGCCTCGCGGACCTGTTCCTCCGTGTGCCCAAGCTGGCGCGCCAGGCCGATCATCAGCGCGCAGACCGCGACGGAATGCATATAGGTATAGTCGTCGCGAGTCTTGAGCCGCGCCAGACTGACGAAGGCGGAGGGGTTGCGGGCCAGCGATTGGGTGACCTCCTCGACGACCGGCAGGCAGCGGTCGGCATTGACCGTCTGGCCCAGCCGGGCCTCGCCAAACATCGTCATCACGGCCTGCCGGGACCGGTTGAGCACCTGGCTGGCGCGCTCGATTTCGGCCTCCAGGCTGGCGCGGGGCGCCGCCGGGTTGCTCGGCGTCTCCGGTGCATCGGGCGCGGCGACCTCGGGGCGGGCCTGGGGCAAGCCGATCTCAAGGGTCGGTGCGGCCTCGCCGGGCACGACGTCGGAGCCCTTGCTGATGTCGATCCAGACCTCCGCCACCTGGCTGCGGCGCAGCAAGGCCAGGTCGGCCGGATCGTTCAGCACGAACTTGGTCTTCCAGAACGGGTGGGACAGCCACGGTCCCTCCAGCGACTGCAGATACATGCCCAGAACCACGTCAGAGGTTGAGATCTTTTTCAGCATGATCGGGAATCACAAGGCGGGGTCAGTATCTGCGTCTTGTCCAAAACTGCAATGTGACGCATTTGGCGCCCCGCGCCGGCCTTCATCATCCGCTAGCTGCCGGGCTCGGCCGCGTGGCGGCTAGCGCAGCGAGGGTTCGAACTCCGCCGCGTTCAGCGGCGCAAAGCGGAAGCCCTCGGCCAGCAGGCGCTCGATCAGCGTGTCCAGCTTGGCCAGTGTGTTGGGATGGATTTCGTGCATCAACACGATGCCGCCCCGGCGTGCCTTCACGGCGGCGACGACGTGGTCGATGAAGTGCTCGCGGTTGGCCTTGTCGACGCCGCAGATCTTGGCCTCGTGCGCATCGATGCTGCCGGTCTTGTCGAAGGCCCAGTCGCAGCTGTCGACATGCCAGCCGACGATCCGGTAGCCGCGCTGTTGCAGGTCCGCATTGGCCTCGCAGCTGGCGTTGCCATAGGGGTAGCGAAACAGCTTGGGCGCTTGCAGTGCGGCCAGGGTGGCGTCGCTGCGCTCGACCTCGCTGGCCTGCCTGACGGCCGGAATGTCATGGAAATTGGGGTGGGACCAGGAGTGGTTGCCGACCAGCGCGCGGGGGTGTGCCTTCACGAGCGCCGCGAGCTCGGGGTGACGCTGGGCCTTGGACGCGATCAGGAAAAAGCTGGCCGGGACCTGGTGCTTGTCCAGCAGGGCCAGGATGGCCTCGGTGGCGCCGGGCTCCGGGCCGTCATCGAAGCTGAGGCTGACGAGCCCCGGGGGCGGTGGCGTGGCAATGTCGGACTCGAACCGGCAGCTCTGCCGCAGTGCCTCGGCGGGCTGGTTCATCTGCTCGGACAGGCTGCGCACCCGCGCCGCGCGGATCTCGACCACATGGCCGCGGTGCGGGTGTTCCGGGGCACTGGAGGCAGTGGCCGGTGCGGAGGCGGCAGCAGCGGCGACAGGCTGGGATGCAGCCTGACCGAGAGCGGCGGCGAGGCCGCAGCAGAGGAGCAATCGGGAGGGTGTTTTCACGGCAAGCATTCTCAGGGCCAATCGGGCAGACGGTGGTGGACGGGTGCGAGCCAGTCGCCCTCGGCCGTGACCGTGCGTTCCAGCAGATGCGTCGCGCCCGAGGCCTCGCGGATCAGTAGCGTCGTGCAGCGGGTGCCGTAGATCGCGACGCCGGGGCGCGATGGATCCAGGATGCGCACGAAGCGCGCGGACAGCAGCCGTTCGCGCTCCAGGCCAACGCCGGTGTCCGGCAGCTCGGCGTCGGGCGCGATCGACGCGTCGGCCAGCGCCACCAGCAAGTCGTCGGTGAGCTGCGCGACCGAACCGGCCCGTCCGAGCGCCGTCACCACTGCGGCCCGCAAGGCCTCGGTCTTGGGCCAGGGCGTGCCGGCCAGCGCGTTGGACAGCGCGTGCACGCCATTCGGCAGGGCCAGCGGCGCCGCCGTCCGGTTGCTCAGCCAATGCCAGGCGCCGCGGCGCAGATCGGCCGTGATCAGGTTGAAGCCGTTGTAGCCCGGCGCCAGCGTGGCGCTGAAGCGCGCTGCGTCGAGCGCGCTGGCGAGCCAGTCGATGACCAGGGTGCCGCGCGACGGCGCATCCGGCCGGTGGCGTGACGGCTCGCGCACATTGGTCAGCAGCGCCAGTCGGCCGGCACGGTTCAGGCCCAACCAGGTGCCGCCGTGGGCGAGGTCGCGCCCGGCGAGCAGCGCCATGCCGCGCGCCTGCCACCATGCCATCGGCGCACTGGAGCGCGCAAAATACTCATCACGGTTGGTGGCGATGACGACAGGAAAGCGTGGATCGGCGTTGAGCGCCAGGGCGGCCAGGCACATCAGGTCTAGGGGTCTTTCGGGAGGGAGATGCCGGCCCGAGGGCTTCGAGCGGCGCCTATCATCGCGGCTGAGACACTGGAGGTCACAGTGCGACGACGTCAGTTGGGGCTTTTGGGGCTCGCATGCATGATGGAACCCGGCATCGCGGCGCCTGCAGCCTCTGCTGCGAGCGACACGGGCGGGGCGCCGCTGCGGCTGCTGAGCGAGGAGTTTCCGCCGATCAATTTCACCGAAGACGGGCGGCCGAGCGGGCTGGCCGTCGAGGTCGTGCAGAACGTCTTGCGCCGCTTGGGCCAAAGTCTGCCGATTGAGTTTCTGCCCTGGGCACGGGCCTACCGGGATGCCCAGGGGTCGCAACCGGTGGCACTGTTCTCGGCGGCGCGAATCCCTGAGCGCGAAAAGCTGTTCCAGTGGGTCGGCCCCATCGTGACTTTCTACAGCAGCTTCTACGGGCGCGCGGGGGCTTCGCGGCTGCGGCGCTTTGACGATGCACGGCATGCCGACGATGTGCTTGTCGTGCGCGACTGGTACACCGCGCAGCAGCTCGCGTCCCAGGGGTTTCAGAACCTGCGTTATGTGAGCGACCCGGTCCAGGGCGTGCGCATGCTGCTGGCGGGTCGGGCGCCGCTGTTCGCGTCCGAGCGGATCAGCATGCCGGGAACTCTGGCCTCGGCCGGCATCGAGGCGGGCGCCATCGAAGAGGTCTACACCTATGCCAGCAGCGACGGCTATATCGCCTTTTCGCCCGGCACGCCGCGACGCATTGTCGCGAACTGGCAGCGTGAGGTGGACGCGATGAAGCGCGACGGCAGTTTCCAGGCGATCTACAAGCGCTGGTTGCCGCAGGACAGCCCGCCGAGGTAGTCAGCCCCTCGCCGAGCACATCGCGCTACACGCGGGTGTGCCTCGCCGGTCCCCCGAGGGGACGGCGATGCTCGCGGCATCGAGCCGCGAGCACATCGCCAACGCGGGCCGGCCTGGGGCGGCCCGGCGCTCGGCCCGAAAACCCGTCAGCACTCGACGATATTGACGGCCAGGCCGCCGCGGGCGGTTTCCTTGTACTTGGTCATCATGTCGGCGCCGGTGTCGCGCATGGTCTTGATGACCTTGTCCAGGCTGACGAAGTGCGTGCCGTCACCGCGCAGCGCCATGCGGGCCGCGTTGATCGCTTTGACCGACGCGATCGCGTTGCGCTCGATGCAGGGGATCTGCACCAGACCGCCAACCGGGTCGCAGGTCAGGCCGAGGTGGTGCTCCATGCCGATCTCGGCCGCGTTCTCGACCTGCTCGGGCGTGCCGCCCATCACCGCACACAGCGCACCGGCGGCCATCGAGCAGGCCACGCCCACCTCACCCTGGCAGCCGACCTCGGCGCCGCTGATCGACGCGTTTTCCTTGTAGAGGATGCCGATGGCAGCGGCGGTCAGCAGGAAGTCGATGACACCGTCGTCGTTCGAGCCGTGCACGAAGCGGTGGTAGTAGTGCAGCACCGCCGGGATGATGCCGGCCGCGCCATTGGTGGGCGCCGTGACGACGCGGCCGCCGGCGGCGTTCTCCTCGTTGACGGCGAGGGCGTAGAGGTTGACCCAGTCCATCACCTGCAACGGGTCGCGCAGGGCCTGCTCGGGGTTGGCGGTCAGGCTGGCATGCAGGCTCGGCGCCCGGCGCTTGACCTTGAAGCCGCCGGGCAGGATGCCTTCGGTGCGGCAGCCGCGTTGCACGCAGGCCTGCATCACGCCCCAGATCTTCAACAGGCCGGCGCGCGTGTCGGCGTCGGGCCGCCAGTGGCCTTCATTGCGGCGCATGATCTCGGCGATGCTCAGGCCGTACTTTTTCGTCAGCGCCAGCAGCTCGTCGCCGGTCTTGAACGGGTAGGGCAGCACCGTCGCGTCCGGCGCAATGACCTTGTGCTTGCTGCCGTCGGCCGCCACCTCGTCGCTGACGATGAAGCCGCCGCCGACCGAGTAGTAGACCCGGTTGGCGATCTCGGTGCCGTCGGCATCGAAGGCCAGGCAGCGCATGCCGTTGGCATGGAAGGGCAGGGTTTCGCGGCGCTTGAACACCAGGTCCTTGGCCTCGTCGAAGCCGATGGCCTGCTGGCCGACGAGGTTCAGGTGGCCGGCGCGGATCGCATCGAGCAGCGCGGGAATGGCCTCGACATCGACCGTGTCCGGCTCATGGCCGGCCAGGCCCAGCAGCACCGCCTTGTCGCTGCCGTGGCCCTTGCCGGTGGCGCCCAGGCTGCCGTACAGGATGACCTGCACGCGCGCGGTGCGCTCAAGCAGGCCGTCATGCGCCAGCCGCAGCCCAAACAGGCGTGCGGCCCGCATCGGGCCCACCGTGTGCGAGCTGCTCGGGCCGATGCCGATCTTGAAGAGGTCGAAAACGGAAACGGCCATCGCTCAGTTTCTTTCTTGCGGCACGCAATTGCATTGGAGAGGGCCACGCCTCGCCTCGTTCCCACCGGCTTGAGTCAGCGAATATGTCGGCGCGAGTTGCCCCGTCAGCCCGCGCTGTGCGCACGTTGACGTGCAGTCTTCCTCCTGCGTGGGCAGTTGGGCTCGAAGCGCGGCCATCCCCAGCGCGAAGATCATCAACGCCCCGAGCCCAAGTGAGACGTGCAGCCCTGGCGACTGACGTAGCTTCTTGAGCACGGTGCGGACCTCAGGCTTCTTCGTATTCGCTCAGCGGCACGCAGCTGCAGAACAGGTTGCGGTCGCCCCACACGTTGTCCACCCGGCCGACCGGCGACCAGTACTTCTGGCGGCGCAGCGAGGGCAGCGGGAAGGCGGCTTCCTCGCGGCTGTAGCCGTGGCTCCACGCGCTGGCGCTGACGACCAGGGCTGTGTGCGGCGCATGGACCAGGAGGTTGTCCTCGCGACTCAGCTTGCCGGCCTCGACGTCGGCGATCTCCTGGCGGATCTGGATCATCGCGTCGATGAAGCGGTCCAGCTCGGCGCGGCTTTCGCTTTCGGTCGGCTCGACCATCAGCGTGCCCGCCACCGGGAAGCTCAGCGTCGGGGCGTGGAAGCCGTAGTCGATGAGGCGCTTGGCGACGTCTTCGGCGCTGACGCCGGAGGTTTCCTTCAGCGGGCGCAGATCCAGGATGCATTCGTGGGCCACGCCGCCGCCCTTCACGCCGTCGATGCCGCCGGAGAAGTGGATGTCGTAATGGCCGGCCAGGCGGGCGGCGATGTAGTTGGCCGACAGGATGGCCACTTCGGTGGCCTTCTTCAGGCCCTCGGCGCCCATCATCCGGATATACATCCACGAGATCGGCAGCACGGCCGCATTGCCCAGCGGCGCGGCGCTGACGGCGCCGATATTGCTCGGCTGGCCGATGCCGGCGGTGCGGTGGGCGGGCAGGAAGGGCACGAGGTCTTCCACCACGCAGACCGGACCGACGCCGGGGCCGCCGCCACCGTGCGGGATGCAGAAGGTCTTGTGCAAGTTCAGGTGGCTCACGTCACCGCCGAACTCGCCGGGGGCGGCCACGCCGACCAGGGCGTTCATGTTGGCGCCGTCCACATAGACCCGGCCGCCATGCTGGTGCACCAGGGCGCAGATCTCCTTCACCTGGGTGTCAAACACGCCGTAGGTGGAGGGGTAGGTGATCATGATGGCGGCCAGCTTGTCGCTGTGCTGCTCGCACTTGGCCTTGAGGTCGGCCAGGTCGATATTGCCCTCTTTGTCGCACTTGGTGACGACCACCGTCATGCCGCACATCTGCGCCGAGGCGGGGTTGGTGCCGTGGGCGCTTTCGGGGATCAGGCAGACATTGCGCTGGTGCTGGCCGCGGGACTCCTGCCAGGCCTTGATGACCAGCAGGCCGGCGTATTCGCCCTGCGAGCCGGCGTTTGGCTGCAGGCTGATGCCGGCGTAGCCGGTGGCCTGGCACAGCCACTGCTGCAGCAGCTGGTCCAGCTCGGCATAACCGGCCAGTTGGTCCTGAGGGGCGAAGGGGTGGACGTTGGCGAACTCAGGCCAGGTGATGGGAATCATCTCGGCCGTGGCGTTGAGCTTCATCGTGCACGAGCCCAGCGGGATCATGCTGCGGTCCAGCGCCAGGTCCTTGTCCGAAAGGCTGCGGATGTAGCGCAGCATCTCGGTTTCGCTGTGGTGGGTGTTGAAGACCGGGTGGCTCAGGTAGGCGCTGCTGCGGCGCAGCTCGGCGGGGATCAGGTCGGGGGCCGTGGTGTCAAGCTCGGCCACGCTGGGCAGGGTCTGGCCAGCGGTGGCAAAAGCGCGCCACAGCAGCTCCACGTCGGCGCGCGTGGAAGTCTCGTCCAGGCTGATGCAGAGGTAGTCATTCCAGGCGGTGCGCAGGTTGGCGCCCTCGGCCAGCGCGCGGGCCGTGATGGCCTGGGCCGCTTCGGCGCCGACCTTGATGCACAGGGTGTCGAAGGCGCTGCCGTGGTGGCTCTGGGTGTGGCCCAGTTGCTTCAGGCCTGCCGCCAGGATGGCCGTCAGCCGCGCCACGCGCTCGGCGATGCGCTTGAGGCCCTGAGGCCCGTGGTAGACCGCGTACATGCTGGCCACGACGGCCGGCAGCACCTGGGCCGTGCAGATGTTGGACGTGGCCTTCTCGCGGCGGATGTGCTGCTCCCGGGTTTGCAGGGCCAGGCGGTAGGCCGGGGCGCCCTGGGCATCCTTGCTGACGCCGACCAGGCGGCCGGGCATGGAGCGCTTGAACTCGTCACGGCAGGCCAGGAAGGCGGCGTGCGGGCCGCCGGCACCCATGGGCATGCCGAAGCGCTGGCTGTTCCCGACGACGATGTCGGCGCCCATCTCGCCGGGCGATTTCAGCAGCGTCAGCGACAGCAGGTCCGCCGCCACGATGAAGGCGGCGCCCTTGGCATGCAGGCTGGCGGCGTCGGCACTCCAGTCCATCACCCAGCCGCTGGAGGCGGGGTACTGGACGAGGGCGGCGAAGTGATCGTCGCGCGCCAGCGCCTGCTGCCAATGCTCGGCGCTGTTGCAGACTTCCACCTGGATGCCCAGCGGCGCCGCGCGGGTCTGGATGACCTCGATGGTCTGCGGATGCGTGTCGCCCGACACCAGGAAGACCGAACCCTTGGCCTTGACGCTGCGCTTGGCCAGCGTCATCGCCTCGGCGGCGGCGGTGGCTTCGTCCAGCATGGAGCCGTTGGCGATGTCCATGCCGGTCAGGTCGGTCACCATCGTCTGGAAGTTGATGATGGCTTCCATGCGGCCCTGCGAGATCTCGGCCTGGTAGGGCGTGTAGGCGGTGTACCAGGCCGGGTTCTCGAGGATGTTGCGCAGGATGACGCCCGGCGTGTGGGTGCCGTGGTAGCCCTGGCCGATGAAGCTCTTGTAGAGCTTGTTCTTGCTGGCGATGGCCTTCAGTTCGGCCAGCGCCTGGGCCTCGGTGACCGGGGCGGGCAGCGCCATGCCGGCCGAGCGGCGGATGGCCGGCGGCACGACCGCATCGATGAGCGCGTTGCGGCTGGCCACGCCGATCGCGGCGCACATCAGGGATTCATCGACGGCATCGGGCCCGATGTGGCGGGCGTGGAACTCGGTGGCGTCTTCGAGGATGGAGAGCGG
>RXJV01000060.1 GCA_003963075.1 Burkholderiales bacterium
GTCGCCCAGGTCTTCCTCGATGCGCAGCAGCTGGTTGTACTTGGCCATGCGGTCCGAGCGCGACAGCGAGCCGGTCTTGATCTGGCCGGCGTTCAGGCCAACGGCGATGTCGGCGATGGTGTTGTCCTCGGTCTCGCCGGAGCGGTGCGAGATGACCGCGGTGTAGCCGGCGCGCTTGGCCATCTCAATGGCGGCGAAGGTCTCGGTCAGCGTGCCGATCTGGTTGATCTTGATCAGGATCGAGTTGGCGATGCCCTTGTCGATGCCTTCCTTCAGGATCTTGGTGTTGGTGACGAAGAGGTCGTCACCCACCAGTTGCACCTTGCTGCCCAGCACCTCGGTGATGTGCTTCCAGCCGTCCCAGTCGCCTTCGGCCATGCCGTCTTCGATCGAGATGATGGGGTATTTGTCGACCCAGGTGGCCAGCATGCTGGTCCATTCCTGCGCGCTCAGCTGGATGCCGCCTTCGCCTTCGAGCACGTATTTGCCGTCCTTGTAGAACTCGCTGGCGGCGCAGTCCAGGGCCAGGGCGATCTGCTCTCCGGCGGTGTAGCCGGCCTTGTCGATGGCCTGCAGGATCAGTTGGATCGCGGCCTCGTGGCTCTCGACGCTGGGCGCGAAGCCGCCCTCGTCACCGACGGCGGTGGAGATGTGCTTGTCGTGCAGGATCTTCTTCAGCGCATGGAAGACCTCGGCGCCCCAGCGCAGCGCCTCGCGGAAGCTCGGCGCGCCCACCGGGACGATCATCAGCTCCTGCAGGTCCAGGCTGTTGTTGGCATGGGCGCCGCCGTTGATGACGTTCATCATCGGCACCGGCAGCTGGTTGCCGTTCATGCCGCCGAAGTAGCGGTACAGCGGCAGGCCGGACTCTTCGGCGGCGGCACGGGCCACGGCCATCGAGACGGCCAACATCGCGTTGGCGCCCAGGCGGCTCTTGTTCTCGGTGCCGTCCAGGTCGATCAGGGTCTTGTCGAGGAAGGCCTGCTCGGAGGCGTCCAGGCCCAACACGGCCTCGCTGATCTCGGTGTTGATGTGCTCGACGGCCTTGAGCACGCCCTTGCCCAGGTAGCGGGCCTTGTCGCCGTCACGCAGCTCGATGGCTTCGCGGCTACCGGTGGATGCACCCGACGGCACGGCCGCGCGGCCCATCACGCCCGACTCCAGCAGCACGTCGCACTCGACGGTGGGGTTGCCGCGGCTGTCGAGGATCTCTCGGCCGACGATGTCAACAATGGCGCTCATTCAATGTCTCCAGGAAGTGAAAAACGGGGGCGGGCGCAGTGTGCCAAGGGGGCGTTACCGCGTCACATCAATCGTCAGCCGGCAACGCCGTCGACCACCACCATGCGCATCACGCCGGCCTGCAGGCGCAGCGACTTGGCATGCTGGTAGGTCTGGGAGTCGTAGAAAGCCTTGGCCGCGGCACGGTCCTTGAAGCCCAGCACCACCAGGCGGGAGGGCGTCCAGGGGCCTTCCAGCACCTCGAACTCGCCGCCGCGCACCAGCACCTCGGCGCCGTGCTCCTGCATGGCCTTGGTGCTCCATTCGCGGTACCTGGCCATCTGCTCGGGGTCCGTGACGGTGATGTCGGCAATGATGTAGGCGGCCATGGGATCAGCAGGAAAAATCGTTCTCGAGCAGCGGCTGCTGCTTGACGACGCGGTCCAGCGCCACGAGTTGCTCCAGCAGCGTCTTCATGTGCTTGAGCGGCACCGCGTTCGGGCCGTCGCTGAAGGCTTGGGCCGGGTTGGGATGGGTCTCCATGAAGAGGCCCGCCACACCCACGCCGACGCCCGCGCGGGCCAGCACCGGCACCATCTCGCGGGCACCGCCGCTGGAGGTGCCCTGGCCGCCCGGCTTCTGCACGGAGTGGGTGACGTCGAACACCACGGGCGCGCCGGAATTGCGCATCTCGGCCAGGCTGGTCATGTCGGCGACGAGGTTGTTGTAGCCGAAGCTGACGCCGCGTTCGCAGGCCAGGAAGCGGTCTTCGGACAGGCCGACTTCCGCGGCGGCGGCGCGGGCCTTGTCGATGACGTTCTTCATGTCCCAGGGCGCGAGGAACTGGCCCTTCTTGATGTTCACGGGCTTGCCGCTCTGGGCGACGGCGCGGATGAAGTCGGTCTGCCGGCACAGGAAGGCCGGCGTCTGCAGCACGTCGACGACACCCGCCACGTCGGCCACCTGCGATGCGTCGTGTACATCCGTCAGCACCGGCAGGCCCGTCTGGCGGCGCACCTCGTCGAGGATCTTCAGGCCGGCGTCCATGCCGACGCCGCGCTTGCTGGTGCCGGATGAACGGTTGGCCTTGTCGAACGAGCCCTTGTAGATCAGCGGGATGCCCAGCGATGCGCAGGCTTCCTTGAGCTGCCCGGCCACATCCAGCGTGATCTGCAGGCCCTCGATCGAGCAGGTGCCGGCGATCAGGAAAAAGGGATGCTCGATGCCGACATCGAATCCGCAGAGCTTCATTTCAGTGATCCATTTCCGTTGCGGGGCGAGCGCCGGGCCGCTCCCAAGCCGGCCCGCTCTGGCGATGTGCGAGCGGCTCGACGCCGCAAGCATCGCCGTCCCCTCGGGGGACCGACCAGGTTTGCCGGCGTTCAGCCGGTGCAAGGCTGGGCGAGGGGCTCATTGTTTGTGCTTGTGGTCCAACGCCGCCTTGATGAAGGCCTTGAACAGCGGGTGGCCGCCCCAGGGTGTCGACTTGAACTCGGGGTGGAACTGCACGCCGACGAACCAGGGGTGCACCTCGCGCGGCAGTTCGACCATCTCGGTCAGCTTCTCGCGCTGGGTGATGGCCGAAATGACGAGGCCGGCCTTCTGCAGGCGGTCCAGGTAGTGCTCGTTGGCCTCGTAGCGATGGCGGTGGCGCTCGGTGACGATGGGGCCGTAGATGTCCCGCGCCAGCGTGCCGTCCTTGACGTCGGAGCTCTGCGCGCCCAGGCGCATGGTGCCGCCGAGGTCGGAGTTCGCGTCGCGCTTCTGGATGCTGCCGTCGGCGTCCTGCCATTCGTCGATCAACGCGATGACGGGGTGGGGCGTGGTGGGGTCGAATTCGGTCGAGTTGGCACCTTCCAGGCCGGCCATGTGGCGGGCGTACTCGATGGTCGCGACCTGCATGCCCAGGCAGATGCCGAGGTAGGGCAGTTTGTGCTCACGGGCGTATTGCGCCGCAAGGATCTTGCCTTCCACGCCGCGTTTGCCGAAGCCGCCGGGCACGAGGATGGCGTCGTACTTCGCCAGTTCGTCCACGGTCTCGGGCGTCAGCGTCTCGCTGTCCACGTACTCGATCTTCACACCCGCATGGTTGTGGATGCCGGCGTGGCGCAGCGCCTCGTTGAGCGACTTGTACGAGTCCGACAGGTCGGTGTACTTGCCGCACATCGCGATGGTGACCTGCTCCTTGGGGTTCTCGACTTCGTAGACGAGGTTGTCCCAGCGCTTCAGGTCGGTGCTCTTGGTGTTGAGCTGGAGCTTGGTGCAGATGAGCTGGTCCAGCCCCTGCTCGTGCAGCACGCGCGGCACCTTGTAGATGGTGTTGACGTCCCACATCGAGATCACGCCGTACTCGGGCACGTTCGTGAAGAGGGAGATCTTCTCGCGTTCGTCGTCGGGGATGCGGCGGTCGGCGCGGCACAGCAGAGCGTCGGGCTGGATGCCGATCTCGCGCAGCTTCTGCACGGTGTGCTGCGTCGGCTTGGTCTTGAGTTCGCCGGCAGCGGCGATCCACGGCACATAGGTCAGGTGCACGAAGGCCGTGTTCGTGGGGCCGGCGCGCAGGCTCATCTGGCGCACGGCTTCCAGGAAGGGCAGGGACTCGATGTCGCCCACGGTGCCGCCGATCTCGACGATGGCCACGTCGACACCCTCGGCACCGCGCTTGATGTATTCCTGGATCTCGTTGGTGATGTGTGGGATCACCTGGACGGTCTTGCCGAGGTAGTCGCCGCGGCGTTCCTTCTCCAGCACGGTCTTGTAGATCTGGCCGGTGGTGAAGTTGTTGGCCTTCTTCATCCGCGTGGTGATGAAGCGCTCGTAGTGGCCCAGATCGAGGTCGGTTTCGGCACCGTCGTCGGTGACGAAGACCTCGCCGTGCTGGAAGGGCGACATCGTGCCGGGGTCGACGTTGATGTAGGGGTCCAGCTTGATGAGGGTGACTTTGAGGCCGCGCGATTCGAGGATGGCAGCCAGGGAGGCCGACGCGATGCCCTTGCCCAACGAGGACACCACACCGCCGGTGACGAAGACGTATTTGGTCATGTCTTGCAGCAGCCCAGAACAGGCTGCTGTGGTGGGAAATTCTGATTGTACGAGAGCCCCCGGTTCAGCCGAGCAGCTCCAGCACCAGCGCAGCCGTCTCGTCCGGCTTCTCGAAGGGGAAGAGATGCGAGCCGGCCATCCAGCGCCAGCCTTCGCCGGCCAAGGCCTTGGAGGGACCGGCGCCGGCCTGGCGTAGTTCGACGGACTCGGTGCCGCCGATGAAGGCCACCGGGCATTGCGGCGGACGCCACCGCAGCAGCAGTGGCAGGTGGTGGGGCAGGGTGCGGTAGATCTGGGCCTCGACCTCGCGCCTAAACCGCAGCCTCACCTGGCCGTCCTCGGTCGGTTCAAAGCCGGCATCGACATAGTCGGCCAGCACCCGTGGGTCCCAGCGCGAAAACAGCTTCTTGGCCGCAAAGTACCGGTGCACGGCGTCGCGGTCCGGCCAGACATGGCGGCGTTCGCGGGCGATGCGTGACGGGCCGTAGCGATGCATCAGGCCGGTTGTCTTGGCCAGCGCCACGGCGGCCGCCTTGAAGCCGGCAACCACCGGGGAGTCCAGCAGCACCAGCTGGCTGACCAGTTCCGGCCGGCGGCAGGCGGCCATCAGGCTCAGCATGCCGCCCAGCGAATGGCCGACCAGGGCCACGGGCGCGTCGGGCCGCACATCGTGCTCGATGAAGTGCAGCAGCTGGTCGCGCAGGCGGCGCCAGTCGCTGGTGACCGGGAAGCGTGGGTCGTGACCGAAGCGGTCCAGCGCCTCGACCCGCCAGCCGGCGGCGCGCCAGTGTTCGAACAGCAGCCGGTAGCAGCCGGCCGGGAAGCTGTTGGCATGGCTGAAGACCAGGGTCTTCATGACCTGGCCAGGGCCTTGAGCTTGTAGAGCGCCTCCAGCGCCTCCCGCGGTGACAGCGTGTCGGGGTCGATGCCGTCCAGCGCCGTCACCAGCGCGCTGGGCTCGGGCAGCGGCGGTGGCGCCGGCGGCGCGGCGAACAGGTCGAACTGGTCGTCCGCCGCATGGGAGCGCGCTTCCAACGCTTCGAGCGTCGCGCGCGCCTGGCGCACCAGGCTGGCGGGCATGCCGGCGAGCTTGGCCACCTGCACCCCGTAGCTGCGGGAGGCCGGGCCGGGTTGCAGCTCGTGCAGAAAGACGATGTCATCGCCACTCTCGACCGCCGAGACATGCCAGTTCTGCGCCATCGCATGCTTGGCCGGGAACTCGGTCAGCTCGAAGTAGTGCGTCGCGAACAGCGTGAAGGCGCGGGTCTTGTCGTGCAGGTGGGTCGCGATCGCCGAGGCGAGTGCCAGGCCGTCGAAGGTCGAGGTGCCCCGGCCGATCTCGTCCATCAGCACCAGGGACTGGTCGGTGGCTGCATGGAGGATGGCCGCGCCCTCGGTCATCTCCAGCATGAAGGTGGACTGCGCATTGGCCAGGTCGTCGGCCGCGCCGATGCGGGTGTGGATGGCGTCCATCGGCCCGAGCCGGCAGCGCGTGGCCGGCACATAGGAGCCCATGGCCGCCAGCAGCGCGATCAGCGCCACCTGGCGCATGAAGGTGCTCTTGCCGCCCATGTTCGGGCCGGTGATGATCAGCATCCGGGTGCGGGCGTCGAGCCGGCAGTCGTTGGGCATGAATTCCGCACCGTCGGTCTCGGCCAGGCGGGCCTGCACGACCGGGTGACGGCCGGCCTCGATCTCCAAGCAGGGCTGGGCCACGAACTCCGGCCGGCACCAGTTCAGCGTCACGGCGCGCTCGGCCAGCGCCGCCAGCGCGTCGAGGCCGGCCAGCGTGCGGCCCAGCGCGGTGAGCGGTGCCAGTCGCGTGATCAGCGCGTCGATGATCTGCTCATAGAGCAGCTTCTCGCGCGCCAGCGCTCGCTCGTTGGCGGACAGGGCCTTGTCCTCGAAGGCCTTGAGCTCCGGCGTGATGTAGCGCTCGGCGTTTTTCAGCGTCTGGCGGCGCTGGTAATCCATCGGCACCTTGTCGACCTGGCCCTGCGTGACCTCGATATAGAAGCCATGCACGCGATTGAACTGCACCCGCAGGTTGGCGATACCGGTGCGGGCGCGCTCGCGGATCTCCAGGTCCAGCAGGAAGCCGTCGCAGTTCTGCTGGATGCCACGCAGCTCGTCCAGCTCGGCATCGAAGCCGTCGGCGATCACGCCGCCGTCGCGGGGCAGCAGGGCCGGCTCGGCGGCGATGGCTGTTTCCAGCAGTTCCAGCACGTCAGCGGGCGGGTTCAGCGCTGCGGCGTTGGCGTCCAGCAAGACGGCCGGTGTGGCTGCGCGCAGCGCGGGCAGGGCCTGCAGCGTCGCGCGCAAGCCGGTCAGCTCGCGCGGGCGCACCTGACGCAGCGCGATGCGGGCCGAAATGCGCTCGACGTCGCTGACCGACTTCAGGGCTTCTCGCAGCGGCTCGAAGCCCTGGGCGTGCAGTGCCGCAATAGCCTCGTGACGCGCGTGGGCCTCGGCCCGTTCGCGCTTCGGGGTCAGCAGCCACTGGCGCAGCATGCGGCTGCCCATGCCGGTCTTGCAGCTGTCGAGCAGCGAGAACAGCGTCGGGCTGGCTTCGCCGCGCAGCGTCTGCACCAGCTCCAGGTTGCGCTGCGTCGCCGGCGGCAGGTCCATCAGCTCGCTGGCGCGCTGCACCCGCAGCGACCGCACATGGGCCAGCGCACGGCCTTGGGTGTGCTCGGCGAAGGCCAGCAGTGCGCTCGCGGCCGCATGGGCCAGGAGCAGCTCGTGGGCGTTGAAGCCTTGCAGGCTGGCGACGCCGAGCTGCTCGCACAGCTTGCGCTGGCCCAGCGCGCCGTCGAACTGCCAGCCCGGCCGGTTCGTGACCGGGAAGCGCGCGCGCATCACCGCCGCGGGCTGCTGTTCGCGGTTCACGAGGACCTCGGCCGGCATCAGCCGCGCCAGCCAGGCCGGCAGCTCGGCCTCGGCGCATTCGGCCAGGCCGATCTCGCCCTGGGTCAGCGACAGCCAGGCCAGTCCATGTCGCTTGCCCTGGACGCTGACGGCCAGCAGTACCGCATCCTGCTTGTCGGCCAGCAGCTCGGTGTCGGTGATCGTGCCCGGCGTGACCACGCGCACCACCTTGCGCTCCACCGGCCCCTTGCCGGCGCCGACTTCGCCGACCTGCTCGGCAATCGCCACCGCCTCGCCCAGCTTGATCAGCTTGGCGAGGTAGCTTTCGAGCGTATGCACCGGCACGCCAGCCATGACCACCGGCTGCCCGGCACTCTGGCCACGCGTGGTGATGGTGATGTCCAGCAGCGCGTGGCATTTGCGCGCGTCCTCATAGAAGACCTCGTAGAAATCCCCCATCCGGTACAGCAGCAGCGTGTCCGGGAAGTCGGCCTTGAGCCCAAGGTACTGCTGCATAACAGGCGTATGACCCGGGTGAGTCTCGAGCCCGCAGGTTCCGCCAATGGAGGTGGGCGTCTCTTCTTTGTCACCCGATGGAAGTGCCATTGTCTAGTGCCAAGGCAGTCGCCCTGTGGCAAGGCCCCGAAAAGCCAGTGTATGTTGATGAAGTCTCCGCCAGACGGGCGCGAAAAGTGTCGCGATCCAGAAGTTACGGAGTTTTGGCGGATAAGACAGATGCCTGAGGCAGGCGTTCAGTGTGTTGCTGGCGATCTTGTAGATCTGAAGACGCATTATCTTGGCAGTGAGGCCAGGGCTGCTGACCCTCGCAGCTCACAGTTCGTATGACGCCATGCAACGACACGACTACGACAGGATTGCTTCGCTGTTATGGCAAGTCCTCAGGGCCGCAGTGTGAGGCTCGAAGGTGTCTACCGAACCCGGAGCGATTCGTTTGGATCGGGGCTGAGTGGATGTGACCGCCCACCACTAACTTAACCGCACATCCAACACGAGACTTTTTCGGTTGCAGGAGCGCATCCCGGGTCAATACGAGGAGGTCTCCGGTGCCGAACATATCGCCATGGTGATCCAGACCCCATCTCAATGCCTACTGCCCCTGGTCTCGTTGGCTGGTAAGCAGAACGTTTGAATGGTGCTTGTCATCGCTTGCCGAGGCGGCCACCGTCCGGTGCGGGCTGACCTATTCAATCCAGGATAACCCTAGGCCGGTTGGCGCGAAAATTCAAGCTCAGCACCGTGCCGTCGAAGTTATAACCGCACCCGGGAGCAGTAAAGAAGTGATTTCAGGGTCGGCGTATCACGCGGTAGCCTCCGCGATGGAGGATCGGCATCGTCTCGACGGCCGGGCTCGATTCGCGATGGCCATCAAGACATGCGTTGATGGGCATGTTCCTTACGGCAACTACCGACGCGCAGCCTCGCTCAGGCGCGCCACTGGATGGTCAGACGAGACCGCGCGCAGGGCCGTGCGCGACTGGCTGCAAAGCGATCTGAATCCGGCAGTGCAGTTGGGCCGACTGGCCTCAAGCCGCGCCCAAATCGTCGCGCTCTACAACCTCTACAACAGCTCGGTTGACCTGCCGGTGCGAACGCGGGTCATCGAAGGCCAAGTCACTCGGATGCTCGATGGGGCTGATGGCGACGATGAGCTTTGCGCGGCCGGGTCGCTGGCGGTCCTTCATTGGATCAGCCAGGAGGCCGAGCAGCGCAAGCCTGGCCAGACAGCAGACCTGATTCCGGCTTCGGGGGTGGCCCGGTGTCTGGGCGTCGAAGACATGGCATCCGCCGAGGCTATGCGGCTGCTTGAAGCCGAGGGCGACCATGACCTGTGTGGGTTGGCCGCCATCCTGGGCTCCTCAATGCGGACACTGCAGAGGCAACTCGCTGCAGAAGGCTTGACAGTCACCGACCTGCGGCTGGCAGCTCGGCAGCAGAGGGCATTGCGCCTGCTCAGCCGTGGCCTGGGGCTCTGCCAGGTCGCAGCCGAGGCAGGCTATGCCGACCAGGCCCACATGGCCCGCAGCATCAAGGCGGCCTGCGGAATGACGCCTAGGAGCATCGCAGCTTTGTTCAAGGCTGCGCCTGGGAGCTTGCAAGAGGTCGCAGCGCGGCCCTAGTGCTTGCCCTTGCGCTTGCGCTTGCGCAGATGATCTCCGAGCAGAGAGACGATAGTGGACAGAAATTCGCGGTCGGCCAGAGGCAGCCCGGAAAGCTTTTGAGCGATCGAAGCCCCGATGTCGGCTTCCCTGGGGCTCGCTTCGAGCAGGAATGAATCCACCCGGCAGTTAAAGAGGCCGGCGAACTCGTAGAGCCGCTCCAAGGTCGGCATCGCCACCCCTCGCTCCATGCGGGACACCGCCTGATTGCCGATGCCCAGCCGCTCGGCCACTTCGTCCTGGGTGAGCCCGGCGTCGAGGCGGGCGCGCGCGATGCGTGATCCGATCTTCGATGCCAGGCGCTTTTTGGCGTCCGCTTCCATTCATTGCTCCTGTCCACTTCCATGGTGGAGCGACTGCCTTTGAGATTGAAAGACTTGAGAAGTTGTAAATCAACTTCAAAAGTTGACGACGTGCAGGGAAGGCAGGGATTTCCATGGCCGGCTTGGCGTAGCGATTCAAGACGGACCGGGAGCCGCTGCCGATCATGGCGGCAGGCACTTCGATGCATCTTCCGATCAACGCTAAAGGTTGTCTGGCATCCCACAAAGTGGAGTGATAGCGAGTGCTGAGGAGCAAGGGAATGAACCGAGTGGATGTCCTTCGGCACCCCGCCGATGGCACTTTGGGCAGACATGGCTGAGCAAGCATCGAATCCGTTCGAGGGCCTCTATGGCTTCGTCAGGG
Organism: Burkholderiales bacterium; assembly: GCA_003963075.1. Lineage (GTDB taxonomy): Bacteria > Pseudomonadota > Gammaproteobacteria > Burkholderiales > Burkholderiaceae_C > Pelomonas. The sequence continues at coordinate 9,996 of RXJV01000060.1, forward strand.
GGCACCTTCTGATCGTCAACAACATGTTGACAGGATCGTGCTTCTTGGTGGCGACGCTCGACTTCCTGGCCCCCAAGCTTTGGCTGCTGCCGCGCCTGATATACACGGGCACCGCCCTCCTTGCCTTGGCCATGTTGGCCACCGCCCTTGTGCCCGGTCTCGCGGCCAAGGCCCAGGCCCGCTTCTTTGCAGGGCAGGCTGGCGGCGTTCCGCTGTGGCGCAGAGGCGGCTGGCAGTTCGGGATCGTCCTGCTGACGCTGGTCTCCGTTGGCGGCTTCGTCTCCGTTGCAAAAGCAAACCAGGGGGGCATCGCTGCCAGCTCCTTCCAGCCCATCCGCAACCTGCAAGCTGACCTGCTGTCGCTTCGGTCCGATGTGGCCGACATCAAGACCGGCGTGGGCGAGGCCAACGCCAAGCTCGACCGCATCGCCGGGAGCGTGGACCCGGCCCAGGCCGCCGACCGATGCGCGGACCTGGAGTGCGCGGTATCGGGTGGGGCCAGCCCCGAGGCAGTCCGCAAGCTTTTCGCCAAGGGGGCCAAGGTTCCGGGCGATCCCATCAACCAAGCCGCCCTGCTGGTGTCGGCGGCGACCTCGCAGTCGGCCGGCCGCCTGGAGGTCATCGAGCAGTTGCTGCGCAACGGCATCGACCGGGACCTGCCCCTGCACGGGCACCTGACGGACCCAGCCGGACTGACCAAGGCAGGAGCCCTCAACGCCAAGCGGGTGTTCGATGAGGCGGAGCTGGCGGCCAGCCCCTCGGCACGCTTCGCAAAAGAGCTTCAAGGCAAGACGGAACTGGACCGCTGGAACAGCGTGGCCGGCTGCCTGCTGCGGTCCTCCGGGGGCATGACCCTCATCGAATTCGCAGCCTTGCAAGGCGACCAGGAGCTCTTCGAGCGCATGGCGGCTCGGGGTGCCAAGCCGAGGGTCCTTTCATGCAAGAAGGGCGGTTCGCGCGCAGGCGGAATGGCCCGCGTCGATATCGGCAAGTCGGGATCGATATCGGTCCACGGCGGCTAGCGAGAGCCAGCGGCGGGGCATTCGGCCCGCCTCCGAATTTGCAAAGTGATGGCCGGAAAGGAGCCCAACCGTGCTGACGAAAGTGATTCTCTGGTTCTTCGCCCTGGGGTGGGCCTTCTTTCTGATGAAGATGCCAGGCGGCCCGCCCATCCTGTTGGCCTTCGGCCCGATCGGAGCCCTGGCGGCTTGGGAATTCTTCCGCGCCAAGCGGAGCTCCGGAGCCAAGGGCTCGCTGCTAGCCATGCTGGAGATGCAGGAAGGCCAGGGCCGCATCCATGTGTCCGGCGGCAGCGGCATCGCCTTGAATCCGGCCACCAAGAAGATCGCCCTGTATGCAAGTGGCGGCGGAAAGGCCTACTCCTACGACGATGTTCGAGGCTGGGAGACCGTCAAGCAGCAGGCTGGGGCGATCTATTCCACTAACTTCAGCGGAGCCATCGGCGCCGCCGGCACCAACATCCGCGAGGCGGTCAAGGCCGCCAACGCCACCGGCTTCTTCGTGACGGTGCGGGACATCGATTTCCCGAAATGGCGGGTGGAAATGCCCAGCGAGTCGGATCAAGCCCGGTGGATGGAAATCCTTCGTCAAGAGATCAATGGCGAGTAGTAATGCAGCCGCCCCGGAAGCTAAAGCAGACAGGGCTTGCGACAACATATGTCCAGCGAAATAGGGAACTCGAATGAAGAATAGGGAATACCTTTCGGCCACTGTCTTGGTCGCCTGCGGAATGCTGGGGGCATGCAAGACCATGCCCGAACTTCCGCTAGGCGGCATGACCGCATCGCCACCCGCCTCAACAGCTTTTCAAGGCTTGTTGAACCAATCAGGCAGCGGTGAGTGGCCGCGAGTGGCATTGACCATACACGCCATGCACCCGACGGCCTTCTGAATCGCACCGGCAACCGAGGAGGCTCCTTCGTTTGAGAACATGGAGCCATGATGAGGAAGTCCCCGAAGTTTTCCCCGGAAGTTGTCGAGCGC
>RXJV01000047.1 GCA_003963075.1 Burkholderiales bacterium
GACTCCGGTTTTGTTTGGACAGGGGGTTTGGCGATTCCCAGTCTCTCAAAACCACTCCGGGTGAACACCCGCAACAACCTATTGAAGCTTCACACCTAGAGCTGCAACTCCAAAGGGTCAGTTCTGGTCACCAACGGCACGGCGCAACAGCTACGATTCCTGACGCCGTGACCGAGTTCCCCGCCTCCAACGCCGCCGGTCTACCCGCTCTTGGGCAGCGCCGTCTGCTGACCCTGCTGTTCGTGGACCTGTGCGCCTCCACCGCGATGGCCGAGTGGATGGAGGCCGAGCATTACGCCGCCATGCTGGCGAGTTTGCGCGAGCTCTACGAGCGCATCGTGCCGCGTCACGGCGGCGTCATCGCGCGCATCCAGGGCGACGGCATGCTGGCCGTGTTCGGCCATCCCGAGGTGCGCGAGGACGACGGCCGCCGCGCCACCGAGGCCGCGCTGGACCTGCATGCCGCCGTCCGCGAGCTGCTGCCACCGGGCCCGCGCCCGGCCGACTTCGCTGGCCTGGCGCTGCACAGCGGCGTGCATGCCGGCATCGTGCTGGTCAACCAGGGCGACCAGATGCGCGGCCGTTTTGAGCTGCTCGGCAATGCCCCCAACATCGCCGCACGGTTGTCCGAGGCCGCGCGGCGCGACGAGATCATCGCCAGCGAGGAAAGCCTCGGCCTGCTGAGCCAGTTTTTCGACACCGGCCCGCGCTTCTCGCTGCAGTTGCGCGGCCGTGCGACGCCGCTGGCGGCCTACCGCGTGCACGGCCGCGCGGCCGTCGGCCGCCGTTTCGAGGCCAGCGTGCGCCGGGGCCTGGCGCCCTTCGTCGGTCGCTGCGCCGAGCTCGCGACGCTGGAGGCCGCGCTCGCGCAGACCCTGCAGGGCCGCACGCTGTGGCTGGGCATCCGAGCCGGTGCCGGCGTGGGCAAGACCCGGCTGACCGAGGAATTCCTGCGCCGTGCGGCCGACCAGCACTGCCGCATCCACCGCGGCTACTGTGAAAGCTATCTCAGCGCCGAGCCGCTGCAGCCCTTCCTGCAGATGCTGCGCGGCTTGGACGGCCTGGAAGACGCCCCGCCCGAACTCTTCGCGGCCCAGCACAGCGCGCCGGGCCAGCGCGCCGACGCGCTGCTGGCCCTGCTGCTGGCCCTGGCGCGGCACACCCCGCAACTGGTCTGCATCGACGATCTGCAATGGGCCGACGACGCCTCGCTGCGCCTGCTGCACCGGCTGCGCGCCGCTGCCACCGCCCAGGGCCTGCCGCTGCTGCTGCTGACCGCAAGCCGCCCGGTCAGCGAGCTGCCGGTCGCCCGCGACCAGCCGACCCAGCTCATCGAGCTGCCGCCGCTCAGCGAAATCGAAGCCGCGCATGCGGTGCAGCAGCTGCTGCCGCAGATCGACCCCTTCATCGCCGCCGAGGTACAGCGCCATGCCGGCGGCAACCCGTTGTTCATCGAAGAGCTCTGCCATGCCGCGGCGGACACCGGCGAGGGCCCGGCCGAAAGCCAGAGCAGCTCGGCCTGGCTGGCCGCGCTGGTCGAGTCGCGGGTCGACCGCCTGGCCCCCAAGCAGGCCCGGCTGGTGCGGGTCGCCGCCGTCATCGGCAATGTCATCCCGGTCTGGCTGCTCGAGATCCTGACCGGCTGCGGCGAACAGCACCCCGACGTGCAGGCCCTGGCCGCGCAGGACTTCATCTTCCCGGACCAGCGCCCCGGCCACCTGCGCTTCAAGCACGGCATCACCCGCGACGTCGTCTACGAGGCCACCGGCCTGCACGAGCGCCAGGCCCTGCACCGCCACATCAGCGTCGCGCTGGCAGCTCGTGGCGGCGATGAGAGCCAGCTGCATGAACAGCTCGCCTATCACGACGCCGCTGCCAACGACTGGCCGGCTGCCGCGCGCCATGCCGAGGCCGCCGGCGACCAGGCCCTGGCCGTGTCGGCCCTGGACCGCGCCAAAAAACAGTTCCGCGCCGCGCTGGCCGCGCTGGAGTTCCTGCAGCGCCCCGACGAGGGCGACGACGTGGCCGGCGAGCACCGGCGCCGCTGGATCAGCATTGCCCAGCGCCTCGGGATGGCCTGCGTCTTCGACGCCTCCCAGGACGATCTGCGCGTGCTGCGCCACGCGGCCGAGCTGGCCCATGCCGATGGCGACGCCAGCCTGATCGCCCGCACCGAATACTGGCTGGCCTACATCGGCTACGCCCTCGGCGAGACCTGCGACAGCCTGCGCCATGCGCGCGAAGCCGTGCTCACCGCGACGGCCTGCGGCGACACCGCGCTGCTGGCCCAGCTCCCGGCCACCGTCGGCCAGATCCACGCCGCGACCGCGAACTATGCCGAGGCCCTGCCGATGCTGGACCTGGCCATCGCCCGCCAGCGTCCCCGCGCCAGCAAGAGCGCGGCCAACCGCATCGGGCTGTCCTATTCGCTGTGCTGTCGCGCCTATGTGCGGGGCGACCAGGGGCATTTCGCCGAGGCGCATGAGCTGTTCGCCGAGGCCCTGGCGCCCTTTGACGGCAGTGGCCATGCCGTGGAGGCCAGCATGCAGGGCTGGCGCGCCGCCGTGCTGCTGTGGCAGGGCCGCTGGGCCGAGGCCCGCGAGGCGGCGGCCGTGGCCCACCGCGTCGGCGCCCAGGTGCGCAGCATGTTCACCTGCGCGATGGGCCATGCCGCCGGCGCCTATGGCGCCTGGATGCAGGAGCGCGACCCCGCTGCGCGGCAGCGCATCCTCGACGCCAACGCCTGGCTCGCGCCGCGCGGCGGCGGCCTGTACAGCAGCTTCCCGCACGGCTGGCTGGCCGACATCCTGTCCGAGCAGGGCGATGCCGGCGCGGCCCGCCAACATGTCGCGCTGGCCCTGCGGCGCGGCCGGCAGCACGACTGGGTCGGCGGCGCCATGGCCTACCGCGCGGCGGCCCGGCTGGCGGCGCGCATCGGTGACTCGCAACGCGCCCGGCGCTACCTCGAGCTCGCGCGCCGCGCCGGCGAACGCCGCCAGTCGGCACACGAAGCGGCCGTCACGGCGCTGGTGGAGGCGGAGCTGAAGCTGGATGAGGGCTGGCCGGCCGCGCTGGAGCAGGCGCGGGCGGCGTTCGAACGCATGGGCATGGTGGGCTTCCTGCAGCGGGCGGCGGCGACCTGATTCAGCCCGCCTGCATGGCGCGGCAGGCGTGCGCCAGCCTCACCGCGGCCGGCAAGGCAGGCGCGCTGCGCGGGCCTCTTCGCGCAGCAGCGGATTGAGCTCCATGCCCCACATGGGGCGGCGTCCGCGGCGCGCCAGGCGCACCTTGGACCTCACACCGCCAGCGCCACCACCGTCGGCGAGCCCGTGAAGCGCATCACGCCGGCGTCCAGCACCGCGGCGATGACGCCCAGCATCACCCCCATGCCCATGCCATAGCCCGGGCAGGCATGCGGGGGCGGGCCGGCCGGGTCGGCGCGGTCGCCGCCGAAGGCCACATGGTGGCGCAGCGGGTCCTGCTGGGTGGCCGAGCCCAGGGCCACGACCAGGGTGTCGCCCGCCTTTACATCCACCGCGCCAAGCCGGTGGTCGACACGGGCACGGCGCCAGATCTGGAAGGGCGTGGGCCGCAGGTTCAGCGTGGCCACCAGCGTGGGGCGCAGGCGGGCCACGGCGGCGGTGTAGCGCTCCGGCAGGCTGGCGCCGGCGGGCACCTCGTGCCACAGCGGCTGCAGGTCCCAAAGCTTGCGGGTCTGCACCCAGGCGGCCAGCGTGGTCAGCAGATTGGCATGGGTGGTGGGCGGAAAGCCCAGCATCACGCCGGCCAGCGTGCGGGTGGGCAGGTCGGCCGGCGCACCGGGCACGTCGCGCGCCGCCGCGAGGATGGCCTGGGTCAGCTTGGGCAGCTGTTCAAAGGGCGTGGCGGCCAGCCAGCGGTCGACGGCCTCGGTGAAGCCACGGCCGGCGCTGCGGCCCTCGGCACAGACATTGGGCGTCGGATGCGGCCCGAAGACATAGCGAGATACGCGGAACAGCGCGGCCGGGCAGCGCGGTGCGGCAGCCCCACCGGGCGGGTGGAACTCGGTGCCCCAGACATGCTGGCCATCGGGCACGCCGAACCAGATCCGGCACAGCGCGGCCAGCACGCCTTCGCTGAGGCGCTCCAGGTCAAGCGGCGTGTCGGTCGGCAGGTCGGCCGGCTTCTGGCTGGCCGGGAAGGCGGCCAGCAGCGCCTGGGCCTCCTGGCGCAGGCCGGCGATGCCGGCAGTCGCAACCTGGTAGGCGGCCATGAAGGCGTCGGCCTCGCTGACGCCCTCGAGCACCCGGTTGACGACGGGCGCCTGCTCGCGGTGGCCGCTGTCGTCGTCCAGGCCCAGGAAGCCGACGCCGACCGAGTCGGCCATGCGCTCGCCATAGCCGGACACCGAATAACGGTCCGGTGCGTTGCGCAGCACCTCCTGCACGCGCTCGGCCGCACCGACCAGCACGCCATAGGCCGTCGCCACCACGCCGCCGGGCTGCTGGCGCACCCAGGCCCAGGCGGCGTCGCGGCGGTTGCTGTCCTCCAGCCAGCCCTGCCAAGCCGCGTAGTCGGTCAGCGCGGGCATGGCCGGCGGCAGCGGCGCGGCGGGCAGCTGCGGCAGCGGCAGCTCAACCAGGCCGGGCAGGGCCTTGAGCGCCCGCACCGACGGCACAAAGAAGTACGCCCCCCATTGCAGCGTGACGAAGGGCTCGTGGCCGAGGTCGATCTCGTAGGCGCGCTTGTTGTGCTCGAAGGGATAGACGCGCGGGCCGGCGTTCGCATCGACGACGCCGAGCAGCGGGTCGCTCTGGCCGGAGTAGCCGCCGCTGGCATTGCCCCCGGCCACCCAGCGCTGGATGACCTCGAACTGCTCCGCCAGGTGGGCGTTGTAGGCCATGAAGACGAGGCCGCGGTCGGCATCGTCGGCCGGCTGCTGGCGGTTGGGCGGCGGGCCGTAGCTCATGCCGCGGCGCAGGATGCGTGGCATGCGGCTGCGCGCAAAGGCCTGGTCGCCGCCGAGGTCGCGCGGGTTGCTGCGCCGGATGTGGGCGTGGAAGGGGCAGAGCGCGCCCTGGCGGTCGGCCTCGTAGTTGAAATCGTTGACGGCAGTGTCGTCGGCCAAGGGCTCGCCACTGCGCCAGCGGCCCATCAGCTTGGCCAGCAGCAGCTCCTTGGGCAGGCCCGTGCGGGCGGCCTCGGCCGTCACGCGTGCATCGAGCCGGCCCACGTACTGGCGCAGCTTGCGCACGACCAGGAAGCTGCCGCGGTCTAGCAGCGCGTCGGGCTGTTCGGGCACGGCATAGTCCTTGTCTCGCGCGGTCGGGTAGCCCTGCAGGATTTCACCGTCGGGCACGCGGTCGTCCCAGCGCTGGCCGGTGGGCAGGGGCGTCTGCCACTGCGGCGTGGGCTGGCTGATGCCGTCCTTGAAGCCGAAGTTCTCGCTGTCCAGCGCATTGCTGCGCAGCGGCTCGACGGCCATCAACGCCAGGCCGGTGCCCTGGGTCAGGGCCAGCGCCGCAGCATCGATGCGGGCGCGGTCGGCCGGCGTGACGGCCTCGCCGGCCTCGGCGCTGGCGAAACGCAGTTGCACCAGCAGGTGGGCGCCGGCCGGGTCGAAACGGTCGCGGCCATTGACATGCGGAGCCAGCGCCCAATGCGCCGGATGGTTGTGCCGCACATCGCCGAGCAGGCCGGCGCGGGCGGCCATGCCCTCCTTGAAGGCCTGCGGGAAGCGCTCCAGCCGCCCCTGCGGCACGCCCAGGGCCGTCAGGCCGGCCAGCGTCAGCGCGACCTGGGTCCAGACGCCCTGCAGCGGCCCGGCTGCGGGCGGCTGCTGGCCCTGGGCCGTGACCGGCGCGGTCGACAGCCAGGCCAGGGCCTGGCTGGGCTGGCTGATGCGCATCAGCAGCAGCGCGCCGCGGTTGGCCGGCAGCCTGGTGAGCAGGCCGGCCTGCAGGTCGGCCTCGGCCAGCGGCAGCTCGCGGGCATGGACGGGCGGCGCCTGCGGGCTGCCCTCGAACCACTCCAGCATCGCGTAGTGGCGGCGGCGCAGCAGCTCGCCGGGCGATTGGCCCGCGCCGATCGGGAACTGTTCGCGGGTGCCGAGGCGGGTCAGCTCGAAGAGCACGTCCTGGGCGGCGCGCAGCAGCACCTGGCCGTCCCAGGCCTGCGCATTGAAGTAACGCTGCAGCGTGAACAGGCCGGCCAGCGGCACCAGGCCGCGTGCCGCCATCGCGAAGCGCTCGGCCGGCTCGGTGGGCAGGGGCGCCACCTCACCGGCAGCCGGCGCGCGCAGCCGGTCGGCACCGAGCTCGCTGGCGCGGCCGCGCTGGCTGGCCTCCAGCTTGGCGAGGTATTCCGCATCGCTGACGGTGCGGCCGGACTCGATGAACAGGAAGTCGGCCGAAATCTCGTGCGCCCGCACCCAGCGGGCATAGGCCTCGAAGCTGCAGTTGCAGGACAGCTCATAGCCCTCGACATGGCAGAGGATCAGGTCCAGCGTCGAGCCGAGCTGGTCCCAGATGACCCGCATATAGGGCTCCCAGCCGCCGTCGAAGTTGACGTTCAGCAGCAGCCGGTCGGGCGCGCCGTTCTTGCCCTCGACCACCGCCCAGCGGAAGGAGTGCACGATGCGCCAGCGCGCGACGATGTCGGTGTAGGGCGAGGCCGGCGCGCTGGATTCGCGCGAGCCCAGCCGCAGGCCGTTGAGGGTGCGCAGCACCTTGCGCAGGCGGTCGACATAGGTCGCCACCTCCAGCGCGTCGACAAAGCCCGGCTTGATGTCGGCGAGCAGCACCAGGTCCGTGATGCCGCCGAGTTGAACGTCGTTGCCGCGCGCCATGAGCTGTCTCCCAGGATGTGCCTGCAAGTATCCCGGCAGCGCATGACGCGTGAACTGCGCTGACCCCCCTAGTTTGAGATGGCCCGCCGGCTTCAGTGGCCGGTGCCTGGGCCCGCGACCCTGTCGGTGACCGGCTGGCCGGTCTCCGCGTCCTCGATCCAGACCTCGCAGGCCAAAGCCCCGATCCGGCCGGCCACCCGGTAGCGCCGGTCCGCGGCGGGCGTGAAGGCCACCTCGCCCTGCACACGGCAGGTCGGGTGGCGCAGCGCGAGCAGCGGCGCGGCGTACTGCGTGACCGCCTGCAGCCGCAGCCGCGCCGGGCGCAGCGGCAGCTCATTGCTCAGCGCAACCGGCGCCGTCGCGAAGCCACGGCCCTGGTGGGCCTGCAGCGTCGCGATGCTGCTGCTCAGCAGCCGGCGGCCGTCGACATGCGTCATCTCGAAGACATGGGCCAGGTCCTGGCCCATCGGGACGCTCTGGTCAGCGACGTTGACCGTCGGGCCGTCGTAGCCTTCCGGCGTGGCGGGCTGGAAGCCCTGGTAGCTGGCACAGCCGGCCACCGTGGCAGCCAGCGCGAAGAGGATGATGGATTTCATGCGGAGCGTTTGTACGCCGGCCCGGGTCATCCCCGCACGAGGGTCTCCGTTCAACGCGCGACGGCGGCGCGCATCGAACGCGCCACATAGGCCAGGCCCGCCGCCGCCAGCGCGAAGCCGACCACGACGCCCGGCAGCACCTGGCCGATGCGCAAGGCCTCCCCCTTGAGCACCGCCAGCATCAGCGTGTTCTGCGCGAGGCCCGGCACCCACAGATACCAGGGCGCCTCGCCGCCGGGGTTGAACAGGCTCACCATCGGCGCCAGGCTGATCGCCGTGATCACCAGGGTGCTGCTGGCCTGCGCCTCCTTGAAGGTCTTGGAGCGGATGGCCAGGGCCATCAGCAGGGCCGACAGGCCGGCCGCCAGCGGGATCTGCAGCAGCCAGAAGGCCAGCACCTCGCCGCCGCCGAAGCTGAACTGGGCCTGCAGCACATCGCTCTTGAGCAGCCACTGCGCCGGGATGAAGCTCAAGCTCGACAGCAGCGCCACCGCCATGCCGAGCAGCGCGACCGCACCCCATTTGCCGGCCACCAGCGCGCCGTGCGGGGCCGGGTTCATCAGCAGCGGTTCCAGCGAGCCGCGCTCGCGCTCACCGGCGGTGCTGTCCAGCGCGGCCGTCAGCGCGCCGTAGAGCACGGCCATGATGACGAACATCGGGATGATGCTGGTCAGCCGCGCGGCACGGGCCTGGGCGCTGGCGAGGTCGCGCTCCTGCACGTCCACCGGCTCCAGCAGCTCGGTGGACACGCCGCGCAGCGCCAGGTTGAGCACGGCGCGCTCATGGCTGAAGCCCTGCAGCAGGCCGCGCAGCGGGCCGGTGCCGGCCATGGCGCGCTGGTTGGCGCTGTCGCTGACGATCTCGACCGTCGGCGCCTCGCCGACGCGCAGCCGGGCCTCGAAGTCCTTGGGCACGACGAGCACCGGCTCCAGCAGCGTCGAGGCGCGCAGCTGCGCCTCGTAGTCGGCCGGGGCGGGCTTCATCGTGTAGGTCTGGCGCTCGATGTAGTTGGCCAGCGTCGGCGCGGCCTCCATGCCGACCACCAGCACCTCGCGCTTGTCGGCGCGCTCCTCCAGCGAGGCGATCAGGCCCGACAGCGCCGACAGCAGCAGCGGGCCCATCAGCACCGCCGGCAGGGCCAGGCGCAACAGCGTGCGCCGGTCGCGCAGCGCGTCGCGCAGCTCTTTGACAAAGACGATCCACGCCTGATTCATGCCGCCGCCTCCTGCGGGAAAGCCAGTTTGACAAAGGCATCCTCGAAGCGGCTCTCGCCGGCCTGGGCCAGCAGCTCCGGCACGCTGCCGCGCGCCACGCTGCGGCCCTGGGACACCACCACCACCTCGTCGCAGAGCTGCTCCACCTCCTGCATGATGTGGGTGGAAAACACGATGCACTTGGCCCCGCCCGCGGGGCTCTTGAGCCAGCGCAGCGCCTCGCGCAGCGCGCGGGTGGCCAGCACGTCCAGGCCGTTGGTGGGCTCGTCGAGCACGATGTTGGCGGGGTCGTGCACCAGGGCGCGGGCCAGTGCGGTCTTCATGCGCTCGCCCTGGCTGAAGCCGTCGGCGCGGCGGTCCAGGATGGCGCGCATCTCCAGCAGCCGCGCCAGCTCCTCGGCGCGGGCATTCGCGGCGTCGGGGCTCATGCCCTGCAGGCGGCCGAAATAGAGGATGTTCTCGCGCGCGGTCAGCCGCGGGTAGAGGCCATGGGCGTCGCCCAGGATGCCCATGCGGGCCAGGGCCTTCAGCGGCGCCTGCTGCACGGCGATGCCGTCGACCGCGATCTGGCCGCGGTCCGGCGCGAACAGGCCGGCCAGCATGCGCAGCGTGGTCGTCTTGCCCGCGCCATTGGCCCCCAGCAGGCCGGTGATGCGGCCGTTGTCGGCGGCCAGGCTGACGCCCTGCACCGCATGCACCACGCGCTGGGCGCCACGCTTGAGCAGGCCGCCCGCGCCGGGCGTGCTGAACTGCTTGTGGACGTTGTCGATGTAGATCATTTCGCCGCTCCTTCCGGCTGGGCTTGCACGGGCTGGAAGGCCACGGGCCGCGGGATGCGCATGGCACAGGCCGCGTCCTGCGGCAGCGCCGCAGCGTCGGTCTTGGCGTCGATGAAGCGGAACATCAGGTCGCGCACGCAGCCCACCGCCGTCACGCCGTGGCCGGCTTGCTTCACAACCAGGTGCTGCACCCGGTCTGGGTGGCCGGCGCCCAGCGCCTGGGCCACGCGCTCGCCATGGCGGGGCGGCGTGGCGGGGTCGGCGCCGCCGCTCATCAACAGCACCGGGCTCGGGGCCGGCGGAATCTTGTAGAAGTCCGGCGCCACCTCGCCGCGCGGCCAGTCACGGCAGGCGCGGCTGTAGAGCTCGGCGTCCGTGCGGCCGAAGTCGGCGCCTGGCGGGTCGCTCGCCTGCGGCAGGCGCGGCAGGTCTTCGGCACACACCACCGAATAGTGCATGCCCATCGCGAGCCTCACGGCCTTGCCGCTGCCAAAGGCCGTGCTCAGGCCGAACAGGCCCTCGAAGCGGCCCTCGGTGGCCGCCGCATGCAGGGCCGCGGGCAGGGCGGCCGCGAGCGCCGGCTGGTAGAGCGGCGCGATCACCGCGCGCAGCAGCAGCCCCCGGTCCACCGTGAAGCGCTCGGGCTGGCCGGTCAGCGGGTGGGCCACGGTCACCGGCCGCGGCAGCGAGGCCAGCAGCCGCTGCCAGTCGGCGCGCAGCGTCGGGTAGGCGGTGGCGTTCGCGTCGATCAGCTGATCCAGCGCGGCCTGGTTGTCGGTCGAAAAGCTGGCCGGCAGCACCATGTCGGGCGGCGCCACGCCGTCGATCACGGTGCGCCGCACGCGGGTCGGGAACTGGCGCAGGTAGTCCAGCGCGGCGCGCGTGCCATAGCTGGCGCCCACCAGGTTCCACTGCGGCACGCCGAGGGCCTCGCGCACCGCGTCCATGTCCTGCATCGCGATCGTCGTCGTGAAGAAGCGCAGGCCGCCGTTCCGGCCATAGGGCAGCGCCTCCAGCTGGGCTCGGCAGGCATCGAGGCGGCGCATCTGCGCGGCCGGGTCGAGCTGCTCGGCCACGGGCAGCTTGGTGTCGTCGGCACACGCCAGCGGCGCGGAGCGGCCGGTGCCGCGCTGGTCGATGAACACCAGGTCGCGGCGGTTGTTCAGGCGCGCCAGGCGCGGCAGCACATGCGCGGCCACGCCGATCGCGCTCTGGCCGGGGCCACCAGCCAGCAGCAGCACCGCATCGGGCTGCTTGTTGCGCGCCAGGGCCGGCACCACGAGGTAGTGGATGTCCACCTTCACACCGTCCGGCCGCGCCGGGTCCAGCGGGCGCGCCAGGCTGCCGCACAGCAGCTCGTTGGGAATGCCGTCGATGCGGCAGGGCTTGAGCGCCCCGGCCGCGTGGGCCGATGCGGTGCCGAGCATCAGCGCTGCGGTCAGGGCGGCGGCATGCGCGAAGGCGCGCCGGGCGGGGGAGGGCATGTCAGGGCTCCAGGCAACGGATGGCCGCGAGTATCCGGGCCGCCGGCCGCAGCGCATCCACCGTGGTAACGGCCGGTGGCGGGCGGCGCTGAACGGCGCCGCAGCCGTCATGAATGGCGGCGTATGCTGCGCCCACTTTGCCGCGAAAGGCCCCGCATGCAGACCCTGGACGAAATGCGAGACCGCTGCCTGCTGACCGCGCAGCAGCATGCCGAGATCGGCGCCTGGGTGGCCCAGGCCCGCACCCCGGAAGGCATCCTGGCCATGCCGGAAGCGCTCTGGCGCAGCCTGGAGCTGGCCAGCGTGCTGATGGATGTGGACGCCGACCTGCGGCGCGAGCCCGTGCTGTCGGAGACCTAGCTCGTCGACAGCGCCCCGGCCAGCACCAGGCCGATCAAGCCCAGGCCGATGACGATCCAGTGCAGCACCGCCAGCAGCCCGGCGCGCAGCACCGTCGTCAGCCACGAAGCGGCATGCACCCGCTTCAGCGCAATGATCGGGTAGAGGTTGGACCAGGCCCACACCCCGAAGGCCACGCCCGGCCAGGGCAGCAGCACCGCCACCAGCAGCATGCCGTACCAGGCCGCGTGCAGGTGCATCGCGAACACAAAGTGCGCGCCATAGGGCTGGCGCCAGAACAGCAGCTTGAGCAGCCCGGCGAAAAAGGGCAGCGAGCACAGCACGGCATAGGGCGCCAGGCCCAGCATCGTCGAACCCATCGCGCGCATCGCGCCTTCCGGATCGGCGCGCCAGTGCGCCTCGACCCGGTGCACCCGCGCCTGCATGCCGGCCGGCAGCTGGGCGGTGAGGCGTGGGTCCATGACCTGCATCTCGCCGCCCTCCACATGCACCTGATGCGGCACCTTGCCGAGCTTGGCGTCCAGCTTGCGGGCGATCTTCTCGGCCGCGGTGGAAGCCGCAGAGGCCGCCGAGGCCGGGCCGGTCGCGACCGCAGCGACCTCGTCGTCGTCGTCCGCGACGACCGTGCCGTCGGGCAGGTGGGCGCCACCGGTGGTCAGCTTGAGGGCCAGGAAGAACACCAGGCCCAGCGTCAGCAGCAGCCGCAGCGGCAGCACATAGCGCTGCTTGCGGCCGGCGAGGTATTCGCGCGTCAGGAAGCCGGGCTTGGCCATCAGCCCCCACAGGCTCTTCCACAGCGTGCCCTCCACCGCGATGTAGTGGCTGACGAACTCGTGCACGAACTCGAACAGCGACGGCGGGTGGTTGGCCGTGTCCTGCCCGCACTGGCTGCAAAAGCGCGCACCTGGCACCAGGGCCGTGTTGCAGTTCAGGCAGTGGCCCGTGGCGCCGTGGCCGCCGTGACCACTGCCGCCGCTGGCAGCCAGCCCGGCCAGGTCCGCCGAAGCCAGCGCCGCTGCGGTGCCGCCAGCCAGGCCGCTCAAGCCTGCGTCATCCATGTTCGCTCCTCCGGCAGCTTGGGTGACCGCCCGCCTGCGCCGGCGGTCGGGGAGAGTGTTCGCCGGCGCGGAGTTTGCCGCAGGTCGCGCGATGGGCCGTCGGGGTGGGCCCTAAGCGGGGGCTGTCTTCGGCCAGGAGCGGTCGACCGGGAGTGACCGCTTTGGTCAAAATCGACTGACTCGTTATACGGACCGCGACGCGCGGCGTTCGCCAGCAGTCGGCAGCCCATTTTTCTGACCAGTCAAGTACTTGTGCATGCCAGAGGAGCACGCAATACGCGGCACAGGCCTACATTACGCAGACTGTCGATAACAAGTTAGAAATCATGCGGCAAGTCAAACATCCTGCCTTCATAACGGCGCTTCGAGCGAACGCAGACCTGGTTCGTGAAGTGGCCGTCAAGCACGGCTTGTCGTACCAGGAAGAGGTGGTGCCCGAGAGTGCTGATCTGGTGAGGTTCAATTTCGGCCCGCTGGATGACGCGACGACCCGCAAGTTCATCTTTGACATCCCTAGGGAGGCGTACTACTTCCAGGCGGTAATCTGTAATGGCGGGCCGCCTCCGCAGGGGCAAGACAATGCTTTCTAACCCATTGCTGCAGCGGACGGCTTCGCCGCCCGCTGAGCGTCGACGTTAAGCGACAGCTTTCGGCCGACCCACTCGGCGCGATCGAACGGCAGCTCCGGGTGGACAGCGCCCCTCCAAGCCGGCGCGGCCTCAAGCCTTTTTCATCAAGCCCTGGCACGCCGCCTTGGCCTTGGCATCGCCGCTGTCCAGCTTGCCGCAGACGCCATCGAGCTGAGCCTTGAGCCGGCCCACGGCGGCGGTCTGGTCGGCGGTCTTGCTCCAGCCGGCCAGCAGCGTGGCCACCTTCTTCAGCGAGCGTTCGCTGCGTTCGTAGAAGGCGCCGGGATCCTTCTCGGCCTCGGCGAACAGCTGGGCCGCCGTCTTCTCGATGCGGGCCGTGTCCTCGGGTGAGAGCTCGATCAGCGCGCCCAGGTAGTTGGCGCCCCACTGCAGCCGCGTGGCCGGGCCTTCGCTCTTGTTGAAGGCCTCCTCGAACCAGTGCAGCGCATCGGCCTTCTTGCCCTGCTTCTTGGCATTGCCGCCGAGCTGGCTCATCAGGTAGTAGGGCGAGTGGCTGCGCGCCAGGGCCGACTTGAGCAGCTCGTCGCTGTCCTTCCACAGGCCGGCGCTGCCCAGCAGGTGGGCGGCCGCGGTGACCACGGCCTGGCGCTCATAGCCGTCGGTGATCTCGCGGTTGGCGCGGCCGGCTTGGTCGCGCACCTCGGCCAGCAGCGCCGCCGGGATGCCCTTGGGGTTGGCCTCGTCCTTGGGAGCGTCGAGGCGGGCGAGGTCCACGCGGCCCTGCAGCGCATTGAGCCGGTCGGCGCGGGAGAGGGTGGCGTCGGCGTTCAGGCGCTTGAGCGCGGCATCGAACTCGGCGACCAGCGCATTGCGCGCCTCGCCCGGCTGGGGCGCAAAGGCCTTGACCAGGTCGGCCGCCTCGTTTGTGAGCACGTCCACCTGGGCGTGGGCTTGCGCGGCGTCGGCCAGCACGGCGCGCAGGCGCGGCAGCTGGGCCGGGTCGGCCGCCTTGCCCTCGGCCAGCGCGCCGGCGGACTTGAGCCACAGCCGGGTGGTGGTCTCGGCGTCCACGCCCTCGCTGGCCTTGGCTAGCTGGGCCAGCGTGGCCGGGCGTTCGGCCACCGGCAGGAGTTGCTGCTCGTCGGTCTCCCAGCCGTAGAAGCCCAGCAGCCGCCATTCATTGGCGCTGAGCTTCTTGCCGGCCTTGGCGTCGGCCAGCACCGCCTTCACCGGGCGGCCGCTGGACAGGCCGAGCTGCAGCACCTTCATCACCTGGGCGGCGTCGGCCTCGCCGGGCAGGCGGGTGATCTCGTTGCCGGCCGGGTTGAACAGGATCAGGGTCGGGTAGCCGCGCACCTTGAAGCGGGTGCCGAGCTTTTGCGCGCCGGGCGCGTCGCCGTCGATGCCCACGGCCACGAAGGCCTTGCTCTGCTCGATGAAGTCCGCGCGGTTGAACAGCGTGGCCTTGAGCTGGTTGCAGGGCGGGCACCACTTGGCGCCCCAGTACAGCAGCACCGGCTTCTTCTCGGCCTTGGCCTGCACGAAGTAGCGGTCGATGTCGGCATCGGCCGCGGCGGCCTGCCAGCTGACGCCGGGCCCGCTGCTGGCGTGGGCCAGGGGCGAGGCGGCCAGGGCGAGGGCGGCGGTTAGGGCGGCGGCAACTGCGCCAATGCGGAGAGTGAGCTTCATCGGGCGGGGGGATCGATCGTGTCGAGGCAGGCATTCTGCGCCGGCACCGGGCCGCAGAATCTGCGCATGCCGAATAAGCCGGATCACCGACTGCATGAGGCCCTGGCCGCGCTGCGCGCCGCGGCGCGGCCCGAACAGCTGGAGGCGATGGCCCGCTTTGGGCTCACCGGCGCCGGCCGCCTGGGGCTGGCGGTGCCCACGCTGCGCACCCTGGCCCGCGGGCTGGGCCGCGACCATGCGCTGGCGCTGGCGCTGTGGGACACCGGCATCCCGGATGCGCAGCTGCTGGCCGGCATGGTGGCCGAGCCGGCGCAGTTCACCGAGGCGCAGATGGACCACTGGGTGGCGGGCCTGCAGGCCTGGGACGTGTGCGACCAGGCCTGCACCAACGCCTTCGTGAAGAGCCCGCTGGCCTGGGACGCCATCCCGCGCTGGGCGGCGCGCGCGCCGGAGTTCGAGAAACGCGCCGGCTTCGCGCTGCTGGCGGCGGCCGCGGTGCATCACAAGCAGCGGCCGGACGCCGACTTCCTGGCCCGCCTGCCGCTGATCGAGGCCGCTGCGGGCGATGGGCGCAATTTCGTCAAGAAGGCGGTGAACTGGGCGCTGCGGCAGACGGCCAAGCGCAGCCCGGCGCTGCGCGGGCCGGCGCTGGCGGTGGCGCTACGGCTGTGCGAACGGCCGGAGTCGTCGGCCCGCTGGATCGGCCACGACGCGCAGCGCGAGCTGGCCGGCCGGGGCTGAACCGCGGGCCGCCGCTGGGGCCGGTTCAGCGAGGCCCTGAGCCCGGCGTGGCTCCCCCTTCCGGGGGAGGCCGGGGGGTGGCGCGGGCCTTGTCGCTGCCGCCTCCCCCTGCGCTCCGCCCTTGGGGCGATGGCCCGCAAGCGCGCCGGCGCCGATGCTGGAGGCATGACGTTGAACCCGACGTCCAGCCCTTCAAACCCCGGAGCCCGCCATGCAATTCCTCGTGTCCGCGCCGACCCCAAGGTTTCACGCCCCGCACCCGGCCCTCGTGTCTGGCCACGCGCGTCAGGCGCCGGCTGCCCGGCCGGAGGTGCGCGGCTGGTTCGATTCAAGCCTCGACCTCGCCCAGGGCCTGGAGGTCACCGAGCACGACTGCGACGCGCTCTACGAGCTCTGGCGCCTGGCCCGCTCGTGAGGCCCGGCCCGCTCAAAAGCCCAGCGCGCGCTGGCGCCGCCAGGCCTGCGGCGTCATGCCGGTGCGGGCCCGGAACGCGGTCGAGAAATTGCCCGGCGTCCGGAATCCCACCTCGAAGGCCACGCCGTTGACGCTCATCGACGTCTTCTCCAGCAGCGGCAGGCTCGCCCGGATGCGCTGCTCGCTGATATAGGCCTGCAGCGTCAGCCCGGTGTGGCGGCGGAACAGTTCGCGCAAGCGGCGCGCGCCCACGCCCACCTGGCGAGCCAGTTCCGGCGCCGACGGCAGCGTGGCCAGCTGGGCCTCGATCAGGCTCTTGGCCGCGCTGACATGGGCCAGCTCGGGGTCCAACGGCTCCGGCACCGGCAGGGCGGCGTCCGGCAGATGCACCCGCACCCGGGCCAGCACCTCGGCGGGCCACAGCGGCTTGCAGATGTAGTCGGCCGCGCCCGCCTCCAGGCCGCGCACGCGGTCGTCGGGCTCGGTGAGGTCAGACATCAGCAGCACCGGGATGGCGGCGGTCTGGCCGTCCGCCTTGAGCAGCCGGCAGGCCACCAGCCCGTCGACCACGCCGGGCAGGCAGGTGTCCATCAACACGAGATCCGGGCGCTGGCCCTGGGCACGGTGCACGCCGGACAAGCCATCGGTGGCGAACGTCAATGCGAAGCGGGTGCTCAGCAGGCCGGTCACGGGCCGCAGGCCCGCCGGCTGCCCCGCCACCACCAGCAACCGTTGCCGCGCGGGATGCCCCTCGAACGCGGCATGGTCGTAACCAGACATTTCTTGCATGTCAGCCGTGGAGTCGTGCACGAAACGCTGTGATGGTAGGGCCACAACCTGCCAGATAGAAAACATTTACAGCCACTTTCAAAAGGCACGAAATCATGGGCGAGCAAGGATTCGGCACGCTTGTCAGCGGGAGACCCAAGTGCGTGCACCACAGCGAACCAGGCATTGCCAGCCCGTCCGGTCCTCAGCCACGCGAGGCCAGTCACCCACAACACGCCGCCAGCGCCGGCCCGGACTCGGCCCGGTGAACGCGGTCTGCGCGGCGCTGCTGGCGGGACTGCTGGCCGGCCAGGCGGCGGCCCAGACGACGCCCGATGCCGGCCAGCTGATGCAGCAGAACCAGCGCAACAAGGCCGCGGATCTGCCGCGCAAGGGCAGTGGCGCCGAACTCGCCGCCCCGGTGGCGACGCTCAATATGGCCGGTGGCGCCACGGTGACGGTCAAGGCCTTCAGGTTCCAGGGCAACACCCTGCTGAGCGAAGACCAGTTGCAGCGCACCGTCACCGGCTATCTCGATCGCAAGCTGGACTTCCGCGAGCTGCAGGAGGTCACGGCGCTGGTGTCCAAGCGCTACAAGGCCGAGGGCCGGCTTGCCCGGGCCTTTCTGCCCGCCCAGGACGTCACCGACGGCCAGGTCACGATCCAGATCCTGGAAGCGCGCTACGGCGGCACCGAGGTCGAGCAAAGCGGCCAACGCCTCGCGCCCGACCAGGCCCGCGCCATGATGGAGCAGGGCCAGGTGCGCGGCGAGGCGCTGGACCTGGTGGCCCTGGACCGCGCCCTGCTGCTGATCAGCGATCTGCCCGGCGTGAAGGCCAGTGCCAGCCTGGTGCCCGGCAGCGCGGCCGGCGAGACCGCCGTCGCGCTGAACCTGCGCGACCAGGACCTGCTGAGCGGCCAGGTCAGTGTGGACAACGCCGGCACCCGCTCGACGGGTGCCTTCCGTGCGAACGCCCTGGTGGCATGGAACAGCGCGCTGGGCGTCGGCGACCAGTGGACCGCCCAGCTCAGCCAGAACCAGGGCAGCAGCTTCGTGCGTCTGGGCGCGTCGGTGCCGGTCGGCCCGCAGGGCGTGCGTGTCGGCCTGACCGGCAGCGCCCTGCGCTACCGCCTGGTCGGCAGCGACTTCGACGCACTGAATGCCCGCGGCACCGCATCGTCGCTGGGCCTGGAGGCGAGCTACCCGCTGATCCGCTCGCGCGAGCGCAACCTGTCGCTGCAGGGCGTCTACGAAAACAAGCGTCTGCGCAACAAGGCCAATGGCACGGACATCTCGAACTACAAGTCCGATCTGCTGACCCTGGCCTTGCTCGGCAACCAGTTCGACGACCTCGGCGGCGGCGGCTCCACCACCGCCTATTTCGGCGTCCAGTTCGGCAACCTCAACCTGGACGGCTCGCCCAACCAGGCCTTCGATGCCGCCGGGCCACGCACCGCGGGCAGCTTCCGCAAGCTGCGCTACCAGCTGTCGCGCCAACAGACCCTGGCGGCCGGCGTGTCCGGCTATGTCTCGCTGCAAGGCCAGTGGGCCAGCCGCAACCTCGACTCGTCCGAGCGCTTCTACCTCGGCGGCCCGCAGGCCGTGCGTGCCTACCCGGTCAGCGAGGGCGGCGGTGCAATCGGACAGCTGCTCAATGCCGAGCTGCGCTGGCGCCTCGAAGACGGCTGGCGCTTGACGGGCTTCGCCGACTTGGGCCACATCACGACGAATGCCGATGCCGGCTTCGCCGGCGCCGTGACACCGAACAGCTACTCGCTCAAGGGAGCCGGCCTCAGTGTCGACTACGCCGGCCCGAGCGGGCTCGATGCCAGCCTGATCTGGGCCCGGCGTCTGGGCACCAACCCCATGGCGGACGCCCGTGGACGCGACCTGGACGGGTCGCTTGAACGCAACCGCTTCTGGCTGCTCGTCAGCCAGCAGTTCTGAGCGCCAAGGAGCACACCATGCACGAACACGCCAGCCTCAATCGCATCTTTCGTCTGGTCTGGAGCGCGGCACAGGGCTGCTGGGTCGCCGTCCATGAACACGCCCGCGGCCGCAGCAAGGCCGGCCGCAGTGCGCGCCGCGCCAACGCGCTGAGCGCCGTCGGCCTCGCCAGCCTGCTGGCGCTGGGCGCGGGGCCCGGCGCGGCACTGGCACAGGTCGCGGCCAATGCCACGCCGCAAGGCGGCAAGCTGGTGGCCGGCCAGGCCAACTGGCAGCAAAGCGGAACCAACCTCACCGTCAACCAAAGCAGCAGCCGCGCGGCGATCGACTGGACCAGCTTCGACATCGGCCGCAATGCCAGCGTGGTGTTCCGCCAGCCGGACGCGAACAGCGTGGCGCTGAACCGCGTCACCGGCGGCGCACCCAGCCAGATCTTCGGCCGCCTGTCGGCCAACGGCCAGGTCTTCCTGACCAATGCGGCGGGCGTCTACTTCAGCCCCACGGCGCAGGTGGACGTGGGCGCCCTGGTCGCGACTACGGGCAGCCTCGGCACCGACGATTTCATGGCCGGCCGCTGGACCTTCAACCGCGCCGGCAGCACCGCCAGCGTCGTCAACGAGGGCCGCCTCAGTGCAGCCCCCGGCGGCTATGTGGCGCTGCTGGCGCCCGAGGTGCGCAACGCCGGCGTCATCACCGCCCAGGCCGGCACCGTGGCCCTGGCCGCCGGTGAAGCGGTGGAACTGCAGTTCAACGGCGGCAGCCTTGCCAAGCTGCGCGTCACGCCGGCCCAGGTGGCCACCCTCGTCGAGAACCGCCAAGCCATCCTCGCGCCGGACGGCCAGATCCTGATGTCGGCCCGCGCCGCCCAGGCGCTGCACGATGGCGTCATCCGCGACAGCGGCGAGCTGTCGGCCAGCAGCCTCGTTGCCAAGGGCGGCCGCATCGTGCTGGAGGCTGACCGGGTCGACATCGCCAGCGGCGCGTCGATCCGCGCCACCGGTGCCACCGGCGGCGGCCAGATCAACATCGGCGGCAATTACCAGGGCCAGGGCGAGCTCTGGAACGCCACCACCACCCGCATCGCCAGCGGCGCCAGCATCGACGCCAGCGCCACCCGCCAGGGCGACGGCGGCAACGTGGTGGTGTGGGCCAACGACCGCACCGACTTCAACGGCCGCATCAGCGCCCGCGGTGGCGCGCTGGGCGGCAATGGCGGCGTGGTCGAGACCTCGGGCAAGCAGACCCTGAACGTGCGCACCGGCCGGGTCGACGTCAGCGGCAGCGCCCAGGGCGGCAAGGGCGGCACCTGGCTGCTGGACCCGAACGACCTGACCATCGGCACCGGCAGCAACACCAACATCACCGGCAGTTTCGGCACCACCGACGACGGCGCCTTCCTCAGCACGGCCTCGCTGGCCGCGGCGCTGACCAACGGCTCCAACGTCGTCGTGCTGACCAACAACGGCGGCAGCAACCTCGGCCGCGGCGACATCACCGTCAACGGCGCCATCACCACCTCGCTGGCTGCCTCCCAGTCCGCCACGCTGACGCTGGCCGCGCAGGGCGACATCAACATCGCCAGCGGCGGCTCCATCGCGGCGGGCGGCGCCGACCGCTCGCTCAACGTCAACCTGTACGCCGGCACCCAGCTCGGCGGCGGCTCGCCGGGCAGCGTGGCCAGCCAGATCTCGATGAGCTCGGGCACGTCGATCAACACCGGCCAGAGCGGCAACCTGACCGCCATCTCCAAGGGCGATGTGACGCTGGCCAACGCCACCCTCGGCGGCGCGCTGACCGTGACGACCAACAACGGCGCCTTTGCCCAGGTGACGGGCAGCGCCCTCACGGTGACCGGTGCCGCCACCGTCAACGCCGGCACCAAGGAAGTCGCCTTCAACAGCGCGTCCAACCAGCTCAGCGGTGCGATCAGCTCCACCGGCACCGGCGCGGTGACGATCAAGAACACGCTGGCCACCAACCTCGGTGCCATCGGCGCGTCCGGCGCGGCGGCGCTGAGCCTGGACGTGACGACGACCAACGCCGCCGTCACCCAGAGCGGCCCGGCTTTCGTCACCGGCGACACCACGGTGCGCGCCGGCAGTGGCGCGGTCACGCTCAACCAGGCCGGCAACCAGTTCACCGGCGGCATCAACTCCACCGGCACCGGTGCGGTCACGCTGGTCAACAGCAGCGCCACCACGCTCGGCACCATCGGCACCAACGGCGGCGCGGTGGCCAGCCTGTCGGTCACCACCAACAATGCCAACGTCGGCCAGAGTGGCACGTCCTACGTCGCGGGCACCACCACGGTCGCGGCGGGCAGCGGGGCCGTCAATCTCACCAACACCGGCAACCAGCTGGCCGGCGCGGTCAGCTCCACTGGCACCGGCGCGGTCACGCTGCGCAATGCGGTCGACCTGGTGCTCGGCGCGATCGGTACCGGCGGCAGCCCGGCTGCGAGCCTGAGCGTGCGCACCGCCAGCGGCGGCATCACCCAGACCGGCGCGGCCCTGGTTGCCGGTACCACGCTGCTGCGCACCGACACCGGCGGCGCCATCACCGTCAACAACGCCGGCAACCAGTTCGCCGGCGCGATCTCGACCGTCGGCAGCGGCGCGGTCACCCTGACCAACGGCGTGGCCACGGTGCTCGGCCAGATCGGCAGCAGCGGCAGCCGCGCCACCAGCCTGAGCCTGACGACGACGAACGCGGCCGTCAGCCAGACCGGCACGGCCTATGTGGACGGCGCCACCACCATCAACGCCGGCAGCGGTGCGGTCACGCTGGACAACGCCAACAACAAGCTGACCGGCGCGGTCAGCTCGACCGGCAGCGGCGCGGTGACCCTGGTCAACAACCAGGCGCTCAACCTCGGCACCATCGGCGCCTCGGGCGCCGGCAATGCCGCGGCCAGCCTGACGGCCACCACGCCCAACGGCGCCGTCACCCAGAGCGGCACGGCCTATGTGGCCGGCACCACCACGGTCAATGCGGGCAGCGCGGCCGTCACGCTCAACAATGCGAGCAACCAGCTGGCCGGCGCCATCAGCGCACCGGGCCGCGGCGATGTGACCGTGGTCAACACCGTGGCCACGGTGCTCGGGCCCATCGGCGCCAGCGGTGTGGGCGCGGCGGCATCCAGCCTCAGCGTCACGACCACCAACCAGGCCGTCACGCAGACCGGCGCGGCCATCGTCAGCGGCGCCACCACGGTCAGCACCGGCTCGGGCAACGTCACGCTGACCAATGCCGGCAATGCGCTGGGCGGCGCGGTCACGGTCACCAACACCGGCAGCGCCAACGTCAGCTCCAGCGGCGCGCTGGGCATCACCTTCACCGGCAGCGGCGCCACCACGGCCACGGCCGGCGGCGCGCTGACGGCCACGCTGAGCGGCACCGGCGCGACGACGCTGTCCGGCGCGGGCGTGACGGCCTCGGGCACGGCCGCCAGCCTCAGCAGCACCAGCACCGGCACTACCACGCTGGGCACCACCTCTGCCACCGGCAACGTCAGCTTGAACAGCGTTGGCGCCGTCTCCCAGACCGGCGCGCTCGCCGCCAACGGCCTGGAGCTCAAGGGTGATGGCGCGGTCGCGCTGACCAACACCGGCAACAACATCGCGACCGTCGCGGCCGCCACCGGCGCCGGCGACATCAACGTCGTCAACAGCGGTGCACTGGCCGTCGGCACGGTCAACAGCGTCGGCGTCACGCGCGCAGGTGCCGTGTCGCTGAGCACGCTGACGGGCAACCTCACGCTGAACCAGTCCGTCACCACGACCAGCACCGCCAACAACGCCGTCGTGCTGAACGCCGGCAGCAGCGCGGCCGCCGGCACCGGCGCGGGCGGCAACCTCATCGTCGCGGGCGGCTCGACCGTGGGCGTCGGCAGCGGCGGCCGGGCCACGCTCTACTCCGGCACCGTGGCCGGCAGCACCGGCCTGACCGCCTTGGTCGGCAGCGGCAGCGGCCGCTTCCGCTACGGCAGCAACGCGACGACGACCAACTTCACGACGCCGCTCGGCGCCGGCGTGAATGCGGTCTACCGCGAATCGCCCACCGTGACGATCACCGCCGACAACCTGACCCGCACCTATGGCACGCCGCTCGCGGCCACGGTCAGCCTCGCCGGTGCGCTCAACGGCGACACCCAGGCGCAGCTGTTCACCACCGGGCCGACGTACAGCGTCGGCGGCAGCTTCTCGACCTCCAACAATCCCATCGTCGGCGCCCACAGCATCACGCCCTCCGGCGCGGTGAACGGCCTGGGCTACACGCTGGCCTATGGCGCACCGGGCACGCTGACCGTCACCGCGGCCAGCATCAGTGCGGTCACCGGCATCACGGCGGCCAACAAGGTCTACGACACGACCACCGCCGCGACGCTGACCACCAGTGGCGCCGCCTTCACCGGCCAGATCACGGGTGACCTGCTGACGCTGGGAGGGGCGCCCACCGGCAACTTCTCGGACAAGAACGTCGGCACCGGCAAGACGGTCAACATCACCGGCCTGAGCCTCGGCGGCGCCGATGCCGGCAACTACACGCTGGCCAGCAGCACCGCGACGACGACGGCCAACATCACGCCGGCCTCGATCAGCGCCATCACGGGCATCACCGCCGCCAACAAGGTCTATGACGGCACCACGGCCGCCACGCTGGTCACCGGTGGCGCCGGCTTCACCGGCCGGCTCGGCGCCGACGTGCTGACCGTGGCCACCGGCACCGGTACCTTCAGCGACAAGAACGTCGCCAACGGCAAGACGGTCAACATCACCGGGCTGACGCTGGGCGGCGCCGATGCGGGCAACTACACGCTGGCCAATGCCACCGCCAGCGCCACCGCCAACATCACGCCGGCCACCATCGCCGCCATCACGGGCATCACCGCCGCCAACAAGGTCTACGACGCGACGACCGCCGCGACCTTGACCACGACGGGCGCCGGCTTCACCGGCAAGGTCAGCGGCGACAACCTCACGGTCGCCAGCAGCACCGGCGCCTTCAGCGACAAGAATGTCGCCAACGGCAAGACGGTCAACATCACCGGCCTGACGCTGGGCGGCACCGACGCGGGCAACTACACGCTGGCCTCCAGCACCGCGAGCACGACCGCCAACATCACCCCGGCCCAGCTGACCGCGATCACCGGCATCACCGCGGCCAACAAGGTCTACGACGCGACGACGGCCGCCACTCTCACGACGGGCGGCGCGGGCTTCACGGGCAAGCTCGGCAGCGATGTGCTGACGGTCGCGACCGCCACCGGCAACTTCAGCGACAAGAACGCCGGCAACGGCAAGACCGTCAACATCACCGGGCTGAGCCTGGGCGGCGCCGATGCGGGCAACTACCTGCTGCCCACCGGGGCCACGACGACCACGGCCAACATCACCCCGGCCAATATCGCCGCCGTCACCGGCATCACGGCGGCCAACAAGGTCTACGACGGCACCACCAATGCCACGCTGAACACCGGCAGCGCCGGCTTCACCGGCAAGCTCGGCAGCGATGTGCTGACGGTCGCCACCAGCACCGGAAGCTTCAGCGACAAGAACGTGGCCAACGGCAAGACCGTCAGCATCAGCGGCATCACGCTGGGCGGCACCGACGCCGGCAACTACAACCTGCTCAGCAACACCGCCAGCACCACGGCCAACATCACGCCGGCCACGATCAGCGCAGTCACCGGCATCACCGCGGCCAACAAGGTCTACGACACGACCACCGCCGCCACGCTGACGACCACCGGCGTCGCCTTCACCGGCAAGGTCACCGGTGATGTGCTGACGCTGGGAGCCGCGCCCACCGGCAATTTCTCGGACAAGAACGTCGCGAATGGCAAGACGGTCAACATCACCGGCCTGAGCCTGGCCGGCGCCGATGCCGGCAACTACACGCTGGCCGGCAGCACCGCGACGACGACGGCCAACATCACGCCGGCCTCGATCAGCGCCATCACCGGCCTGCTGGCAGCCAACAAGGTCTACGACGGCAACACCACGGCCGCCCTGGTGACGTCGACGGCCGGCTTCACCGGCAAGCTTGGCAGCGATGTGCTGACGGTCGCGACCGCCACCGGCAACTTCAGCGACAAGAACGTCGCCAACGGCAAGACCGTCAGCATCACCGGGCTGACGCTGGGCGGCACCGATGGCGGCAACTACACGCTGGCCTCCAACACGGCCAGCACCACCGCCAACATCACGCCAGCCAGCATCAGCGCGATCACCGGCATCACCGCCGCCAACAAGGTCTACGACACCACGACCGCCGCGACCTTGTCGACCACCGGCGCCGGCTTCACCGGTCTGGTCGCGGGTGACAAGCTGACGGTGGCGACCAGCACCGGCAACTTCAGCGACAAGAACGTCGGCACCGGCAAGACCGTCAACATCACCGGCCTGAGCCTGGGCGGAGCGGACGCCGGCAACTACACGCTGGCCAGCAGCACCGCCAGCACGACGGCCAACATCACGGCCGCACAGCTCGGCGCCATCACCGGCATCACCGCCGCCAACAAGGTCTACGACGCCACCACGGCCGCCACCACCAACATCAGCGGCGCCGGCATCACCGGCGTGCTGGCGGGCGACGTGGTCAGCGTGGGGGCGGCCACCGGCACCTTCAGCGACAAGAACGCCGCCGCGGGCAAGACCGTCACGCTGGCGATCACGCTGGCGGGCACCGATGCCGGCAACTACAAGCTGCCGGCCAGCACGACGACCACCGCCGACATCACCAAGGCCACATTGGCCAACGTGACCGGCATCACAGCCCTCGACAAGGTGCAGGACGGCAACTCGGTGGCCACGCTGGTGACCGGCAATGCGGTGTTCAACGGCAAGATCAGCGGTGATGTGCTGACCGTGGCCCAGGCCAACGGCCAGTTCAACGACGGCCTGCCCGGGCTGAACAAGCCGGTGGCCATCACCGGCATCACGTTGGGCGGCACCGATGCCGGCAACTACACGCTGACCAGCAACACCGGCAGCACCACGGCCAGCATCACCCCGCTGCCGCCGGTGTTGCCGACGGTGTCCACGCCGCTGACGCTGCTGCTCGCGACATCCGCCGATGGTCCCACGCTGAACACCGATGATGCGGTGCTGGTGGCCGGGGCTCCCGGGTCGACCGGGGCCCGAACCAATGCGGTGGATGCTCAGGGCCTGGTCGTCAAGGCGGTGCGGGAACTGACCGCGCTGAATGGCGGCGAGTTCGTCGTCACGGTGCCGCGTGCGCTGCTGGAGCGCGGCTTCAGCTTCCCGTTGCCGCTCAGCCTGCGCTCGGCGATCCGGACCGATGGCAAGGTCGCGGTGTCCGGGCCCGACGGCAAGGCGCTGCCGGCCTGGCTGACGCTGGACTCGACAGCGCTGGAGATGCGCGCCGCACCGGTGCCCGCAGGCGGCCTGCCGCTGCGCGTGATGTTCAGGCAGGGCAACGGCCAGCTGACCGACATCCTGATCGAAGTGCGCTGAGCGGCCCGGCCCGGGGCGGGCGGGCTCAGAGCCGGCAGGCCAGCTCCGTGCCCTGGCGGATGGCGCGCTTGGCGTCCAGCTCGCCGGCCTCCAGCGCGCCGCCGATCAGGTGCACCGAGCGGCCGGCCGCGCGCAGCGGCGCCTCCAGCTCGCGCAGCGGCTCCTGGCCGGCGCACAGCACGATGGTGTCGGCCTCGATGAGATGGGCGTCGGCGCGCTTCTCGCCATAGCTCACCCACAGGCCCTCGGGCGTGATCTGCTCGTAGTTGACGCTGGCCAACATGTCGACCTGCTTCATCTTCAGCGCGGCGCGGTGGATCCAGCCGGTCGTCTTGCCCAGGCCGGCGCCCAGCTTGCCGGCC
Organism: Burkholderiales bacterium; assembly: GCA_003963075.1. Classification (GTDB taxonomy): domain Bacteria; phylum Pseudomonadota; class Gammaproteobacteria; order Burkholderiales; family Burkholderiaceae_C; genus Pelomonas. The sequence continues at coordinate 26,309 of RXJV01000047.1, forward strand.
TTGCGCTGCAGCAGCGTGATCTGGCGCGTGGGCGCCTCGGGTGCCGGGCGGGCCAGGCCGGCGCGCGCCTGTTCGGGGTCGGCCACGCCCCAGTGGCGGCGCCAGGCGGCGGCGTCCAGCGTCAGCGAGTGGCCGGCCTCCAGCAGGTACTCGGCCATGTCGAAGCCAATGCCGCGCGCGCCCACCGGCTTGTCGTGCCGCAGCACGTCGATGTAGCTCAGCACCTGGCCGCGGGCGATGCCCTCGGCCTGGCCCTTGATCTTCGGGTCACGCGCGCTGACGCCGGTGGCCAGCAGCACCTCGTCGAAACCGCCCAGGTCGTCGGCCGTGACGCGGGTGTTGAGCTTCAGGTCGACGCCGGTGATGTCCAGCCGGCGGCGGAAGTAGCGCAGGGTCTCGCTGAACTCCTCCTTGCCCGGGATGCGCCGCGCCATATTGAACTGGCCGCCGATCTCGGCCGCAGCGTCGAACAGCGTCACGGCGTGGCCGCGCTCGGCCAGGGTCGTCGCGGCGGCCAGGCCGGCCGGCCCGGCGCCCACCACGGCAATGCGCTTCTTCGCGCCGCCGGTGGACGACAGCGGCTGCACCACGATGAGCTGCTCATAGGCCGCCCGCGGGTTGACCAGGCAGGTGGAGATCTGCTGCTGGAAGGTGTGGTCCAGGCAGGCCTGGTTGCAAGCGATGCAGGTGTTGATCTCGTCGGCCCGGCCCTGGCGGGCCTTCTTGACGAACTCGGCGTCGGCCAGGAAGGGCCGGGCCATGGACACCATGTCGGCGCTGCCGTCGGCCAGCACGCCCTCTGCCACTTCGGGCGTGTTGATGCGGTTGCTGGTGATCAGCGGCGTGCTGATGCCCTCGGCCCGCAGCTGCGCGCGCAGCTTGGCCGTCACCCACGCAAAGCCGGCGCGCGGCACGCTGGTGGCAATCGTCGGCACGCGCGCCTCGTGCCAGCCGATGCCGGTGTTGATGATGGTCGCGCCGCCGCGCGCCACGCGCCGGGCCAGCTCCAGCACCTCGTCCCAGCTGCTGCCGTTGGGGATCAGGTCCAGCATCGACAGGCGGTAGATGATGATGAAGTCCGGCCCCACCGCCTCCCGCATGCGGGCCAGGATCTCCAGCGGCAGCCGCATGCGGTTCTCGTAGCTACCGCCCCAGTCGTCGCTGCGCTGGTTGGTGTGGGTGACGAGGAACTGGTTGATGAAATAGCCCTCGCTGCCCATCACCTCGACGCCGTCGTAGCCGGCCTCGCGGGCCAGCCTGGCGCAGCGCACGAAGGCGCGGATCTGGCGCTCGATGCCGCGTGCGCTCAGCTCCCGCGGCGTGAACGGCGTGATCGGGCTCTGGATGCGCGACGGCGCCACGCACAGCGGCGAGTAGCCGTAGCGCCCGGTGTGCAGGATCTGCAGCGCGATCTTGCCGCCCTCGGCATGCACGGCGTTCGTGATGGCCTGGTGGCGGCGCGCGGCGCCCGAGGTCGCCAGCGTGCCGGCAAAGGGCTTGGCCCAGCCCTCGATATTGGGCGCGAAGCCGCCGGTCACGATCAGCCCCACCTCGCCGCGGGCCCGCTCGGCGAAATAGGCCGCCATGCGCTCGAAATGCTTGCGGCCGTCCTCCAGGCCCGTGTGCATGCTGCCCATCAGCACGCGGTTCTTCAGCGTCGTGAAGCCAAGGTCCAGGGGCGCGAGCAGATGGGGATAATTCATCCGCGCGATGCTAACCAGCCGTATGGCAGCGCGTTTGGGGAGGTCTCCCCAGAACGGCGCCGCTCGCGCCGCAACAGTTCTTCACCCCCGGTCAGCGGCCGGACAACGGGATGCCGCCGGCTTGAGTTCTAATCGCCAGTCCGCGTTCTTGGGATTCGGCCCGGCGGTTTGGTTTTTTCGGAGAGTTCTCGATGCGATTCACCCCTTGGGCCACCCGACTGGTCCTGACGCTGAGCGTGACGGCCACGGCCTTCCTGACCGGCTGCGGCAGCGGCAGCGGCAGCAACAGCACCCAGGTCCGCCTGCTCAATGCGACCCGCTCCTACCCCGCACTGGACCTGACGGTCAACGACAAGACCATCAACAGCAAGGTCGCCTACGCCGCGGTTGGCGATTACGGCGGCGTCGACACCAGCTCGACCGCCTCCAAGGTGCTGACCAGCGATGTCGGCACCAGCGTCTCGGCGACGACGCCGACGCTGAACGGCGGCAGCAACTACACCTACATCACCTACGGCTTCGCCGGCGCCATCCGGACGACGCTGCTGCAGGAAAACCAGGCCGCACCGGACGCCAACAAGGCTTCGCTGCTGGTGCTCAACCTCGCACCCGATGCCGGCGCGCTGGACATCTACGTGACCACCGCAGCCGATTGCTCGCTCACGACCGAAACCGCGCTGACGACCAATGTCACCGGCGGCACCGGCTCGCTCGGCGGCTACCAGCTGATCAACTCGGGCACCTTCCGTGTCTGCGTGACCGGCTATGGCAAGCGCAGCGACCTGCGCCTGAACATCCCCGCCATGACGCTGGCCTCGGCCTCCGTGAACACGCTGATCCTGACCTCGTCCGAGGGTGGGGTGCTGGTCAACGGCATCGGCCTGGTCCAGAAGGGCGCGGCCACGAACTTCCCCAACACGCAGAGCCGCGTCCGTACCGTCGCGGCCCTGTCCGGCGGCGGCGTTGTCGCCTCGACCATCAATGGTCAAACGATGTTCAGCGGCGCCACCAGCCCGCTGATCAGTGACTACGTCACCACCTCGTCCGGCATGAGCACGCTGAACGTCAGCGTCAACGGCCTGGGCATCAGCTTCACGCCGCCCACCTTGACCGCCGGCCGCGACACGACCCTGCTGGTCTGGGGCGACCCGTCGGCACCGCGCATGGCCGTGCTGGACGACGACAACCGCCTGCCGACCGGCGCCGCCGGCTCGGGCGACGTCAAGATCCGCGTCGTCAACGCGCTGCAGACCTCGGGCGTCGGCCTGAACGTCGCCTTCGGTTCCATCGCGTCCAACGTCGCGTCGGGCACCGCCTCCACGCCCAACACCACGTCGTCGACAACCAGCACCCAGGTCGACCTGACCGTGCCCAACCAGGCCCTGTCGATCTACACCAACTCGACGTTGAGCTTCCCCACCGGCAGCGTCTGGACCTTCTTCGCGGTGCCCAACACCGCCACGACGGCCTCGACCAACCTGCCTGTGCCGGGTCTGGCGGGCCTGCCCAAGCGCGAGCGTCCGTAAACCCTCAGGGCTTCAAACCCCAAGCCCCCGCGCCCACCGGCCGGGGGCTTTTTGCATTCCGGCGCGAAGATCACGCCATGCCCGCGCCCAGCCGTGTCCTTGTCCAACGCCTGCGCCAGCTCTGGCGCAGTGCCGGCTGGCCGAGCCAGGATCTCGTCGAGGTCGAGCTGCTGGCCGGCGGCTGGGTCGAGCGCCTGCTCGACTCCGACGGCCGCGAACGTCTGCGCGTGACCGATGCCGGCCTTGCGCTGATTGCCGAGTCCCTGAACCGCAACCGCACCGCGCGCGATGCCCACGAAGCCCTGGTCGAACGCGTGGCCACCGAGATGCAGCGCGCCGGCCGCATCGCCTGGCGCGGCCTGAGCCTGCGCGCCGGCCTGCCCGGAGCGGACGGCGCCACCCAATGGGTCCATGCCATGCCCGACGTCTACTCCATCCGGCACAGCACCGTGGAGGACTACCTGGAGCCGGCCATCCACGAGATCAAGGTGCAGCGCAGCGACCTGCTCGGTGAGCTGCGCAAGCCGGCCAAATCGGCCGCCTACCGGGCGCTGTGCGGCCAGTGCTGGTTCGTGATCCGCGCCGGCATCGCCGAGCCCGAGGAGATCCCGCCCGAGTACGGCGTGCTGATCGGCCATGCCACCCACCTGGAACTGGCCCGGCCGGCCCCGAAGCGGGCCCACAAGCCCGACTTCGCGACCTGGATGGCCCTGGCCCGTGCCACACCGGTGCGGGCCGCCGAAGACCCACAATCGTTGCTATGACCGGCTCACCCTTGCCCACCACCACCGCCTGCCCGCGCTGTGGCGGCGGCTTCGCCTGCGGCGCCGCCACGGGCCGTTGCGATTGCTTCGAGCTGCAGCTCACCGAGGCGCTGCGCGCCGAGCTGGCCGCCCGGTTCGACGGCTGCCTGTGCATGGCCTGCCTGCGCGAGCTGTCGGGCCCGACGCCCAGCGCCCCGGGTGACAGCCGGCCGCTGCCGGCCCGGGCATGATGCCCCGATGACCCTGCTCGACCGACTCGCCCCGCCGCTTTTCATCTTCATCTGGGCCACCGGCTACATCGCCGCCAAGCTGGCCGCGCCCCATGCCGATCCGCTGACCTTCCTGAGCTGGCGCTATGCCGGCGTCATGCTGCTGATGCTGGGCCTGGCGCTGGCGGCGCGTGCGCCCTGGCCGTCGCGGCGCCAGATGCTGCACCTCGCCGTGGCCGGCCTGGGCATCCAGGCCATCTACCTCGGCGGCGTCTGGGTCGCGATCCGCCAAGGCCTGCCGGCCGGCACGACGGCGCTGATCGTCAACCTGCAGCCGGTGCTGGTCGCCGCGCTGGCGCCGTGGGTGGGCGAGCGCGTGGACCCCCGGCAGTGGCTGGGCGTGGCCCTGGGCCTGGGCGGCGTCGTGCTCGTCATCTGGCACAAGCTCACGCTGGCGGCCTCCTTCGGCCCGCCGCTGGCGATGGCGCTGGCGGCGCTGCTCGCGATCACCGGTGGCACGCTGTACCAGAAGCGCTTCGTGCCGCAGTTCGACCTGCGCACCGGCCAGGTGGTGCAGTTCGCGGCCGCGCTGGCGGCCACGGCGCCGCTGGCCTGGGCCACAGAGCCGATGCACATCGTCTGGAACACGGACGTGCTCATCGCGATGGCCTGGAGCGTGCTCGTGCTGACGGCCGGCGGCATCAGCCTGATGTTCTACATGCTGCGCCACGGACGCGTGACGGCGGTGTCCAGCACGATGTACCTGGTGCCCTCAGTCACCTCGGTGATGGCGTGGGCGCTGTTCGGCGAGACACTCGGCGCCCAAGCCATCGCCGGCATGGGGGTGACGCTGCTCGGCGTCTACCTCGTCGTCGCGAGCAAGCCCCCGGAGACCGCCGCATGACCCGAGCCCATCACCCGTTCTGGCCGGCCCGCGTGCCCCACGCGATCAGCCCGCCGGCCACGGCCCTGCCCGACAACCTCGCCGTCAATGCGCGCCGTTTCCCAGACCGAGCGGCGCTGATCTTCCTGGGCCACACGACGACCTATGCCGAGCTCGCCGCCCAGGTCGCGCGGCTGTCGGCCTGGCTGCATCAGCGCGGAATCCGCAAGGGTGAGCGCGTGCTGGTGGACCTGCAGAACTGCCCGCAGCTCGTCATCGCGCACTACGCCTTGATGAGCCTCGGCGCGGTCGTGGTGCCGGTCAACCCGATGAACAAGGCGGCCGAGCTGCGCCACCTGCTCGACGACAGCGGCGCGGTACTGGCCATCACCAGTGTGGAGCTCTGCGCCGAATGGCTGGCCGCCGGCATCGCGGCGCCGCAGCTGCTGGTCACCCGGCTCTCCGAGGTGCTGCCGGGTGGCCGCGCGCCCGAGGATGCGTCCCTGCCAGCGGGCTGGGCCGACTGGCTCAACGCCGACCTGCCACTGCCGGCCGGCGCCTCCCCCTGGGCCGAAGCGCTGGCCTGCACGGCGCCTGCGCCGACGGTGGACGTCGGCGCCGACGACCTCGCGCTGCTGCCCTACACCAGCGGCACCACCGGCCACCCCAAGGGCTGCATGCACCGGCACCGCAGCCTGCAGCACAACGTCTTCGCCGGCGCGTTGTGGAGCAATGCCTGCCACGAGGACGTGGTGCTCGGCGTGGTGCCGATGTTCCACATCACGGGCCTCGTCGTCGTGCTGCACGGCACCCTGGCCCTTGGCGCGGCCCTGGTGCTGATGCCGCGCTGGCAGCGCGAGTTCGCGGCCCAGCTGATCCAGGCCCACCGCGTCACGCGTTGGACCAACATCCCCACCATGGTCATCGATCTGCTGGCCAGCCCCGAGGTGGACCGCTTCGACCTCAGCAGCCTGGTCTCCATCGGCGGCGGCGGCGCGGCCATGCCCCAGGCGATCGCGGAGCAGCTGCAGCGCCGCTGGGGCCTGCGCTACATCGAAGGCTATGGCCTCACCGAGACGGCCGCGCCCAGCCACAGCAACCCGCACGACGCGCCCAAGCAGCAATGCCTGGGCGTGCCCTATCCGAGCTGCGACGCCCGCGTCATCGACCCGGACCGGCTGCAGGAACTGCCCGTCGGCGAGCCGGGCGAAATCATCGTGCATGGGCCCATGGTGTTTGACGGCTACTGGGGCCGGCCGGAAGCAACCGAAGCCGCCTTCATCGAGTTCGAGGGCAAACGCTTCTTCCGCACCGGCGACATCGGCCGCGTCGATGCCGATGGCTATTTCTTCATGACCGACCGGCTCAAGCGCATGATCAACGCGAGCGGCTTCAAGGTCTGGCCGAGCGAGGTCGAGAACCTGATGCACGCCCACCCCGGCATCGCCGAGGCCTGCATCATCGCGGCGCCCGATGCCTACCGCGGCGAGACCGTCAAGGCCGTCGTGGTGCGGCGTGCCGGGCATGAGGGCCTGACCGAGGCCCAGTTGCGCGACTGGTGCCGCGCCCGCATGGCGGCCTACAAAGTGCCCACCGTGGTGGAGTTTGTCGACCGCCTGCCCAAGAGCGGCGCGGGCAAGGTGATGTGGCGCGCGCTGCAGGAGCGCGAGAAGGCCCGGGGCTGAGCCGGCAGGCCGTGGGGCCATGCGGCCGGCAGCGGGTCGCGGCATGCACCTGGGGCGTTAACATCGCCAGCCGGAACAGCCTGCCCCCGCTGGCACCGCGCCCAGCGCCCACCTCCGACAGAAGATGCCGCTCTCTCCGCCGCCGCCGGCCGACGGACTTCGCCGGATGTCCCCGCTGCAGCGCGATCGCCGTCACTGCCTGGCATTGCCGATGGCCCTGCTGCTGATGCCTGACCGTTCCGAGGCCCAGCAGCTGGTGTTCAGGACGACCGGGCAGGAGGCGAATACCCTCAAGTTCGACCCCGGCAATGCCGAGGCACCGGGCTTCAGCGTCGAGGCGATGCGCTGGATCGAGCAGCGCCAGCCGAACCTCAGATTCGTTGGCCAGGAGCTGCTCAGGCCGGTGAAGCGCATCGATTTGGAGCTCGAAAGCGGCGCCCTGGAGGTGTTCTTCGGCCTTGTCCGCAACGACGCCCGCGAGGCCAAATTCCACGTGCTGGATGTGCTCTACACCCAGTACGGGCAATTCGCAATGCGCTCGGGCGACAGGGTCTCGGTGCAAAGCCTCGACGACGTGCGTGCGCTGGGCGACAACAGCGTCATCGGCGTCCCGAAGGGCTCGGCCTTTGCCGACTTCCTGCGCGCCCAGCCGGGGCTGGTGGTGGACGACGGCGTGGCCTCGGTGTCGGCCACGCTGAGGAAGCTGATGACGGGCCGCGTGAGGCTGGTGTTCTTCGGCGGCGCGGTGCTGCGCAAGTACATCCAGGACGAAGGCCTGGAGCAGCAGGTCAGGCTGCTGCCGACACGCTATTTGCAGACGGAGGTCTGCGTGATGGCCTCCCGCGGCATCGAGCCGCTCAAGCTGCAGCGCCTGCGAGATGCCCTGGAGCAGCTGCGCAGCTCGGGCGAACTCCGGCGGCTGCAGGAGAAATACCAGGTCGGCGGCTAGCGTGCACGGCGCGGGCGAACCGCGGACGGCCCGCTGTCAGTCGTCCTCCGACTCCGGCAGATGGATCAGGCCGGTGTGGTAGTCGTACTCGAACACCTCGCCATAACGCGCCCATTCAATGGCCACCCGCAGCACCCGCTCGGCCTCCTGGGCTTCCATGCTCTCGCTGAGCAGCTTCAGGAAGGGCTCTTCCTTCAGCTCGCCGTCGGCCTCCTGCTCCAAGCTGTGGCGGATGAAGGCCGCCAGCGGCACATGCTCCATCAGCTGCAGGCCGAACACCTGGCGCCGGAAGTCGTGGCCGCCTTCGACGTAGGTGTGGCCCAGCGGCGTCATCAACAGGTCGCCGCCGCTGAGCTGGGCCAGGCCGAGGCGGTGCAGCGCATCGGCCAGCGGCAGCACCTCCTCGTCGGTGAGCTCGCTCTCCTCGACCAGCTGCGGCAGATCGGCACGACCCTTGAACTGGTCGTTCGCGAGCAGCTCCAGCAGGCTCTCCATGCGGCCGACATCGGCCTCGGGCAGGCGGTCGGACAGATGCGGGCGCGCCGGCTCGTCGGCCGCGCCGGGCACCGTGGTGGCGCTGGTCATCAGCCGGTAGACCTCGTCGATCAGCAGCCGCACCTCGGGGCTATCGGCGCGGCGCGGGCGCGGCAGCGTGATCGGCAGCTCGGCCCGCACCCGGCCCGGGTTGCTGGAGAACACCAGCACGCGGTCGGCCATCATCACGGCCTCCTCGATGTTGTGCGAGACGACCAGCATCGCCTGCGTGGGCATCTGGCCGCCGTCCCACAGCTCCAGGATCTCGTTGCGCAGGCGCTCGCCGGTCAGCACATCCAGCGCCGAGAAGGCCTCGTCCATCAGCAGCACCGGCGGCTCCATCACCAGGGCGCGGGCCAGGCCGACGCGCTGGCGCATGCCACCCGACAGCTCGCGCGGCAGCGCGCCCTCGAAGCCCGACAGGCCGATCAGCTCGATCGCCTTTTCGGCGCGCTTGGCGCGCTCGGCCTCGGCCACGCCGGCGGCCTCCAGGCCCAGCTCGACGTTCTGCTGCACCGTGAGCCAGGGGAACAACGCAAAGCTCTGGAACACCATCGCGATGCCCTGGGCCGGCCCGAACAGCGGCTGGCCGCGGTAGCGCACGTCGCCGGCGTCCGCCGGGATCAGCCCGGCCATGATGCGCAGCAGCGTGCTCTTGCCCGAGCCGCTCTGGCCCAGCAGCGCGACGATCTCGCCCTTGGCCAGCCGGAAGTCCACGTGCTCCAGCACCGAGCGCAGACTGCCGTCGGCGGACTTGAACCCTTTGGCCACGTCCTTCAGTTCGATCAGCGCGTTCATCAGAAATGCATCCTTTCCTCGGCGACGCGGTACAGCCGCCGCCAGACCCAGTGGTTGAGCGCCATCACGAAGATGCACATCACGCCGATGCCCAAGGCGATGCGCGGGAAGTCGCCGGCGGTCGTCATCTGCTGGATGTAGCTGCCCAGGCCCGCGGCTTGGAGCTTGGTGTCGCCCCAGGTCACGTATTCGGCCACGATGCTGGCATTCCAGGAGCCGCCGCTGGCCGTGATGGCGCCGGTGACGAAGCTCGGGAAGATGGCCGGCAGCAGGTAGCGCCGCCAGGCCAGCCAACCCTTGAGCCCGAGGTTCTGCGCGGCCAGGCGCAGCTCGGTCGGGATGGTGGAGGCGCCCGCCACGACGTTGAACAGCAGATACCACTGGGTGCCGAGGATGATCAGCGGCGACAGCCAGATGTCCGGGTTCAGGCCCAGCTTGACGATCACGACCACCGCGACCGGGAACACCAGATTGGACGGGAAGGCCGCCAGGAACTGGGCGATGGCCTGCACGCGGCCGGCGATGCGCGGGTTCAGGCCGATCCACACGCCGACGGGCACCCAGATCAGCGAGGCCACCGCAATCAGCGTCAGCACCCGGGCCAGCGTGAACAGGCCGAGCTTGAACACATGCGCCGCCTCGCCCCAGCCCACCTCGCTGTGGATGAAGCTCACCAGCCGCCACAGCGCGAACAGCACCAGCGCGGCGATGAAGGCGTCCCAGCCGCGCGTCCACAGCGGGTTGGCCGGCCTGGGCTTGGCGCGGATGGAGCGGCCGTCGTAGCCCTTGCGCAGCGGCCGGAAGCTGGCCGTGATCCAGCGCGCCGGCCACTCGCCGAGCTTTTGCAGCAGCGCGGTGCGGCGCAGCCAGGTCAGCAGCCAGGATTGCGGCGCGTTCTCGCTGCCGGACTCCTCGAAGCGGAACTTGTCGGCCCAGGCCAGCAGCGGCCTAAAGAACAGCTGGTCGTACAGCAGGATGCCGATCAGCATGCACAGGATGGCCCAGCCGATGGCGGCGAGGTCCTTGGCCTCGATGGCCAGCGCGATATAGGAGCCCACGCCGGGCAGCTTGATGTCCTGCCCCGCCACCGAGATGGCCTCGGAGGCGACAACGAAGAACCAGCCGCCGCTCATGCTCATCATCATGTTCCACAGCAGCCCCGGCATCGCGAACGGCAGCTCCAGCCGCCAGAAGCGCTGCCAGCCCGACAGCTGGAAGATGCGCGAGGCCTCCTGCAGTTCGCCCGGCACGGTGCGAAGCGACTGGTAGAGGCTGAAGGCCATGTTCCAGGCCTGGCTGGTGAAGATGGCGAACAGCGCCGCCAGCTCCACACCGAACAGATTGCCCGGGAACAGCGCGATGAAGGGCGCCACCGCGATGGCCTGGAAGCCGAGGATGGGGATGGACTGCAGGATGTCCAGCAGCGGCACCAGCACCTTCTCGGCCGCCTTGACCTTGGCGGCCAGCACCGCAAACACGCAGGCGAACAGCACCGAGGCCCCGAGGGCGATGAACATGCGCAGCGTGGTGCGCAGCAGGTAATAGGGCAGGTAGGCAACGTCCAGGCTCAGCGGCAACGGCTCGCCGAGATGGAAGGGCTTGGCCATCTGCGAGGCGGCCAGCGCCAGCAGGATGAGCACCGCCAGCACCAGCGGCAGCAGCGCCCAGTCCCAGCGGTTGAAGCTGGCCTCGACGACGGGGCGGGGAAGGAAGCGACGGTCGGCCATGGTCCTGCTGCAAATCAACCCGCCAGCCTAGCGGGGCCCTGTCTCTGGTCGGTGAAGCCGGCTGTCGCCAAGCTTGCGCAGGCTATTCGAACAGGTGGCCGAGGTCGTGATGGCCCATGGCCTCGGCCTTGGTGCGCAGGTATTTCTCGTTGTCCGGGCCGGGCTCGGTCAGTGAGGCCTCGCGCTCCACCACCTCGATGCCGAACTCGGCCAGCGCCGCCATCTTCAACGGGTTGTTGGTGAGCAGCCGGATGCGGTGCACGCCCAGCGCGCGCAGCATGCAGGCGGCGGCGTCGTAGCGGCGGGCGTCGATGGGCAGGCCCAGGGCGGCGTTGGCCTCGATGGTGTCCTTGCCGGCGTCCTGCTCGGCATAGGCGCGCAGCTTCTGCACCAGGCCGATGCCCCGGCCCTCGTGGCCGCGCATGTAGACGATGGCGCCGCGGCCCAACGCCGCGATGGCCTTCATCGCGCTCTCCAGCTGCGGCCGGCAGTCGCAGCGCAGCGAGCCGAACACCTCGCCGGTCATGCATTCTGAGTGCACCCGCACCAGCGGCGGCTCGTCGCCGGTCAGCTCGCCCATGCTCAGCACCACATGCTCCTGGCCGCTGTCGCTCTCGCGGAAGCCGTGGATGGCGAACTCACCGTGGGGTGTGGGCAGGCGGGTGGAAACGATGCGTTCGATTTTCATGGCGGGGTCGTTCAGCGCGGCATTGTCACCCCACGCGGGAAAACCCGGGCCGGAACGGGCAGACTGCAGGCCCCAGATCGTGGAGATGCCCATGTCCAAGACCCTCGAATTCCTGCGCCCCGACGGCGCCACCGTGTCCGGCCACCTCGCCGAGGCCGAACAGCCCGTGGGGGCGATCGTCGTGATCCAGGAGTGGTGGGGCCTGAACGACCAGATCCGCGGCGTGGCCGAGCGCTTCGCCCGCGCCGGCTTCACGGCCCTGGTGCCGGACCTCTACCGCGGGCAAAGCACCGTCGAGGCCGAGGAGGCCCACCACCTGATGACGGGCCTGAACTTCGGCGAGGCGGCCGGGCAGGATGTGCGCGGCGCGGTGCAACACCTGAAGAACCTGGGCCTCGGCAGCGGCAAGGTCGGCGTGACCGGCTACTGCATGGGCGGCGCGCTGACGCTGCTGTCGTCGATGCTGGTGCCCGAGGCCGACGCGGCCGTGGTCTGGTACGGCATGCCGCCGCTGGAGTTCGTGGACGCCAGCAAGATCCGCATTCCGCTGCAGGCCCACTGGGCCACGCAGGACGAGTTCTTCGCGATCAGCGGCGTCGACGGCCTGGAGGCCAAGCTGGCCGAGGCCGGCGTGCGCTACGAGGGGCATCGCTACCTGGCCCACCATGCCTTCGCCAACGAGACCGCCCAGGGCACGGGCCGCATCCCGCAGACCCAGTACGACGCCACCTGGGCCCAGCTGGCCTGGGACCGCGCGATGCGCTTCTTCGGCCAGCATCTGAGTTGAGCTGGGCTCAGCCGGGCCCGGCCGCGGCTGCCGGTGCCGGCAGCCGCACTGTGACCGTCGTCCCCGCGCCCGGCGTGCTCGCGATGTCGAGCTGGCCGCCGTGCAGGCGCACCAGGTCCTGCACGATGCTCATGCCCAGGCCCGTGCCTGGAATCTCGCTGCTGCGGTCGGCACGGTAGAAGCGCTCCGTCACGCGGGCCAGCTGCTCGGGCGTCATGCCCAGGCCCTGGTCCCGCACGGTCAGCACCACGCTGTCGGCGGTGCGACCCAGGCTGACCTGCACCGGGCCGCCGTCGGGCGAGTACTTGTAGGCGTTGCTGAGCAGGTTGAGCACCACCTGACGCAGCCGCACCGGGTCGGCCTGCAGCGGCGCGGGGTCGGCCAGCAGCTGCAGGCGCGGCGCGGCGCGGCCCTCAGGCGGGGCGTAGTCCTGCAGCACCTCGCGCAGCCAGGGCACGACGTCCAGCGGCACCCGCGCCAGCTCCAGGCCGCCGCGCGCATCCAGGCTGGCCAGGTCCAGCATGTCCTGCGTCAACGCGAGCAGGTGGGCGGTCTGGCGCTGGATGCGCTCCAGGTTCTGGCGCTGCTCCTCGGGCGTGTAGTCGCGCGTCAACAGCAGGTCGGCAAAGCCCATCAGGCTGGTCATCGGCGTGCGCAGCTCGTGCGCCGCGGCGGCGACGAACTCGTCCCGGAAGCGCCTGACCTCGGCCTGGGCCGCGGCGCTGGCCTCGGCGAGCTGGCGTTCCAGCCTCCGCGCGCGCCGGCCCTCCAGCGCATGGGCGGCCGCCAGCCCGAGGTGGCGCAGGATCTCGCGCTGCTGCGCGGTCAGCTGGCGGGGCACGCGGTCGATGACACACAGGGTCCCGACCCGCGAGCCGTCGCCAAGCGTCAGCGGCACGCCGGCATAGAAGCGGATGTCCGGCGCCTGGGTGACCAGCGGGTTGTCGTGGAAGCGCAGGTCGCGGGTGGTGTCGGGCACCTCGAAAACATCACCGTCCAGGATGGCGTGGGCACAGAAGGCCAGGTCACGCGGTGTCTCTGGCGTCTCCAGGCCCTGGCGCGACTTGAACCACTGGCGGTGGGCATCGACCAGGCTGATCAACGAGATCGGCGCCTGGCACACCAGCGACGCCGCCTGCGTCAGCGCATCGAATTCGGCCTCGGCGTCCGAGTCGAGCACCTCCAGCCGGTGCAAGGCGGCCAGGCGCCGTTCTTCGTCTGCAGGAAGGGGGGAACTTGCATGGGCGCGCCTGCGGGTCGGGGTCAGAGGGTGTTCAGCAGCGTGGCCACCTGGCTGGCCAGCTGGGTCTCGTCGTCACGGAAGCGCTCGCGGATTTCCAGCACCTGGGTCCACTCGCCGATGAAGGCCTCCACACAGGCCGGGTCGAAATGCCGGCCTGAGGCCTGCTGGATGAAGTCGCGGGCGCGTTCCAGCGTCCAGGCCGGCTTGTAGGGTCGCTGCGAGGTCAGCGCGTCGAAGACGTCCGCCACCGCGACGATGCGGCTGAACAGCGGGATGGCCTCGCCGGCCAGGCCCTGGGGGTAGCCGCTGCCGTCGAACTTCTCGTGGTGGCCATGGGCGATGTCTGCCCCGGCGCGCAGGTAGGCGGATGCACTGTCCTTCAGGATGTCGTAGCCATGGCGGGCGTGCTGCTTCATCACCTCGAACTCGTCCGGTGTGAGCTTGCCGGGCTTGAGCAGGATGTGGTCGGGGATGCCGACCTTGCCGATGTCGTGCAGCGGCGCGGCATGCAGCAGCAGGTCCAGTTCGTCGTCCGGCAGGCCGAGCCGGCGGCCGATGAGCTGGGCGTAATGGGCCATGCGCAGGATGTGGGCGCCGGTCTCGGGGTCGCGGAACTCCGCTGCCCGCGACAGCCGCAGCACGGTCTCCAGCTCGCGCATGCGCAGCGCGGCGGTGGCCCTGCGCACCTCGAGCGCCAGGTTGGCCGCGTGCTGCAGCAGGCTGGTGCGGGCCCGCGAGAGCGCGAGCAGGTTGCTGGCGCGGGCCGAGAACTCGATGCGATCGATCGGCTTGGTCAGGAAGTCATTGGCCCCGCCGGTCAGGGCGCGGTAGCGGGTGTCCTTGTCGGCGTCGGCCGTGATCATCAGCACCGGAAGCTCGTCACAGCCCGGGCTGGCGCGCAGCCGCTGCACCAGTTCGACGCCATCCAGGCCGGGCATCCGGTAGTCCAGCACGATCAGGTCGGGCCGCTGCTGCCGCGCCCAGGCGAGGCCGGCCTCGGCATCGTCGAACGCCACGGCCTTGCAGCCCGGGATGCGTTCGAGCAGTGTCTTGAACAACGTCAGGTTGACGGGGTTGTCGTCGATGACCTGGGCCACCTGGGGCGTCACGGCTCGGTCTCCTCGATGCGGCTCAGCACGTCCACGAGCAGGGGCACCCCGGCGCGGACCTGTTCGACCAGCTGGTCGAGCCCGTCCTCGCGCTGCTCGCGGCACAGGGTTTCGATGCGCTCGCTGGCCTCGGCGATCGGGTCGGCGCCGAACATGCGCAGGGTCGACTTGAGCGAATGGCTGACATGCAGCAGCGCCACCCAGTCGCGCCGGGCCAGCGCGTCGACCAACCGGTGCTCGTCCTTGGGCCACTGCTCGATGAACACCGGCGCGATGATGCGGCTGACCATCGCGTCGACCGAGCGCAGGCCCGCCTCGAAGTCGAAGCGCGGCGTGGCGGCCTCGGCGCCGGCCGACGCGCGTGCGTAGCGCAGCACCAAGCGCTCGAACTCGCTGATGACGATGGGCTTGGCGAGGTAGTCGTCCATGCCCGCCTCCAGGCAGCGTTGCCGGTCAGCAGGCAAGGCATTGGCCGTCATCGCCACGATGGGCGTGCGCGGCCCCTGCTCGGCGGCACGAAAGCGCCGCGTCGCTTCGAGGCCGTCCAGCACCGGCATCATCATGTCCATGAAGACCAGGTCAAAGCGCTGCCCCCGCAGCCGCTCCAGGGCCTGCAGGCCGTCGCCGGCCAGCACGACGCGATGCCCCATGCGCTTGAGCAGGTTCTCGGCCAGCGCCTGGTTGACCGGATGGTCCTCGACCAGCAGCACGTCCAGCCGGGCGCCGGCCGGGCCGGCAGCGGCGGGTGTGGGCAGCAGGGGCGGCTCGGGCGCCTCGCCGAACAGCGTGGCGCCGATCAGGGCCAGCACGTCCTCGCGGGTGTAGGGCTTGGTCAGCACGCCGTCGAAGCGGGCCTCGGCCTGGCCGTCGAGGTCGCCCCGCGCGCCGGCCGCGGCCAGCAGCAGCATCGGCACCTGGTTACAGCCCAGCAGCGCGCGGACCGCACGACCGAGGGCGACCGCGTCCAGCCCCGGCAGCGGGGCATCGATCAGCAGCAGGTCGACATCGGCCCCCCGGGCCGCCTCGGACTGCAGCCGTGCCAGGGCCTGGTCGGCGTCGTGAACGGCGCTCACGCGGGCGCCGCGGCGGGTCAGCAGGCGCGTCAGCACGGCGGCGCTTTCTGCACCGTCGTCGACCAGCAGCACGTGCAGGCCCGGCAACTCGCAGGGCGCCGCCGGGACCCACGCCGGTGCGCTGCGCTCGAAGGGCAGCACGAAGCGGAACTCGCTGCCCTGGCCCACGACGCTGTCCACCCAGATGCGCCCGCCCATGGCCTGGATCAGCCGGGACGAGATGGTCAGCCCCAGGCCCGTGCCGCCGAAGCGGCGCGTGATCGAACTGTCTTCCTGGGTGAAGGGGTCGAAGATGGCGGCCGTCAGGTGGGCCGGGATGCCGATGCCGGTGTCCTTGACGCAGAACTGCAGCTGGCAGCCGACGGCGTCGGCGAGGTTGGCGCGCACCGACGTCACGATGACGCCGCGTTCGGTGAACTTGATCGCATTGCCCACCAGGTTGAGCAGCACCTGACGCAGCCGGCCCGCATCACCGAGCAACCACGGCTCGAGGTCGGGATCGATGTCGCAGATCAGCTCCAGGCCCTTCTGGCTCGCACGCCCGGACAGGGACTTCAGCGCGCCGCCGACGGTGTGCTCGACATTGAACGGCAGCTTCTCGATCTGCAGCTTGCCGGCCTCGACCTTGGAGAAGTCGAGGATGTCGTTGATGACCCGCAGCAGCGCGTCCGACGAGGACTTGACCACCTCCAGATAACCGCGCTGCTGGGCATTGAGCTCGGTGTCCAGCGTCAGTTCGGTCATGCCCATGATGCCGTTCATCGGCGTGCGGATCTCGTGGCTCATATTGGCCAGAAACTCCGACTTGGCCCGGCTGGCGGTCTCGGCGTCTTCCTTGGCCTTGCGCAGCTCACGGGCGACCTCGTGGGACTGGGTCACGTCCTGCCAGATGCCGGTGTAGACCAGGGCGCCATGGGCGCCGCGCTGCGCTTCGGGCTCGGCCTGGCTGCTGAGCCACAGACGCACGCCGTCCGGGCGCAGGACGCGGAACTCGCCGCGCCAGCCACGCACCGCCTTGGCGGCGTCCCACAGGGCCGCCGCGACCGGCCCGCGGTCGGCGAGGTAGATGCGGTCAAACAGGCTGTCGGGGTCCGCCATCAGCGCCTGCGGCGTCAGGCCCAGCAGCGAGCGCACCGCCTCGCTGACAAAGGTGAAGCGGATACTGCGGGCTTGCGGCACCACCTCGACCTGATAGACCGCGCCGGGCACGGCATTGGTGATGCGTCGCAGCCGCGCTTCGGCCTGCTGGATGGATGCCTCGAGGGCCTTGCGTTCGGTGATGTCGGTGCGGATCGCGATGTACTGGACCGGCACGCCGACGGCGTCCTTGAGCGGCACGATGGTGGCCTGCACCCAGTACAGATGGCCGGCCTTGGCGCGGTTGCAGATCTCGCCATGCCAGACCTCGCCGCGGCTGATGGTGTCCCAGAGGTCGGCGAAAAAGGCCGGGTCATGCTGACCGGAGCTGATCAGCCGGTGGTTGCGGCCGATCAGCTCGTCGCGGCTGTAGCCGCTGATCTGCGTGAATTTGTCGTTCACATAGGTGATGTCGCCCGCCACCGTCGTGATGCTGACGATGGCGTGCTGGTCGAGGGCGAACTTCTGGTTGGCAACATCGGCCAACGCCGCCTGCAGGCGCCGCTGGCTCTCCTCACGTTGCTGGAACAGCTCGGAAACCAGGGCCGACAGCGACTCCAGGCTGTCGTCCTGCTGCGGCGCGTGGACGCCGCCGATGCTGTCCATCACGCCGCGGACGGTGGCGCGCAGGGAATCGATGGCCCGGGTGCGGCTCAGCAGTTCGGCGCGCAGGCGCTTGTTGATCGCGGTGGTCTCGGCCGAGCTGAGCTCCAGGCTGCGGGTCTTCAGGTCCAGGTCGCGCTCGTAGTGCTCGTAGGCGCCATTGACCCGCTCGACCAGGGTTGCCAGGCCCTGCAGCAGCGCGCTCTGGCCGGCGCTGAGCCGGTCGCCCTCCTGCAGCTGCGAGAGCTCGGCCAGGCGCACCAGCGCGTCGCCGGCGTCCAGGCCGAGCGTGCGTTGGAGCTGTCGAGCGAGCAGCTTGTGCATGGGCCGGCCGCGCCTCAGGCCTCGCCGATGTAGGCGATGGTCATGGTCTGGTTGTGCAGCTTGCAGTCCAGCACTTCGCCGGCGGGGCTGATTTCGCCGTTGGAATAGAAGCCGGCCAGCTTGACCTGAGGTCCGAACACCTCGGCCACGGCTTCGATCTCCTCGTCGACCCGGTCGCCCATCACGATCTTGCGACCGACGCAGCTCACCAGCAGGGCCAGCGCGGGGCCGCTGCCGCCGGCCGCGGTTCGCATCGCACGCGCGGCGGTCTCGGCGCCTTCGACCAGGGCGTCGGTGCTGGCATGCATCAGCCGCAGATAGCCCTGGGGATCGATGTCGCCGGCCAGCGTCACGCTGCCCTGCGCCTCGTCGACGCCGAGGATGGTGCGCACCAGGCCGCTCTCGCTGTCGTCGTCGCCGAGCATCGCGAACGGGAACAACAGGCCCGAACCCGGCAGCTCGCGGGCATGGTCGCCAAGGTAGCGCTTGTAGATGTCCAGCGCCGGCTCACCGTCCAGCTCGTAGAGCACGTTGTGGCTGGATCGCGTGACCTTGCGCGCCGGGCCGAACGGCACCCAGCCGCCATAGCTGCCGAAGTCGAACTGCAGCGCGTCGCCATACAGGCCGACCGCCAGCAGCTGATCGTTCGACAGACCCTCGGGCGTCAGCACCCAGGTCTGCTGGAAGTTGGCGTCGCCAGCCAGTCCGCCCGAGATCGGCACCCGGCCGAGCGTGGCGCTCAGGCCCTGGATCAGCGCGCTGCCGTTGACCTGCACGCCTTGCGACAGCAGCAGCACCGCGCCGAGGCCGTCGCGGGGCAGGGCCGCGGCGAGGCGCCGCCCGGCGTCTTCCGAGTCGTCCATGCCGACCAGCCGGGTCACGCTGGCGCTCAGGCGCACCCGCTCAAAGGCGACCGCCGTGACGACGAGGGCGTCATCGCTCACGCCGCTGTTGGCAACCTCGCCGGCGGTCGAACAGCCGGCGAGGATGGCCCCCGGCGCCGACACCGCGAGTGGCCCGGCCAGCGCCTTCAGCCAGCCCGGCGAACCGAAGGCCAGCACGAGCTGCGGGGCGAGTTCCCGCAGGAACGCCAGGTCGACGCCGGCCGACGGCTGGCCATGAAACACGCGTTGTTCGATCTGCACCGGGCGCCTCCATGAAAGCCCGCCGATTCTCCGGCGCTGACCGCGCCCCGCCGCGGCGCCGTGCGGCGCACAGGCCCAGCCAAACGGCCACGGCGCGAACTATTGCCGGCACGCCCGGCCACAAGCCGCGCCCTCGGCGACACGTGTCAGAACGCCAGCGCCGATGTGCACTTGACCTCTTCCATCACCGCATAGGTGCGCGTCTCGCGCACGCCGGGCAGGCTCCAGATCACGCTGCCGATGAACTCGCGGTAGGCGCCCATGTCACGCACCCGGGTCTTGAGCAGGTAGTCGAAGCCGCCGGCCACCAGATGGCATTCGAGGATCTCGGGCCGGGCCTGGACGGCGGCCTTGAAGTTGTCCATCACGTCCTGCACCGTGCGGTCCAGATGCACCTCGATGAAGACCAGCATCGCGACGCCCAGCTTGGCCGGGTTCAGGCGCGCTTCATAGCCCAGGATGTAGCCGTCACGCGTCAATCGTTTCACGCGTTCCAGCACAGCAGTGGGCGACAGGTGTACGGTCTCGGCCAGCTTGAGGTTGGAGATGCGCCCGTCGGCCTGCAGCACGCGCAGGATGCGTTCGTCGATCTTGTCGAGGGTATCGGTCATTGGATTTTCTTCGGCGCTGCTATTTATCCTTGGAATTTAATCCAGGAAGCTCGTCGATAAAGTGCATGTTCTCACCAGGAGCCCGCCATGTCCACGTCCTTCATCGCCCCGCCCGAGCATCCCCGCCTGCCCGACCCCTACCGTGGCGAGTCCGGCGTGGTGCAGGCCCTGGCCGCCCGGCTCGACGGTGCGCTGGACTGGGACGGCGTGATCCGCGCCGCCGCGCCCTGGGTGGAGCAGGTGCGCCAGAACCCGGCGCCGTTCTGGGCGATGGAGTCGCTGCTGCGCGAGTACCCGATCACCAGCGCCGAGGGCCTGGCCCTGATGCGCCTGGCCGAGGCCCTGCTGCGCGTGCCCGATGCGCCCACCGCCATCGCACTGACGGCCGACCAGCTCGGCCGCGCCGACTTCGACGGTGCCAGCGAGGGCAGCCCGCACAAGATGCTGGCGGCGCTTTCGGCCTCGGCGATCTCGCTGTCCAAGCGCTTCCTGCCGGGGGCCGAGGACGAAGGCGGCCTGTTCAAGCGCCTGGGCGCGCAGACGGTGGTGGCCGCGACGGTGCGCGCCATCCAGCTGCTGGGCCGGCAGTTCGTGCTCGGCCGCAACATCCAGGAGGCCATGGGCGAGGCGGACGACGCGCGCAAGCAGCAGCGAGCGCAGGGCCGCCCCAAGCTCGCTGACGCCCCCTCGGGGGGCCGGGCGCCGCAGAGCGGCGACCTTGGGGGCCAGGGACTGCAATTGCGCTTCAGCTACGACATGCTGGGCGAAGGCGCCCGCACCGAGGCCGATGCCGAGCGCTACCAGGCCGCCTACCTGAAGGCCATCCACGCCATCGCCGGCGGCCGCCGTGCCGACAGCCCCGAGGGCTCGGACGGCATCTCCATCAAGCTCAGCGCGCTGTTCAGCCGCTACGAGGTGCTGCAGCGCGAGCGCGTGTTTGCCGAGCTGCTGCCGCGCGTGTGGCAGCTCATCGAGCTGGCCGCGCAGGCCAACATCAACCTCACCATCGATGCCGAGGAGGTGGACCGTCTGGAGCTGTCGCTGGACGTGCTGGACGCGCTGGCCGCCCAGATCGCCGCCGTCTACCCGCAGTGGCGCGGTTTCGGCCTGGCGGTGCAGGCCTACCAGACCCGCGCGCTCGCCGTGGTCGACGAGGTCGCGGCCATCGCCCGCAAGCACGGCCTGCGCTTCATGGTGCGGCTGGTGAAGGGCGCCTATTGGGACGGCGAGATCAAGCGCGCCCAAGAGCTGGGCCTCGCGGCCTACCCGGTGTTCACGCACAAGCAGCACACGGATGTGAGCTACCTCGCCTGCGCCCGCGCGCTGCTGGGCCACAAGGACGTGATCTACCCGCAGTTCGCCAGCCACAACGCCGGCACTATCGCCGCCATCGTGCAGATGGCCCGCGCGGCGGACGCGCCCTTCGAGATGCAGCGCCTGCACGGCATGGGCGAAGGCGTCTACCGCGAGGTGCTGAAGGACGGCAGCATCCCCTGCCGCGTCTACGCCCCGGTGGGTGAGCACCGCGACCTGCTGGCCTACCTGGTGCGCCGGCTGCTCGAGAACGGCGCCAACTCGTCCTTTGTGCACCAGCTGGCCGACCCCAGCGTGCAGGTGCCCGAGCTGCTGGGCTCGCCCCTGCTCGATGTGCGCGACCGCAGCGCGCTGCCGCTGCCGCCGGCGCTCTACCAGGACGAGCAGGGCCGCGGCCGCGCCAACTCCACCGGCGCCGACCTCACCGCCCCCGCCCAGCGCGCGCCGCTGCAGGCCGCGCTGGACGCCACCCCGGTCCACACCGTGCCCGAGGCCACCGCCGCCGAGGTGGACGCCGCCATGGCCCGGCTGCAGGCCGGCTTTGCGGGCTGGAACGGCACGCCGGTCGCCCAGCGCGCCGCCACGCTGCGCCGCGCGGCCGATGCCCTCGACGCCCGCCTCTCCGAGTTCTGCGCCCTGCTGGTGAAGGAGGCCTTCAAGACCCAGGCCGACTGCGTGGCCGAGGTGCGCGAGGCCGTGGACTTCCTGCGCTACTACGCCGACCAGGCCGAGGCCGAGCCCGCGCTGATGCAGGGCCGCGGCGTGTTCGTCTGCATCAGCCCGTGGAACTTCCCGCTGGCCATCTTCGCCGGCCAGGTCGTGGCCGCGCTGGTGGCCGGCAACACCGTGGCCGCCAAGCCGGCCGAGCAGACGCCCTATGTCGCGCTGAAGATGGTCGAGCTGCTGCACGAGGCGGGCGTGCCGGCCGATGCACTGGCCCTGCTGCACGGCCCGGGCGAGACCGTGGGCGCCGGCCTCGTGGCCCATGCCCACACGGCGGGCGTCTGCTTCACCGGCTCCACGGTGGTCGCGCAGATCATCCACCGCGCGCTGGCGGCGAAGCCGAACTCACCCCTCCCGCTGATCGCCGAAACCGGCGGCCTGAACGCGATGGTGGTGGACTCCACCGCGCTGCCCGAGCAGGTCATCGACGCGGTCGTGCAGAGCGCCTTCCGCTCCGCCGGCCAGCGCTGCTCGGCCCTGCGCCTGCTGTGCGTGCAGGACAGCATCGCCGACGGCGTCATCGAGATGCTGCGCGGCGCGCTGCGTGAGCTGCATGTCGGCCGCCCCGCCGAGCTCGCCACCGACGTCGGCCCCGTCATCGACGACGAGGCCCATGCCAACATCAGCCGTCACATCGAGCGCCTCAAGCGCGAGGCCAAGCTCATCGCCGAGGCACCGGTGGCCGAGGCCATGCCGCGCCAGATCCGCCCGGTGGCCTTCGAGCTCGACCGCATCGACCAGCTCGGCGAGGAAATCTTCGGCCCGGTACTGCACGTGGTGCGCTTCAGCGACACGGTGGACGAGGTCATCGAGCGCATCAACGCGCTCGGCTACGGCCTGACGCTGGGCATCCAGACCCGCATCGACAGCCGCGCGGAACGCCTCGCCAGCCTGGCCCGGATTGGCAATGTCTACGTCAACCGCAACATCATCGGCGCGGTGGTCGGCGTGCAGCCCTTCGGCGGCGAAGGCCTGTCCGGCACCGGCCCCAAGGCGGGTGGCCCGGACTACCTGCGCCGCTTCGTCGCCGAGCCGAGCCTGGACACACCGGCGCCCGCGCTGGTGCTGGACGGCCCGGCCACGCCGCCGGCCCTCGCGGCCGACGCGAGCTGGCGCGACACGCCGCTGCCCGAGCGCATCGCCACGCTGCGCCGCGCCGCCGACACGCTGGACGCGCCGACCGCGATCGCCCTGCGCAGCCTGTTCAACACCGCGCAGACGGCCTTTGCCGATCTCGTGCTGCCCGGCCCCACCGGCGAAAGCAACACCCTGCGCCACCATGCGCGCGGCGTGTTCGCCGTGCTCGGCCGCGCCGAGGCCGGGCTGGCGGCGGCGGTGAGTGCGCTGCTGGCCGGCAACAGCGTCGTCTGGCTGGGCGGCGCCGAGCAGGCCCGCCAGGCCCTGCTGCATGCCGGCCTGCCGGCCGCGGCGCTGACGCTGCTGCCCGAATCGGCTACGGCCGGCGTGCTCGCAGCGCCGGGGCTGGCCGGCGTGGCCCTGGCCTCGTCGGACGCGGCCACCGCCCACCGCCTCGCCCAGGCCCTGGCGGCCCGCACCGGCGCGATCCTGCCGCTGGTCACGGCCGCCGGCCACGGGCGCCAGCTCTACCGCTTCACCGCCGAGCAGACCCTGACCGTCAACACCGCGGCGGCCGGCGGCAACGCCGCGCTGCTGGCGGGCGTGCACTGAGGCCAAGGCCCGCGCACGGCCAGGGCCGGCGCGGCACTACATTGCAGGGCAGCCGCTGACTCCCGGATGCCCCGCCATGGACCTGCCCGCCCACCAACTGACGATGACCGTGCTGATGACACCGGACACGGCCAACTTCGCCGGCAATGTCCACGGCGGCAACATCCTGAAGCTGCTGGACCAGGTGGCCTATGCCTGCGCCAGCCGCTATGCCGGGCGCTATGTGGTCACGCTGTCGGTGGATCGGGTCATCTTCCGCCAGCCCATCCACGTCGGCGAGCTGGTCACCTTCCTGGCCAGCGTGAACCACACCGGCACCTCGTCGATGGAGGTGGGCATCAAGGTGGTGGCCGAGAACATCCGCACGCAGGAGACGCGGCACGTCAACAGCTGCTACTTCACGATGGTGGCGGTGGGTGACGACCACAAGCCCGTGCCCGTGCCGCCGCTGCGGCCCTTCACGCCAGACGAGCGCCGCCGGCATGCCGCGGCCATCGCCCGCAAGCAGGCGCGGGCGAGCCTGGAACCGCAGGCCTGAGGCTGGGCGACGGCGTCAGCGCTGCGCGGGCTTGCGGACCCAGGCGTCCATCCAGTCCGAGCCCGACTCGACACGCCGTGAGCGCCACATCGCATCACGCGGCGACAGACCCGGCTGGGGCCCCGGCCGCAGCGGCGCGACGCCGGACCGTGGCGCGGGGGCGACCGCAAAGCTGACATGTTGAAGGCGTTTCATGCGTCCTCCTCCTGCAGGAGCCACTCGAGGCAGCGGGTGATCAAGCCGGTGTTCAGCTTGCCGCCCGGTGCATCAAGAACGCATATGGGCGCGTGGACGACTACTTGCCGATGCAGAAACTGCTGAAGATCACGCCCAGCAGTTCATCGGCCGAGAAGGCGCCGGTGATCTCGCCCAGGGCGTCGTGCGCCAGGCGCAGCTCTTCGGCCAGCAGGTCCAGCGCCGCGTCGCGCTGCTGCGCGATTTCACGGGCGAGTGTGAGGTGCTCGGCCGTGCGGGCCAGGGCCTGCACATGCCGCTCGCGCGCGATGAACAGGCCCTCGGGCACGGCCTGCCAGCCGGCGGTCTGCAGCAGGCGCCGGCGCAGCGCCTCCAGGCCGTCGCCGGTCTTCAGGCTCAGCGCGATCTCGCCGGCCGGCGCGGCGCCGAGGTCGGTCTTGTTGAAGACCTGCACGATGCGGCTCGCGTTCACCCCGGCCAGCCGCGCGCGGATGCGTTCGTCCTCGGCCTCGTAGTCGGGCTGGCCGACGCGGCCCAGGTCGTGCAGAAAGAGCACCACGTCGGCGTCGGCGATCGCGTCCCAGCTGCGCGACACGCCGATGCGCTCGACCTCGTCGGCCGCATCGTCGCGCAGCCCGGCGGTGTCGGTGATGTGCAGCGGCACGCCCTCGATCTGGATGGTCTGGCTGACCTTGTCGCGCGTGGTGCCGGGGATGGGCGTGACGATGGCGAGCTCGGCCCCGGCCAGCGCATTGAGCAGCGAGCTCTTGCCGACATTGGGCTGGCCGGCGAGCACCACCTTGAGGCCGTCGCGCAGCAGGGCGCCCTGGCGGGTGCGGGCCTGGACGGCGCTCAGTTGCGCCGTCAGGCGGTCGAGCCGTCCGAAGGCATCGGCCTTCTCGAGGAAATCGATTTCTTCCTCGGGGAAGTCGAGCGTGGCTTCCACGAGCATGCGCAGCCGGATGAGCTGGTCGCGCAGCACGCCGACCTCCTGGCTCAGCGCGCCGCCGAGGGCCCGGCTCGCGCTGCGGGCGGCGGCTTCGGTGCTGGCGTCGATCAGGTCAGCCACGGCCTCGGCCTGGGCCAGGTCGAGCTTGCCGTTCAGGAAGGCGCGCTGGGTGAACTCTCCAGGCTCGGCCAACCGCAGGTTGGCACCGGCCTCGATGACCCGCGCCAGCAGCAGCTGCATCACGACGGCGCCCCCGTGGGCCTGCAGCTCCAGCACATGCTCGCCGGTGTAGGAATGCGGGGCCGGAAAGTGCAGCGCGAGGCCCTGGTCGATGGCGGCGCCGTTCGCGTCGCGGAACGGCCCGTAGGTCGCTTCCCGCGGCTTCAGGTCACGGCCGCAGACGGCCCGGATGAGCGGCGTCAGGTCCTGCGGTGACGACACTCGCACGATGCCCACCGCCCCGCGCCCGGGGGCGGTGGCGATGGCGGCGATGGGGTCGGCATGGCGGGCGAGCATGGGCGAATTGTCGGGCCCGAAAGACAACAGCCGCCTCGGGGGCGGCTGTATGGGCATTGGCGCGGGGGAGGCTGGGGTCGCAGTCTCTCGTGAGCCGCGTCCCAGCCGGTGTTCTCTGCCCCGCAAACCCATTGAACTGCGAACGCCGCCCACAAAAAAGCCCCCGCGTGCGGGGGCGTTGCTCAATCCCGTGACTCACGTCACACCGGCCCTGGCGCGCAGGCAACGCCGCGCGCCTTCCAGCGGCTGCCGCAGATCCGGCTTTGCCGGTCTGGCGGCTGCGCCCCCTGGAGGGGCTGGCGCAGCCAGTAGGGGGTGGGCTAATTGACGCCGAGGCGCTTGTTGATCAGCCACTGCTGGGCGATGGACAGGATGTTGTTCGTCAGCCAGTACAGCACCAGGCCCGACGGGAAGACGAAGAACATGATGCCGAAGGCCACGGGCATGATCCACATCATCTTCTGCTGCATCGGGTCGGCGGCCGGCGGGTTGAGCCAAACCTGGAACAGGCTGGAGGCCATCATCAGCAGCGGCAGGATGAAGTAGGGGTCGCGCACCGACAGATCGGTGATCCACAGCATCCAGGGCGCCTGGCGCATTTCGACGGTGGACAGCAGCACCCAGTACAGCGCCATGAAGATCGGCATCTGCAGGAAGATGGGCAAGCAGCCGCCGATGGGGTTGATCTTCTCCTCGCGATAGATCTTCATCATCTCCTGCTGCATCTCCTGCGGCTTGTCCTTCAGGCGCTCCTTCATCTCATTGATGCGCGGCGCGACGGCCTTCATGCGGGCCATGGACTTGTAGGCGCTGGCGTTCAGGCTGTAGAGCGCGATCTTGAGCAGCAGCACCAGGGTGACGATGGTCCAGCCCCAGTTGCCGATCAGGCCGTGCAGCTTGTCGAGCAGCCAGAACAGCGGCTCGGCCAGGATGGTCAGCAGGCCGTAGTCCTTGACGCGCTCCAGGCCGGGCGCGAGCGCGGCGAGCTTCTTCTCTTCCTGCGGGCCGGCGAACAACGTGGCCTGCTGCGTGCTGGTGGCACCCGGCGCCAGCGTCGGCAGCGTGAACACCAGGCCGGTGGCGTAGGTGTGGTCGGGCTGCTTGCGGACGAAGAACTCGCGGTTGCCGGCCTCGTTCACCAGCCAGGCGCTGGCGAAGTAGTGCTGCACCATCGAGACCCAGCCATCGTTGGCGGTCTTTTCGATGTCGACCTTGCCCTTGTCGATGTCCTCGAATTTGAGGGTCTTGAACTTGGCCTTGTCGTTGTAGACGGCCGGGCCGGTGAAGCTGGGCGTGAAGGCCGCGCCGCCGGTGACGGTGCTGCCGTCGCGCACCAGCTGCAGATAGACCTGGGGCGTGACCGGCGCGCTGCCGACGTTGATGACCTCGTGAGTGACACCCACCGTGTAGGCACCGCGCTTGAACGTGAAGGTCTTGACCAGCTTGACCCCGCCAACCTCGGCGGACTCCAGGCGCAGCTTGATCTCGTCCTGGCCATCCTTGAGCTCGCGTTCGCCGGCCACCACCGTCATCGGCGTGGTGTGGGTCGGCAGCGCGGCTGGCCCACCGACCAACCCGGTCTGCGCCCGGTAGCGCTGCGCTTCGTTGAACAGGGCCACGGGCTGGGGCGTGAACTCCGGCTTCTTCTGCAGATGCACCATCTGCAACAGCTGGTCCGTCACCGAGGGGTCGTAGGACGTCAGGTATTTGGGCAGCTCGGCGCGGACGATGTCACCGCCCAGCGTGTCCACCGTGACCGTCAGCACGTCGGTCCGGATCGTGATCTTTTCAGACGCCGCCGCCGCCGGCACGGCGGCCGCGGGGACGGCACCCGGCGCGCTGACCGACGGCACGGCCGAGGTGGCGCTGCCGGGCGCTGCTGCGACCGGCTTGGGCTGCGGGGCGAACATCGAAGGATGCCCGTTGTGCTTCTGCCAGCCGTCCCACAACAGGACGAGGGACATCGTGAACACCACCCACAGCACGGTGCGGCGAATATCAGTCATGAGGGGACTCGGAGGAAGAAGCCGGTGCGCAGGCGCGCGCCATGGCGGGGAGGGTCAGGCGGGAAAACAGACGCGGCGGATTCTCGGGCACGGGGTCGTGCCCGCCATCGCACCAGGGGCTGCAACGCAGGATGCGGTGCACGGTCAGGTAGCTGCCGGCCCATGCACCGTGCTGCTCCAGCGCCGCCAACGAGTAGCGCGAGCAGGTCGGCTCAAAGCGGCAGGCGTTGCCCAGCCACGGGCTCAGCAGCAGGCGATAGCCTCGCACCAGGGCCATCAGCACACGGGCGGGCCAGCTCGGCTTCATGCGACGGCCTCCGGCCTGGGCTCGTGACGGGGCTTGAGCGCCCGGTCAAGCAATTGAGCCAGCTCGGCACGCGCGGCCTGGCGCAGCGCGTCGGACGCGGCGCTGGGGAATTTCTGGCGGTCGAAAGGAGAACGCAAGCGGACAACCCACAGGCCCGGCGGCATGCCGGGGCGCTCGGCAAATGCGGCGCGGATCTGGCGCTTCAAGAGCTGGCGTGTCACCGAACGCCTGGCATGCCGCTTGGGCACGACGATTCCCAACCAGCAGCCGGAAGGCGCGCGAGGGGAGTCTCGGTCCACAGCATTGTGGGCAGCCTGTGCGGCACCTGTTGATAACTCAGCTGAGCTTGTGCGCAACTTGGCGGCATGCCAGGCATCGGGCGCCGGATCGGCCGCGAGGTGGTGAAGCGCGAAATGCGCGCTGCGCGCCCGGCTTTGGCTGCCGAGCACTCGCTCAAAGTCTACCGGGCGTTGCAGCTTGCCGATCATCGGAGGCCCGGGAGTGGACGACGCGCAGGGCGCCGTCTCGATCAGCGGCGCGCTTAGACGGCCAGGCGCTTGCGGCCCTTGGCGCGGCGAGCGGCGATGACGGCACGGCCGCCACGCGTCTTCATGCGCACGAGGAAGCCGTGGGTACGGGCGCGGCGGGTCTTGGAGGCTTGATAGGTACGCTTCATGGGAACCTCTTCTGAGGGTTTGTGCAGGCCGGGCACAGCGGTTGGCACCCGGCGGGAAGGGCCGGCCAACAGCCGGCGAAAGGCAAAAACGCACCGCGACTCGGTCGCCTGTACGCGAAAACCCGTGATTACAGCAGAAGCCGCCGCCTCGGTCAATAAGTTGCGGGTCTCAAGGCGGGTTTGCGAGAGATTGACCCCCCATCAATTTCTGTGGATAACCTGCCTTTCGGGGGCGCCGGTTCCGTACAATCCGGCCGCTCGAAAACAAGTTTTCCACAATGAGCGAAGAAGAACACGGGGTGGATGTGGTGCGGGCTTTGGCAACGAGCATGGATTCGGCGGATTGGGCCTCAGAGCTCTGGCGGCGCGGCTGCGAACGCCTCGCAACCGAGCTGCCTGAGCAGCAGTTCAACACCTGGATCCGGCCGCTGCCGCCGGCGACGCTGGCCGGTGAAGGTGCGCCTGAGAGCGCCCTGGTCGCGACGCTGCGGGTGCCCAATCACTTCAAGCGCGACTGGATCCGCCGCCAGTACGCCGCCCGCATCGAAGCCATCCTGACGGAGCTTGCCGGCCGGCCGACGCGGCTGGAGCTGGCCCTCGTGGCGCGCGAGCCTGGCGCAGCCCCCGGCGCCGCGGCTGCGGGGCATTCGGTGGCCGCCGCCGCGCCCTCGCCGCAGCCGCCGTCCGCCCAGCCCAGCGAGCCGAGCGCGTCGCTGCGCCCGGTCGCGGCGGCACCAGCCAGCCCCATCGTGCTGCCCTCGCAGACACCGGCGGCCAGCAAGCACCGCATCAACCCCTCGCTCACTTTCGACACCCTGGTGCCGGGCCGCGCCAACCAGATGGCCCGCACCGCCGCGCTGCACGTGGCCGGCGCGCCGGGCGTCACCTACAACCCGCTGTTCATCTACGGCGGCGTCGGCCTGGGCAAGACCCACCTGATCCATTCGGTCGGCAACGCGCTGCTCAAGGACAGGCCGGACGCCCGCGTGCTCTACCTGCACGCCGAGCAGTTCATCTCCGACGTGGTCAAGAACTACCAGCGCAAGACCTTCGACGAGCTCAAGGCCAAGTATCACTCGTTGGACCTGCTGCTGATCGACGACGTGCAGTTCTTCGCCGGCAAGGACCGCACCCAGGAAGAGTTCTTCAACGCCTTCGAGGCGCTGCTGGCCAAGAAGGCGCACATCATCATGACGTCCGACACCTACCCCAAGGGGCTGGTGGACATCGATGAGCGCCTGACCTCCCGCTTCGACGCCGGCCTGACGGTGGCCATCGAGCCGCCGGAGCTGGAGATGCGCGTCGCCATCCTGATCAAGAAAGCCGACGCCGAGGGCACGCCCATGCCCGAGGACGTGGCCTTCTTCATCGCGAAGAACGTGCGCGCCAATGTGCGTGAGCTCGAAGGCGCGCTGCGCAAGGTGCTGGCCTACGCCAAGTTCTCGCACAAGGAGATCAGCATCACGCTGGCCCGCGAGGCGTTGAAGGACCTGCTGTCCATCCAGAACCGCCAGATCGGCGTCGAGAACATCCAGAAGACGGTGGCCGACTTCTACAAGATCAAGGTCGCCGACATGTACTCCAAGAAGCGCCCGGCCAGCATCGCCCGGCCGCGCCAGAT
>RXJV01000005.1 GCA_003963075.1 Burkholderiales bacterium
TTTTGGTGCCCAGGAGAGGACTCGAACCTCCACGGAGTTACCCGCTAGTACCTGAAACTAGTGCGTCTACCAATTCCGCCACCTGGGCAAGGTGCTCAAAACTTGCGATTCAAGTTCTGGGCCGTTTCAGGAAAACCGAGAGTCTATCATCAAAATCTTGAAAAACACAAATGCGTCACTTTCGGGTGACGGGGTCGGGTTGCTCGGCGAAGTCGAGGGCACGCTGCAGGGGCATCGAGACGGCCACGGTTTCGTGATCCCCGACGACGGTTCGGCAGACATCTATCTGTCGTCGCAGGAGACGCATGCGGTCATGCATGGCGACCGCTTGCGCGTGCGTGTCACGCGCTTTGACAAGCGCGGCCGGCCGGAAGGCCGCGTGCTTGAGATCCTGGAGCGCAAGAAGCGGCCCATCATCGGCCGCCTGCTGTTGGAGTCGGGGGTGTGGCTCGTCGCGCCCGAGGACAGGCGCATGGGCCAGGACATCCTGATTCCGAAGAACGGCATCGCCAACGCGACCGCCGGCCAGGTCGTCGCGGTCGAGCTGACCGAGCCGCCGTCGCTGTACTCGCAGCCGGTGGGCCGCGTCGTCGAGGTGCTGGGGGAGATCGACGACCCCGGCATGGAGATCGAGATCGCGGTGCGCAAGTACGACGTGCCCCACCGCTTCAGCCCCGAGACCCTGGCGCAGAGTGCCAAGCTGCCCGAGAAGCTGCGCGCCGCCGATCTGAAGCAGCGCATCGACCTGCGCGATGTGCCCCTGGTCACCATCGACGGCGAGGACGCGCGCGACTTCGACGACGCGGTCTACTGCGAGCCCTTCAAGCAGGGCCGCGGCAAGAAGGCCTTCGAGGGCTGGCGGCTGCTGGTCGCCATTGCCGACGTGTCGCACTACGTCAAGCCCGGCGAGCCGCTCGATGCCGATGCCTACGAGCGCGCCACGTCCGTCTACTTCCCGCGCCGCGTCATCCCGATGCTGCCGGAGAAGCTCTCCAACGGCCTGTGCTCGCTGAACCCGTACGAGGACCGGCTCAGCATGGTCTGCGACATGCTCGTGGCTGGCGACGGCACGGTCAGCGCTTATCAGTTCTACCCGGCCGTGATCTGCTCGCACGCGCGCTTCACCTATACCGAGGTGGCGGCCATCCTCGGCAACACGCACGGCCCCGAGGCGGCCAAGCGGCGCGAGCTGGTGCCGCATCTGCTGCATCTGCACGAGGTCTATCGCGCGCTGCTGGCCGAGCGCCACCGGCGCGGCGCGATCGACTTCGAGACCACCGAGACGCAGATCGTCTGTGACGACAACGGCCGTATCGAGAAGATCATCCCGCGCACCCGCAACGATGCGCACCGCCTGATCGAGGAGGCCATGCTGGCCGCCAACGTCTGCGCGGCGGACTTCATCCACACGAACAAGCACCACGCGCTGTTCCGCGTGCACGAAGGGCCAACGCCCGAAAAGCGCCAGACTCTGCAGAACTATCTGCGCTCGCTCGGCATCGGCATGGGCATCTCCGACGATCCGACGCCGCGCGAGTTCCAGCAACTCGCCGAAGCCACCAAGGACCGGCCCGACGCTCAGCAGATCCACCAGATGCTGCTGCGGTCGATGCAGCAGGCCATCTACACCGGCACCAACTCCGGCCACTTCGGCCTCGCCTACCCGGCCTACACCCACTTCACGAGCCCGATCCGGCGCTACCCCGACCTGCTCGTCCACCGCGTCATCAAGGCGCTGCTGGCCAACAAACGCTACACGCTCGACCCCGCCAAGATGAACGTGCCTCAGGCGCCCAAGCGCCCCGGCCGTGCGGCGCCGCCCAACCCGGCCGAGGCCCGCAACGAGGCCGAGCGCTGGGAGGTGGTTGGCGCGCACTGCAGCGCCAACGAGCGCCGCGCCGACGAGGCCAGCCGCGATGTCGAGGCCTGGCTGAAGTGCCGCTATATGCGCGACCGCCTCGGCGAGGTGTTCGCGGGCACGGTGTCGGCGGTCACCAGCTTTGGTCTGTTCGTGCAGCTCGACGAGCTCTACGTCGAAGGCCTGGTGCACATTACCGAACTGGGCGGCGAGTACTTCCGCTTCGACGAGGTGCGCCAGGAGCTGCGCGGCGAGCGCACCGGCATCCGCTATGCCACCGGCGCACGGGTGCAGGTGCAGGTCAGTCGCGTGGACCTGGACGGCCGGCGCATCGATTTCCGTCTGGTGCGGGACGATGATGAAGCGAGACCGGTCAGCCGCAGCGCCTCGGCCAAGTCGATCGGCAAGCCAGCCTCCAAGTCGCCGGCGAAAAAGCGCGCGCCCAAGAGCGCCGTAGAGGCGCTCGACGACGTGCGCCAGGCGGACCGCGATGTGAAGCAGAGTCGCAAGGCCGTCGTGGCCGGCTTGCATCCGGTCAAGGCAGCGCAGCAAGCCGCCAAGCGGGCCGCCAGCAAGGCGTCGAAGAAGGCGGCGGCCAAGCCGGCTCCGCGCAAGCGCCGCTGAGCCTCAGCGAGGCCAGGCCAGGCGCTCGATCAGCTGGCCGGCCCGCAGCACGCCCGCGACCTCGCCAGCGCGGCCGTGGGCCTCCACGCCTGCGCAGGCGATGGCGTGGGCGCTCGCGGCCGGCCGCTGGGCCCAGAGCCCTCCGAGCCAGCCCGCCAGCACGTCGCCACTGCCGGCCGTCGCCAGTGCCGGGCCGCCACTGGCGCTGATCGCTAGCCGCTCGCCGGGTGTTGCGATGACACTGCCTGAGCCTTTCAGCACCACGGTGCAGCCCAGCCGTTCGGCGAGCTCGTGCGCGGCGGCGAGGCGGTCGGCCTGCACGCCGACCGTGTCGCGCCCCAGCAGCCGTGCGGCTTCGAGCGGATGCGGCGTCAGCAGCGTCGTCCCGGCTGGGCGCGCACGCACCAAGGCCTGTAACGCTGCGTCCTCGGCCAGCGCGTTCAGCGCATCGGCATCGACCACCAGCCGTGGCAGGCCATGCAGCAGCGCGGGCAGGGCCGCCGTAAGGCCTGCCCCCGCGCCGCAGCCGATGACACCCACCGCCTGTGGCAAGTCGGCCAAGCGGCCTCGCATCAGCTCGGGCCGGCCGGGGTCGGCGGGCTCGCCGGCGTCGACGCCGATCAGGTCCAGGTAGACGCGGCCCGCACCACAGGCCAGAGCCGCGCGCGCCGCGAGCCGCGCGGCACCTTGCATGCCGGGTGCCCCGCCGACGACCAGCACCTGCCCATGGCTGCCCTTGTGGCTGGTCGGGCTGCGATTTGGCCCGGGCATCGGTCCGAGCAGGTCCGCAGTCGCGGGCTCGTCGGGTGCGATGCCGAGGTCGTCGAACCAGATCTGCCCGCAATACATGCGGCCTTCGCCGGTGAACAGGCCGGGCTTGAGCGTCAGCAGCGTCAGCGTGTGGTCGGCGCGCAGCGCGAGCTCGCCGGCGGGCTGGCCCGTGTCGGCCAGCAGGCCGCTGGGCAGATCCACGGCAAGCAGGGGCGCACCGCAGGCCTGCATCGTGTTGATGGCGGCCAGCAACTCGGAGGCGGGCGGGCGGTTCAGGCCCAGGCCCAGCAGCGCGTCGATCACGAGGGCCGGGCGTTCGGGGCGCTCAAACCCGACATGAACCGCCAGACCCTGGGCCGCGAGAAGGCGCGCCGCGATGCGGCCATCGCCGCCGTTGTTGCCCGGACCGCAGACCACCCAGACCGGCCCGTCATCACGGCGCAGCGCGAGCGCCAGTTTCGCCACCGCCAGGCCGGCGCGCTCCATCAGGTCGCGCGAGTGGGCGAGTGCGCGGGCCTCGATGCGTCGGCTGGCAGCGACGTCGAACAGCGGCCAGGTGGCGGACGTGGGTAGCAGGGCGTGCATGCCCCGCAGCTTAGGCCAGACGTTGGGGGGCGAGTGCTGCGATGTCCAACGCCGGTTCGCCACCGGCGACTTGCTGGGCCAGCACCTGGGCGGCACCACAGGCGAGCCCCCAGCCGCAGCCGCCGGGTGACAGGTTCAGCCACAGGCCGGGCTTGCTGCTGCCGACCAGCGGCAGGCCGTCCGGGCACACGGCACGGCGGCTCTGGCCCTGTTGCACCTGTTGGTGCAGCACTGAGCCCGGGAACCAATGCTGCAGGCCGCGGTGCAGGGTTTCGAAGTCCGGCATGCGCCTGGCCTTGCTGCCCGTGATGGCGAGGCCGCCGTTGACGCGCACGCGCTGGCCGGTGCGGGCGATGGCGAGGCCGCGGGAAGGGTCGATCCAGCCGGCCTTGGGCCCGAGCTCGGGGTGGGCTTCGAGCAGCCGCAACGGGACGGTCACCGAGGCCTCGTGATGGGCGGCGAGCACGAGCCCGGACCGACGAGGTCCAATCAGGGCCAGGGCGTCGAGGCCATTGCACAGCACGACGGCATCGAAGCGCTCGTCCTGCGGGCCGAGGGCCTGGGGCAGCGTGTCGCCGGGCTCTGATTCGGCGCTGCGAGTTGCCGCGCTGGTCGGCGGCGTGTGTTCATGGCGCAGTGTCAGGTCGGCACCGTCGGCCGCGATGGCGCGCACCGTGGTGTGGAAGCGAAAACCTGCACCGAGGCGCTGGGCCTGATGGCGCAACTGCTGGGCGAAGAGCCGCGGGTTGCCAGTGCCGCCACCTGGCAGCGCCAGCGCCCCGACCAGCGCGGCCTGGTCACTCAGGCCGGGTTCGCGTTCACGCGCCTGCTGTGGCCCCAGCAGTTCAACCGCCAGGCCGAGCGTTTGCCAGCGTTGCAGCAGCGCTTGGGCGGCAGCCAGGCGTTTCGCATCGACGAGGCCGACAAGCAGGCCGCTGGTCGATTCATCGTCCAGACCCAGTGCGCGGCGCAGCTCGGCGGCGCGCGCCAGGCCCAGCCGGCTGAGCTCGAACAGGGCGGCCGACGCGTCGCGACCCTGGCGGTTGGCGCGCCAACGCCGCCAGCGCCAGGCCAGAGGCGCCGGCGCTGCAGCGCCCGTCAGCCCGGGCAGCCAGGGGGAGAGCAGGGCGCTGCTGGCAAAGGTGGACTGCTCGGCCACACTGCCACCGCGTTCAAAGACCTGTACCGAGCAGCCGAGTGCGGCCAGCTCGTAAGCCGTCGTGACGCCGGCGAGGCCGGCGCCGACGACCGCCACGCGGCGGCTCACGCGCGCACCCGGCGGGCCAGGGCGGCGGATGCGGCGTGGCGGGCGGCCGCAGCGGGGCGTCGGCGGAAGTGCGTCATGGCTCGTGTATACTCTGCGGGTTTTGCCGGAGGGTGATGCGCATTGCAGCGCTGAACTCGATCGGCAGAACGGTTGTGAGGGGTGTGCGGCTGATGCAGTTCAGCGCATTCGTCGCAACAAATCGCAAACCGGTCACGCAAAGGTGTTGTGGTTTGCGGCCTCGGGAAGCAAGGGCTTCTTGGGCGCTGCAACGCAATTCGGGCCGGATTTTAGACACAACCTTCGGAGTAAGACCCATGTCTGTCACGATGCGCGAGATGCTGGAAGCCGGCGTCCATTTCGGTCACCAAACCCGCTTCTGGAATCCCAAGATGGCCCCGTATATCTACGGCCATCGCAACAAGATCCACATCATCAACCTCGAGAAGACGCTGCCCGCGTTCAACGAGGCGATGAAGTTCATCCGCTCGCTGGCGGCCAAGCGCGGCACGATCCTGATGATCGGCACCAAGCGCCAGGCCCGCGAGTTCATCGCCGCCGAAGCCCAGCGCGCCGGCATGCCCTACGTCGACTCGCGTTGGCTCGGCGGCATGATGACCAACTTCAAGACGGTCAAGACCTCCCTCAAGAACCTGAAGGACATGCAGGCCCAGGTCGAGGCTGGCACCCAGCCCGCGATCAAGAAGGAAGCCCTGCTGTTCCAGCGCGACATCGCCAAGCTGGAAAAGAACATCGGCGGCATCCAGGACATGACCGCGCTGCCTGACGCCATCTTCGTCATCGACG
>RXJV01000087.1 GCA_003963075.1 Burkholderiales bacterium
ACCTCGGAGCCCGGGAAGGCGCTGCCGATGTTCTTCTTGATCGCCTCGGCGGTGGGCTCGCCGATCAGCATGCCGTAGTTGCGGCGGATGTAGTTGATGATGGCCTCGTCGAACTTGTCGCCGCCGACGCGCACCGAGCCCTTGTAGACCATGCCGCCGAGCGAGATCACGCCCACCTCGGTGGTGCCGCCGCCGATGTCGACCACCATCGAGCCCGAGGCCTCGGCCACCGGCAGGCCGGCGCCGATCGCCGCGGCCATGGGTTCCTCGATCAGGTAGACCTCGCTGGCGCCGGCGCCCAGGGCCGACTCACGGATGGCCCGGCGCTCGACCTGGGTGGAGCCGCAGGGCACGCAGATGATGATCCGCGGCGACGGCTTGAACGTCTTCGAGTCGTGGACCATCTTGATGAACTGCTTGAGCATCTGCTCGGTGACGGTGAAGTCGGCGATGACGCCGTCCTTCATCGGGCGGATGGCCTCGATGTTGCCGGGCACCTTGCCGAGCATGGCCTTGGCCTCGCGGCCGACGGCCTGGATGGTCTTCTTGCCGTTGGGGCCGCCCTCGTGGCGGATGGACACGACCGACGGCTCGTCCAGCACGATGCCCTTGCCGCGCACGTAGATCAGGGTGTTGGCGGTGCCGAGGTCGATGGCCAGGTCGGTGGAGAAATAGCGGCGCAGGGAGGCGAACATGGTGTGGCGCGGGGAACCACGCCGGGGGCGAGGCTCGAAATCGGGGGGGCTGGAAAGCCAAGAGGCCGCCCGGACGGCGACCAAACCTGTCGCTGAAGGGGCAGCCCCGAAGGCCATCAAGATGGGCGGCGATAATAACCGATCACCTCTGTTTTGAGCCTGTCGGCATTGGCTTTTCGGCTCAATCCTCACACCTGAAAACACCCATGAGCCTCACCCTCGATGACGTGAGCCGGATCGCGAATCTCGCCCGTCTGGAGCTGCAACCGGCCGAGTCGCAGGCCCTGCTCGGCAACCTGAACGACTTCTTCAAGATCGTCGACCAGATGAGCGCCGTCGACACCGCCGGCGTCGAGCCGCTGTACACGCCGCTGTCCGCCATCCAGCAGGTGCAGCTGCGGCTGCGCGACGACCTGGTCACCGAGACCAACCAGCGCGAGCGCAACCAGCAGAGCGCCCCGGCCGTCGAGGACGGCCTCTTCCTCGTTCCCAAGGTCATCGAATGAAGCCCGTTCACGACATGGGCGTGGCCGAGCTGGCCGCCGCCCTGAAGGCCCGTGCCCTGTCCAGCCGCGAGGCCACGCAGGCCCTGCTGGAGCGCATCCGCAGCCTCGACGCGGCGCTGGGCGCCTTCCTGCACGTCGACGCCGACGGCGCGCTGGCCCGCGCCGCTGCGGCCGACGCGGCCCTGGCCGCCGGCACGGCCGGCCCGCTGGCCGGCGTGCCGCTGGCCCACAAAGACATCTACGTCACGGCCGACATGCCCACCACGGCCGGCTCCAAGATCCTGGCCGGCTACCGCAGCCCCTTCGACGCCACGGTCGTCGCCCGGCTCAATGCCGCGGGCACGGTGGCCCTGGGCAAGCTCAACTGCGACGAGTTCGCGATGGGTTCGGCCAACGAGAACAGCGCCTACTTCCCGGCCCACAACCCCTGGGACCGCTCCCGCGTGCCGGGCGGCTCGTCGGGCGGCTCGGCGGTGGCGGTGGCCGCGCGCCTCGTGCCCGGCACGACCGGCACCGACACCGGCGGCTCGATCCGCCAGCCGGCCAGCTTCACCGGCATCACCGGCATCAAGCCGACCTACGGCGTCTGCAGCCGCTACGGGATGATCGCCTTCGCCTCCAGCCTGGACCAGGCCGGCCCGATGGCCCGCTCGGCCGAGGACTGCGCGCTGCTGCTCTCCAGCATGAGCGGCTTCGACGAGCGCGACGCGACCAGCGTGAACCAGCCGCCGCAGGACTTTCATGCCCAGATGCTGGCGGCCCGCGAAGGCGCCACGGCCGCGCAGCCACTCAAGGGCCTGCGCATCGGCCTGCCAAGGGAGTTCTTCCCCGCGGCGCTGTCGGCCGACGTGAACGGCGCGGTGCGCGCCGGCCTGGCCGAGCTGGAGAAGCTCGGCGCCACGCTGGTGGACGTGAGCCTGCCCCGCACCGAGCTGGCCATTCCGGTGTACTACATCATTGCCCCGGCCGAGGCGAGCTCCAACCTGAGCCGGTTTGACGGCGTCAAGTTCGGCCACCGCGCCGCCCAGTATGACGACCTGCTCGACATGTACAAGAAGACGCGCGCCGAGGGCTTCGGCCCCGAGGTGAAGCGCCGCATCATGATCGGCACCTATGTGCTCTCGCACGGCTACTACGACGCCTACTACCTGCAGGCCCAGAAGCTGCGCCGCATGATCGCCGACGACTTCCAGCAGGCCTTCACGCAGTGCGACCTGATCGCTGGCCCGGTGGCCCCGACCGTCGCCTGGAAGCATGGCGAGGGCAAGGACGACCCGACCCAGGCGTATCTGGCCGACATCTTCACGCTGCCCGGCTCGCTGGCCGGCCTGCCCGGCATGAGCGTGCCGGTGGGTCTGGGCGCAGGCGGCCTGCCGGTCGGCCTGCAGCTGATCGGCAACTACTTCCAGGAAGGGCAGCTGCTGCACACCGCGCATGCCCTGCAGCAAGCCACCGACTGGCACCATGCCGCGCCTTCGGGACTCTGAACATGCCTCAAACGCCCAAACTCATCCGTGGCTACGAAGTCGTCATCGGCCTCGAGAACCACGTCCAGCTCTCCACGCAGAGCAAGATCTTCAGCGGCAGCTCGACCGCCTTCGGCGCCGCGCCCAACACCCAGGCCTCGCCGGTGGACCTGGCGCTGCCGGGCACGCTGCCGGTGCTGAACCGCGCGGCCGTCGAGCGCGCGATCCGCTTCGGCCTGGCGGTGGGCGCCAAGGTGGCGCCGCTGTCCATCTTCGCGCGCAAGAACTACTTCTACCCCGACCTGCCCAAGGGCTACCAGATCAGTCAGTTCGAGATCCCGGTGGTGCAGGGCGGCAAGGTGGAGTTCTTCGTCGGCGACCAAAAGCATGTGGTCAACCTGACCCGCGCCCACCTCGAGGAAGACGCCGGCAAGAGCCTGCATGAGGACTACCACGGCCAGAGCGGCATCGACCTGAATCGGGCCGGCACGCCGCTGCTGGAGATCGTGTCCGAGCCCGACATGCGCTCGGCCCAGGAAGCGGCCGAGTACGCCAAGACCCTGCATGCGCTGGTGATGTGGCTGGGCATCTGCGACGGCAATATGCAGGAGGGCTCGTTCCGCTGCGACGTCAATGTGTCGGTGCGCAAGCCCGGCGAGCCCTTTGGCACGCGCCGCGAGATCAAGAACCTCAACAGCTTCAAGTTCCTGCTTCAGGCCGTGGACTACGAGGTCAACTGGCAGATCGACGAGATCGAGGACGGCCGCGCCATCCGTCAGGCCACGGTGCTCTTCAACCCGGACACCGGCGAGACCCGCGCGATGCGCAGCAAGGAAGACTCGGCCGACTACCGCTACTTCCCCGACCCCGACCTGCCGCCGCTGGTGATCGCGCCGGAATGGGTGGAGCGGGTCAAGGCCGAAATGCCCGAGCTGCCGTCGGTGATGGCGGCACGCTTCGTCGAGGTGGACGGCCTGCCCGAATACGACGCGACGATGATGACCCAGAGCCTGGCCACGGCGCGCTACTACGAGGCCGCCAAGGCCGCGGGCGCGGTTCCGAAGCTGGTCGCGAACTGGGTGATGGGCGAGATCAGCAAGCGGCTCAATGCCTCGGGCGGCGAGATCGACACGGCGCCGGTCGGGCCGGCACTGCTGGCGACGCTGATCGGCCGCATCGCCGACGGCACGATCTCGAACAACGCCGCCAAGCAGGTGTTCGAGGCGCTGTGGAGCGGAGAGTCAGCGGATGTCGATGCCGTGATCGACGCCAAGGGCTTGAAGCAGGTCAGCGATACCGGCGCCATCGAGGCCATCCTCGACGAGGTGCTGGCCGCGAATCAAAAGTCGGTGGACGAGTACCGCTCAGGCAAGGACAAGGCCTTCAACGCCCTGGTCGGCCAGGCGATGAAGGCCACCAAGGGCAAGGCCAACCCGTCCTTGGTCAACGAGCTGCTGAAGAAGAAGCTCGGCTGAGCCGGGCCCGCAGCGCCCGCCGGCGCGCGGGCGCCTCAGCGCTTGGGTGCGGGTGAAGGCGTGGCCGCAGGCGTTTCGGCGATCGGCGGCAGCGAGCCCGGCGGGGCGCCGGCCCAGAGCTTTTTCAGCCGCGCCAGTTCGGCGTCGAAGCGCGCGTTGAGGCGCACCAGCTCGGCCTTCTGGTTGTCGATCAGCACATGCTGAGCCTCGATGCTCGCGTCGTTGGCGTCCATCGCCTGCTTGAGCTTGGCCGGCAGCGGTCGGCCCTTGTAGAACTCCGCCTCCTCGAGCAGCGGTTTGCGCTCGGCAGCAAGGTCCTGGATGCGGCGCTCGGAGAGTTTCATGGCCTTGTTGGCATCGTCCATGGCCGCATGGCGAGCCCGCTCGTGGGCGGCCTCGTTCGGGTAGCGCAGCATCAGCGTGCGGTCGCGGCGCATCGCGTCCTGCTGGGCGACGCGTTCGGCCGCGGCGCGGCGGTCGGCGGCCTCCTTGGCGGCGCGCTCCTCCGGGCTCAGGAAGGGCGGCAACGTGGCGCGTTGCGAGCCATCGGCGTTGAGCACGCGCTGCTCGCGCGACGTGCACTCGGGGATGGGGCGGTCGCCGGTGAGCTTGCGGCCGTCGGGGGTGGTGCAGGTGTAGATGCCCTTGCCCGGCGCGGCGTCCTCGGCAAAGGCGGCCGCCGCGGCGAGAACGCCGGCGGCGAGGGGCAGAAGACGCGGGCCGGGCATCACACGCCGTAGCGGTCGCGGTAGGCCTGCACGGCCGGGCGATGGGCGGCCAGTTCGGGCGCACCGGCGAGGTAGGCCAGCAGGTCGGCCAGGTTGGCGATCGCGACCACCGGCAGCCCGTAGCGCTGCTGCACCTGCTGCACGGCCGAGTGCTCGCTGTCGATGCCGCCCTCGGCCGCCTTTTCCTGGCGGTCCAGCGCGATGGCGACGCCACAGGGGGTCGCGCCGGCCGCCTCGATCATCTGGATGGATTCACGCACCGAGGTGCCGGCGGAGATGACGTCGTCGATGATCAACACACGGCCCTTGACCGGCGCACCGACCAGGGTGCCGCCCTCGCCGTGGTCCTTGGCTTCCTTGCGGTTGTAGGCGAAAGGCAGGTTGTGGCCGCGCCGGGCGAGTTCCATTGCCACCGCGGCCGCCAGCGTGATGCCCTTGTAGGCCGGGCCGAAGATCATGTCGAAGGCCAGGCCCGAGGCGATCAGGCGTTCGGCATAGAAGCCGGCGAGACGGCCCAGCTTGGCGCCGTCGTCGAACAGGCCGGCGTTGAAGAAATAGGGGCTGAGCCGGCCGGCCTTGGTCTTGAACTCGCCGAAGCGCAGCACGCCGGCCTCGACGGCGAACGCGACAAAGGACTGGGCGAGGGCATCGGTGGGCGCGGCGGACATGGCGATCGATTCTAGGGGCCAAAAAAAGCGGCCCATCCCCTAGAGAGGGGCGGGCCGCCAGCAGGTTTTCACCGAGTCGCGGGCGAGGCCCGCGGGTCGTTGGCCTCAGAAGTTGGCCTTGAACTGCAGGCCATAGCTGCGCGGCTCGTTGACGATGCCGGTCAGGTTGTTGAAGTCGATGGCCGCGATGATCTGGCGGTGGTTGGTGATGTTGCGCGAGTAGGCCGCCACCTCGTACTTGCCTGCCGCCCAGCCGTAGCCGACGCGCAGACCGCCCTCCAGCGCAGACTTGGCGGTGTATTCCTTGGCCTCATACAGGAACATGTTGTACTTGTCCTTGTAGGCCCAGTCGGTGAGCACGGTGAGTTCGCCGTCGCCGATCTCGGTGCTGTACTTCAGCGTCCAGTTCCACACCACCTTAGGCGCTCGCGGCAATGGGTTGCCGTTGATGCTCACGATCTTGTCCTTGGGATCAAAGCCGGGCACCAGCGGATCGAGCACCGTACAAGGAGCGCCACATGCACGCACAAACAGGTTCGGGTCCTTGATCTTCGTGTCGTTATAAGAGAGCCCCAGCGTCGTGCGCCAGTCGCGCGCAATGATCGCCTGAGCATCCAGCTCAAAGCCCTGGCCCTCAGCCTTCGCGGCGTTGACCAGGCGATTTTGGTTGAGAGTGCCACTGCCCGCTGTCAGCTGAAGATCTTTGGTGCGGTACTTGAACAGCGTGCCCGAAATACGTGCCGTCTTGTCCAGCAGGTCTGACTTGAAACCCACCTCGACCGATAGGTTCTTCTCTGACTGTCCGACGGAGAAAGAATTGGCGAAGAGGTTGCGGCCTTGGATGGAGGGAGCGCGGTAGCCAGTGGCAATCCGCGTGAAGACGCTGTTGTTCGCGTCGATGGTGTAGTTGGCCCCCAGTTCCCAGGACGTGTTTTTGGACCTTGGATTGGTTGACAGTGGCGTCAGCGAAGTGTCGGAGAACGGCGGCGCCACGAGGCGCTGACCGAACCAGTCCTTTTTGTCGTCGGTGTAGCGGACACCGCCACGGATCTTCAGAGCCGGCGTCACGGCGTAATTGGCATT
The DNA here is from genome assembly GCA_003963075.1 of Burkholderiales bacterium. Taxonomy (GTDB): domain Bacteria; phylum Pseudomonadota; class Gammaproteobacteria; order Burkholderiales; family Burkholderiaceae_C; genus Pelomonas. The sequence continues at coordinate 6,622 of RXJV01000087.1, forward strand.
GGCGAAGATCGCGTAAGACTTGGCGTCCTGCGTCTGATACGAATAGCCATTTTGCGGGTCGCCCGCTGTGAAGCTGTTGAAGTTGAAGCTCTCAACTTTCAGCTTTTCGTTGAAATAGTAAACGCCAGCGATCCACTGCAGCGGGTTGTTGCCCGTGGACTGCAAGCGGAACTCTTGGGTCACCTGACGCAGAGAGGGCAGGCCGTCGGCCGTCTGCGCATCGAAGGGCAGATTGGCCTTCTGGCTGCCGTAGTCAGGGCCAGAGACGCCGGTAACGGGGTCTGGACCAAAGCCGCCATCCACGTCGCCGCGGCTGTAAAACTTGGCATGGTCATAGGCGGTGATGGAGAACAACGACATGCCGTCGAAGTCCCAGCGCAGGCGGGCGCTGACCTCGCTGGAGGTCAGGGTCTGGGTGTTGTAGCCGTCGGTCGGGTAGTAGCCGTCGCTATAGCCATCGACGAGGTCGTTGGTGCCCTGCTTGATGATGTTCGCGCGGAACGTCGTCGCAGTACCCTTGTAATCACGCGCCTGAACCTTGAACAGGCCCTCGAAGCCGCCGTTCTTGTAGCGGGCCTGGATGCGCAGCGCCTTGTCGTTGTAGCCTTCCAGATCCGAGGTCGCATTGGGCCGTGGGTTGTGAACGCGGTTGTCCTGGCGCTGGACGATGCCGGCCACGCGCATCTGCCAGTCCTGGTTCAGCGGCACGTTGACGGCAGCCTCCAGGTTGGCGGAGTTCCAGCGGCCATAGCTGAAGTTGGCATAGCCCTCGAGGCGCTTGCCCGGCTTGACCGAGTCGAACTTCATCACGCCGGCGGGCGAGTTGCGGCCGAACAGCGTGCCCTGCGGGCCGCGCAGCAGCTCGACCTGCTCCATGTCGAACACCGGGAAGCCCTTCAGCGCCACGCTTTCCTGCACCACATCGTCGTAGACGAGGCCCACGGGTTGCGACGCGTTCAGATCGAAGTCGGTGTTGCCCAGGCCGCGCACGTAAAAGCGCGGGAAGGTGCGGCCAAAGTCGGATTCGATGTTCAGGCTGGGTACCTTGCCGGACAGTGCACGGATGTCCTGGCCGCTGGCGTTGTAGGTGTCCAACTCCTCGGACTTGATCGCCGAGATCGACAGCGGGACTTCCTTCAGGTTCTCCGCCCGGCGGCTCCCGGTGACGATGACGGCTTCGAGCTGGTTGACATCCTTCTTCGCCTCGGGCGCCTGCGTCGCCTGGGCATGGGCGGCCTGCAGCGGGAAGGCCGCGCCCAGCGCTAGCGCGAGCAGGGTCAGGGAAATGCGGTGTTTCGGCATGGTGATCCTCGGGTTGGCGGGGTAGGTCGATCGGGGGGAACAGCGGGCGGGGCCTGAACGGCGCCTCTTGATTGCTACGGGATAGTAAAGATCGTGTGACGTTTTCGGGACGGCATTGCCCCTCGGTGTTGTGCTTTCGCTGCACTGCGATACTGGCCGCTCGCCCTTCCCGCCAGACCTCCAATGCGCTTCATCACCGCCAACCTCAACGGCGTGCGTTCCGCCGCCAGCAAGGGTTTCTTCGACTGGCTCGCCAAGCAAAAGGCCGACGCCCTCGGCGTGCAGGAGCTCAAGGCCCAGGCCGATGTGGTCGAGAGCCAGTTCGCCAACTGCGGCAAGCTCACCGGGCATTTCCACTACGCCGAGAAGAAGGGCTACTCGGGCGTGGGCCTGTACACCAAGGAGGCGCCCAGCGACGTGATCACCGGGCTCGGCATCGCCGAGTTCGACCAGGAGGGCCGCTGGGTCGAAAAGCGCTTTGACAAGCCCGGCCGCAAGCTCAGCCTGATCAGCGTCTACTTCCCGAGCGGCACCAGCGGCGAGGAGCGTCAGCAGGTCAAGTACCGCTTCCTGGATGCGATCTACCCGCACCTGATGGCGCTGAAGGCCGAGCGCGAGTTCATCCTGGTGGCCGATGTGAACATCGCGCACAAGGAAATCGACCTGAAGAACTGGCGTGGCAACCAGAAGAACAGCGGCTTCCTGCCGGAGGAACGGGCCTGGCTGACCCGGCTGTTCGACGAGGGCGGCGTGGTGGACGTGTTCCGCACGCTGAACGACCGGGCCGAGCAGTACACCTGGTGGAGCGCCCGCGGCGCGGCGCGCGCCAACAACGTCGGTTGGCGGCTGGACTATCACCTCGCCACCCCCGGCCTCGCTGCGCTCGCGAAGAAGGAAGCGATCTACACCGGCGAGCTGTTCAGCGACCACGCGCCGTTGACGATCGATTACGACTTCAAGCTCTGAGCTCAGCCGCCCGCGGGCGTCTCTGCTCCGGGTAATCCCTGGGAAAACAAACCTTCCCGTGCGGCGCGAACCCGCGCCCCGGACCGGAAAATCGCGGCCTTCCGCGGTGGGCTACCGCCCGCCTCCCCGGTTTCACCAGGAACGAACCCAGTGACTACCCCTTCCTCAGCGGCCACCATGGCCGCGCCGACCCGAGTGGCGGCCCCACAAGGTGCAGCCATCCTCGGCCAGCCCAGCCAGCTCTTCGTCCTCTTCTTCACGGAGATGTGGGAGCGCTTCTCCTATTACGGCATGCGGGCGCTGCTCGTGCTCTTCCTGGTCACCGAGGCCAGCAAGGGCGGCTGGGGCTGGACCCGCGCCGAGGCGACCAGCCTGTACGGCTGGTACACCGGCCTGGTCTACCTGACGCCCATCCTGGGCGGCTATATCGCCGACCGGCTGCTGGGCACGCGGCGCTCGGTGTTGCTGGGCGGCTTCATCATCGCGGCCGGCCACATCGCGCTGTTCATGGAGACCGTGCCGTCGTTCTACGCAGGCCTGGGCCTGGTCGTGCTCGGCACCGGCCTGTTCAAGCCGAACATCTCTGCCATCGTCGGCCAGCTCTACGGCCCCGGCAATGAAGGCCAGCGCGACGGCGGCTACACGCTGTTCTACATGGGCGTGAACGCCGGTGCCTTCTTCGGCATCTCGCTGTGCGGCTACATCGGCGAGAAGATCTCGTGGAACCTGGGCTTCGGTCTGGCCGGCCTGTTCATGATCCTCGGCGCCATCCAGTTCTGGCTCAGCCAGGGCCTGTTCGGCAGCATCGGCGACAAGGTCGACGCGGCCAAGAAGGTGGTCGAGGAAAAGCGCGATGACACCCCGGCGCACATCGTGGCCGACCGGCTCAAGGCCATTTTCGTGTTCTCGTTCTTCACGATCTTCTTCTGGTTCGCCTTCGAGCAGGCCGGCGGCTCGATGACCATCTTCGCGGCCGACTACACCGACCGCACGCTGGTCGGCACGGCCGGCTTTGCGTTCAAGGTGGTCAACACTGCGATGACGCTGATCCCGGCCGCCATCCTGTCGTGGCTGCTGTTCAAGCTCTATCGCTCGACCGGCGGCAACTACCTGCTGGCCAACCTGTCGCTCGCTGCGGCCTTCGCGATCATCTGGGGCCTGAGCCTGTGGATGCTGGGCCGCGAGTTCGCGATGGACCAGTCCGAGGTGCCCGCCACCTGGTTCAGCGTGCTGAACAGCCTGTTCATCGTCGTGCTGGCGCCGCTGTTCTCCAAGCTCTGGGAGAAGCACTGGAACCCGTCCGGCCCGGTCAAGTTCGGCGTCGGCCTGGTGCTGCTGGGTCTGGGCTTTGCGGTGCTGTCCTATGGCGCCGCCGGCATCCCGCAGGGCGCCAAGACTGCCCAGGTCAGCATGATCTACCTGAGCATCGCCTACCTGTTCCACACCATGGGCGAGCTCTGCCTGTCGCCGGTGGGCCTGTCCTACATCTCCAAGCTGGCGCCGACCCGCCTGCTGGGCCTGATGTTCGGCGTCTGGTTCCTGAACACCGCGATCGCCAACAAGATCGCCGGCTCCACCGGCTCCTACATCGACGCGATCTCCCACGAGTACTCGATGTCGGTCTTCTTCCTGATCTTCACGGCCATCCCGATCGGCGCCGGCATCGTGCTGATGCTGTTGAACCCGCTGATGAAGAAGTGGATGCACGGCGTGCATTGAGCCCGCCCTCTGCGGCCTGACGGCCGCCCCCTCAACGCGCTGAGCCCGGGCAGAGTCTCTGGCCTTGGCAGCTCCCACCGGCCCGACCATGCCGGATCCTCGGGAGTCGCGGGAAGCGCGGCCAGGCTGCGCCGGCCCTCCGAGCGACAAGCCGCCCCACCTCCGTGCGGGCGGCTTTGTTTTGGCGTGTACCGATTGTTGACATTCTTTGTCAGCAGCATTCCATGCAGGCCCTCGTTCTGCGACAGTGGCCTGGCTACAGTCCCGCGCTTGCCTTGGAGTCCTGCATGAAGAAGAACGTCGCGTTCACCCTGACCCCCGTCCTGATTGCGCTGCTCGCAGCGTGCGGCCAGAAGCCCGAGGGCGCGGGCGGCCATGGCGGCCCGGGGGGCCCGCCGCCGGTGTCGGTGGCTCCCGCGACCCAGCGCGAGGTGCAGGAGTTCGAGGAGTTCACCGCCCGGCTGGAGGCGCCCGACACGGTTGAAGTGCGCGCCCGCGTGGCCGGCACGATCGAGGCGGTGCGCTTCAAGGAGGGCCAGCGGGTCCAGAAGGGCGACCCGCTGTTCAGCATCGACGCCCGCGCCTTCAAGGCCGATGTCGCCCGCGCCGAGGCACAGGTCACCGCGCTGAAGACCCAGGCCGAGCTGGCCAAGGCCGAACTGGCCCGTGCCGAGAAGCTGGTCAGCGTCAACGCCGTCAGCCAGCAGGAGATCGACCAGTTGCGTGCCAGCCTGCGCGCGGCCGAAGCCAATCTGCGGGCGGCCGAGGCGTCCCTGGTGCAGTCGCGGCTCAACGTCGAATACGCCAACATCACCGCGCCGGTCAATGGCCGCACCTCGCGCGCCAACGTCACGCCGGGCAACCTGGTCAGCGTTGGCGAGACGGTGCTGACGACGCTGGTGTCCAGTGACAAGGTGTTTGCCTATTTCGACGCCAGCGAGGCGGCCTATCTGAAGTACATGGCGGCGGCCCGCGAAGGCAAGGCGGTCGCGCGCGACGCGGTGGCCGTGCAGATGGGCCTGTCCAACGAGGACGGCTTTCCGCACACCGGCAAGCTCGACTTCGTCGACAACCGACTCAACCCCGCCACCGCAACCATCCGCGTGCGCGCGGTGTTCGACAACAAGGCCGGCCAGTTCACGCCGGGCCTGTACGCCCGCATCAAGCTCGCCGGCAGTGCCAGCTACAGCGGCGTTCTGGTGCCCGAGCGGGCCATCACGACCGATCAAACCAGCAAGGTCGTGCTGGTCGTCGGCGCCAACAACATCGTGCAGCCGCGCCCGGTCACGCCGGGTGCGCTGATCGACGGCATGCGCGTCGTCAACGGCATCAAGGCGGGCGAACTGGTCATCGTCGACGGCCTGCTGCGTGCCATCCCGGGTGCGCCGGTCACGCCGCAGGTGCTCAAGGTCGATGACAAGGGCATGCCCATCCCGGCGCCACCGCATGGCCCGCCGCGTGCGGCGCCCGCTCCGGCGTCTGCCGCCTCGAAGTAAACCGAGCCGGCAGCAATGACTCAACCCTCAAGCTCGCCGCCGCCTGCCGCCCCCTTCAGGCGTGCCCGGTGGCAGCGAGCGGCCGGACGCCACTGACATGGACATCTCACGCTTTTTCATCGACCGGCCGCGCTTTGCGACCGTGTTGTCGCTCTTCATCTTCCTGATCGGCGCGCTGGCCATCCCGCTGCTGCCGATCTCGGAATACCCCGAGGTCGCGCCGCCCCAGGTGGTCGTGCGGGCGCAGTACCCCGGCGCCAACCCGCGCGTGATCTCCGAGACGGTGGCCACACCGCTGGAGGAGCAGATCAACGGACTCGAGAACGTGCTGTATTTCGAGAGCCAGGCCACCGGCGACGGCGGCATGACGCTCACAGTCACCTTCAAGATCGGCACCCACCCCGAGGCCGCCGAGACGGCGGTGCAGAACCGCATCAACCGCGCGCTGCCGCGCCTGCCCGACATCGTCCGCCAGATCGGCGTGACGACCGAGAAGAGCAGCCCCAACCTCACGATGGTGGTCCACCTCGTGAGCCCGGACAACTCGCGCGACGCCCTCTATCTGCGCAACTACGGCACGCTGAATGTGCGCGACGAGCTGCTGCGCATCCCGGGCATGGGCTCGGTGCTGAGCTTCGGCGCGGGCGACTATGCGATGCGCGTCTGGCTCGACCCGGCCAAGCTGGCTGGCCACGACCTGACCGCCTCCGACGTGGTCAGCGCCATCCGCGAGCAGAACACCCAGGTCGCCGCCGGCGTGGTGGGCGCCCCGCCCGCGCCGCATGGCACCGACTTCCAGCTCGCCATCAATGCCCAGGGCCGCCTGGTCAACGAGGAGGAGTTCGCCAACATCATCGTCCGCACCGACACCAAGACCGGCGCGCTGGTGCGCGTCAAGGATGTGGGCCGGGTCGAGATCAGCGCCGGCAGCTACTCGCTGCGCAGCCTGCTGAACAACAAGGAAGCCGCCGCCATCGCCATCTTCCAGGCGCCGGGCTCCAACGCGCTGGCCATCTCCGACACCGTGCGCAAGACGATGGAGAGGCTCAAGCCCAACTTCCCGGCCGGTGTTGACTACAGCATCGTCTACGACCCGACGCGCTTCGTGCAGACCTCCATCGAGAAGGTGGTGCACACGCTGTTCGAGGCCGTGGCGCTGGTGGTGCTGGTCGTGATCGTGTTCCTGCAGACCTGGCGCGCCTCCGTGATCCCGCTGGTCGCGGTGCCGGTGTCCATCGTCGGCACCTTCGCGGTGCTGCTGCTGCTGGGCTTCTCGATCAACACGCTGACGCTGTTCGGCCTGGTGCTGGCCATCGGCATCGTGGTGGACGACGCCATCGTCGTGGTCGAGAACGTCGAGCGCAACATCCAGGACGGCCTCACGCCGCACGACGCGACGGTGAAGGCGATGCAGGAGGTCTCGGGCCCCATCATCGCGATCGCGCTGGTGCTGTGCGCGGTGTTCATCCCGCTGACGCTGGTGCCGGGCCTGTCGGGCCAGTTCTACAAGCAGTTCGCCGTCACCATCGCGATCTCGACGGTGATCTCGGCCTTCAACTCGCTGACCCTGTCGCCCGCGCTGGCCGCCATCCTGCTGCGCCCGCATGACGCGCCCAAGGATCCGTTGATGAAGCTCATGGACCGCCTCTTCGGTCGCTTCTTCCACTGGTTCAACTGCTTCTTCCAGCGCCGCTCGGCCGGCTATGGCCGGGGCGTCACCGGCATCCTGAAGCGCAAGTCGCTGGCCCTGGTGGTCTACGCGCTGCTGCTGGGCCTGACCGCGCTGCTGTTCGCGCGCATCCCGACCGGCTTCGTGCCCGCGCCCGACAAACAGTACCTGATCGGCGTGGCCCAGCTGCCCGCCGGCGCCAGCCTGGACCGCACCGAGGAAGTCATCCGCCGCATGAGCGACATCGCGCTCAAGGTGCCCGGCATCAAGGACTCGGTGGCCTTCCCCGGTCTGTCCATCGCCGGCTTCTCGCCCGCGCCCAACGAAGGCATCGTGTTCTTCGGCCTGGACAGCTTCGACGCCCGCACCACGCCCGACAAGAGCAAGAACGCCATCCTCGGCGCGGTCAATGGCGCCATCCAGCAGATCCAGGGCGCGCGCATGTTCGTCGTGCCGCCGCCGCCGGTGGACGGCCTGGGCGTGGCCGGTGGCTTCAAGGTGCAGGTGCAGGACCGCAGCAGCCAGGGCGAACAGGCCCTGTTCGGCGCGGTCTGGGGCGCGGTGCTCGGGCCGATCTACGGCAACCCGAACTCGAGCATCGGCACGCCCTACTCGACCTACGACATCAACGTGCCCCAGCTGTTCGCCCATGTCGACCGCGTGAAGGCCAAGCAGATGGGTGTGCCGCTGGGCTCGATCTACGACACCCTGCAGATCAACCTCGGCTCGCTCTACGTCAACGACTTCAGCAAGTTCGGCAAGACCTACCAGGTCATCGTCCAGGCCGACGCGCCCTACCGCGCCAAGGCCGAGGACATCACCCAGCTCAAGACCCGCAACGCCGCCGGCGAGATGGTGCCGCTGGGCTCGCTGCTGAGCGTGGACCCGACCTTCGGCCCGACCCGCGTGACCCGCTACAACGGCTTCCCGTCGGCCGACGTGAACGGCGCGCCCAAGCCCGGCTTCTCGTCCGGCCAGGCCGAGGCCGAGATCGAACAGATCCTCAAGCGCCTGCCGCGCGGAATGAGCTATGAGTGGACCGACCTCAGCTACCAGGACCGCCTGACCCGCGACGTCACCGTGCCCGGCATCGGCATCAAGGTGCCGACGCTGGTGGCCGTGCTGGCCTTCTCGGTCATCCTCGTCGTGCTCGTGCTGGCCGCGCAGTACGAGAGCTGGAGCCTGCCGCTGGCCATCATCCTGATCGTGCCGATGTGCATCCTGTCGGCGTTGTTCGGGCTGTGGCTGTCGCACTTCCCGCCCTTCGTGCAGCCGGGGGATCTGAACATCTTCACCCAGGTGGCGCTCGTCGTGCTGGTCGGCCTGGCGTGCAAGAACGCCATCCTGATCGTCGAATTCGCCAAGGAGCTGGAGGAGCACGGCAAGTCGGTCTACGACGCCGTCGTGGAGGCCTGCCGCCTGCGGCTGCGCCCGATCCTGATGACCTCCATCGCCTTCTGCGCCGGCGTCATCCCGCTGATCCTCGGCAGCGGCGCCGGCAGCGAGATGCGGCGTGCGATGGGCATCGCCGTGTTTGCCGGCATGCTCGGCGTGACCTTCTTCGGCATCTTCCTGACGCCGGTGTTCTACAGCCTGCTGCGCAAGGGCACCGAGAAGCGCCGCGCCCGCGCCGCCGCGCTGCGTGCCCAGGTCGAGGCGGCGGCCCACGCCTTCCACCCCGGCATCGATGACGCTGGCCAATGACCCACCCCCTACGCGCTTCGCGCGCCCCCTCAAGGGGGCACTGCCAGTGGCCCGGCCAAGCCGGTTCCACGGCAGTTGCTGGATTTCGGCGCGGCGCCGCGCGCCGGTCTCCGACCAGGAAGGTTGATATGTTCAAACCCGCCCTCTCTTTCATCGCGCTTGCGGCCGTGCTGGCCGGCTGCGCCGGCCCCACGCTGTCGCCGGGCCCGCAGAACCTGGCGCCCGAGTCCTTCGCCCAAGCGCCCGCCGCCAGCCCCGGCGCGGCGCAGATGACGGCCGCGTTTGCCGACAGCGCCCAGTTGCAGCGCATCGTCGACGAGGTGCTCGCCAACAACCGCGACCTGCGCGCCGCCGCCGCCCGCCTCAGACAGGCCCAGGCCCTGGCCGAGTCGGCCGGCGCCCAGCGCCTGCCCACGGTGGGGGTCGGCGCCAACGCCAGCCGCCAGCGCGCGCCCAACGACCTCGGCCAGTTCAACAACTTCAGCAGCTACGGCGTCAATGCCACCGCACGCTGGGAGGTCGACCTCTGGGGCCGCGCGTCGGCCAACGCGCAGGCGGCCGGCTATGACGCCCAGGGCGCCGCGCTGGACCGCGAGGCCGCCCAGCTCAGCCTGGCCGGCACCGCGCTGAACCTGCAGGCCCAGCTCATCGGCCTCGGCCACCGCCTCCGGCTCGCCAAGGAAGCCCTGGTGGTGCAGAACCAGCTGCTCGACCTGGTCAAGGCCCGGGTCGGCGCCGGCCGCGGCACCGCGGTCGACCAGGCCCGCGCCGAGGCGCTGGTGGCACAGACCTCGGCCAGCGTGCCGGCGCTGCGCAATGCCGCCTGCCTGACGCGTCTGCAGCTCGACCTGCTGCGTGGCCAGCCGCCGGCCGACTGCGACAAGGCCGACAGCGACCCGCTGCCGGCGCTGCCCCAGCCGCGCCTCGTCAGCCTCGGCACCCTGCCCAACCCGGCCGCCCTGCTGGCCGCACGGCCGGACGTGAAGGCCGCCGCGGTGCGGGCCCAGGCCGCCGCCGCGCGCGCCCATGTGGCCTGGGCCGCGCGCTGGCCCACGCTGGGGCTCAGCGGCCAGATCGGCTGGAGCGCGGCCAGCACCGGCAACCTGTTCAAGGGCGCCACCGAGGTCCATTCGCTGGCCGGCGCCTTGAGCTGGAACGTGCTGGATTTCGGCGCCCGCAAGGCCGAGCAGACCGCGGCCGAGGCCGGCTTCGAGTCCGCGGTGGCGGCGGCCGAGCAGGCCCAGCTGACGGCGCTGCAGGACGCCCAGGGCAGCCTGTCCACGCTGCGCGAGACCGAGCTGCAGGCGGCGGCCCAGGCCGGCGCCGCCGAGGCCACCACCCGCGCCCGCGACCTGGCGCTGAAGCGCTACGAGGCCGGCGTGTCCGACTTCTACGCGCTGCTCAGCGCTGAGCAGGAGCGCCTGGTGGCCCAGGATGCGCTGGTGCAGGTGCAAACCGCCCGCGCCACGGCGCTGCTGGGCGTGCACAAGGCGTTTGCGGCCCGGCTGACGGCCCCCTGAGCCCTGGGGCCAGTCGCGCGTCCCCTGGGGCGAGCGGCGGCCCGGCCCGCGGCGGGCACGGCACACTCGCACCCATGCCCGTCCTCGCGCGCCGCTGGCGCCTGCCCTATGTTGCGCTGCTGACCGTCGTCGGCCTGCTGCTCAGCGCGTCGGCGCTGCAGGCCTACCGGCTGTCCGGCGGCACGCGGCCCTGGGAGCCCTTCCTGTGGGAGTTCAGCTCGATCGGCGTCATCGGTGCACTGGCCCTGGGCGTGCATGCGCTGATCGGCGCGCTGCGCGGCCGGCCCTGGCTGCAGCAGCTCGCGGCGCATGCGCTCGCGCTGCCGGTCTTCAGCGGCCTGCATATCGCCGGCATGTTCGGGCTGCGCCTGGGGGTCTATGCGCTGGTCGGCGTGGGCTACCACCCGGACCCGCTGCCGACGCTGCTGGTCTTCGAGGGCGGCAAGGACGCGGTCACCTACATCAGCTTCAGCCTGATCTCGCGCGGCATCTGGATGGCCCAGGCGGCCGCCGCCCGGGCGCAGGAGCTGGAGCGCGCCCGCCGCGAGCTCGCCGAGCTGCAGCTCGCCCGGCTGGCCGACCAGGTGCAGCCCCACTTCCTGTTCAACACGCTGAACCTGATCTCGTCGGTGATGTACGAGGACGTGCCCCGCGCCGACCGGCTGCTCTGCCAGCTCGCCGACCTGCTGCGCCAGACCCTGGTGGCCCAGCAGCGCATTGAACACAGCCTCGGCGACGAGCTGGCCCTGGTGCAGCCCTTTCTCGGCCTGATGCAGGCGCGCTTCGGTCCGGAGCGCCTCGTCGTCGACATCCAGGCCGATGCGGCCGCGCGCGACTGCCGGCTGCCGGCGCTGCTGTTGCTGGCGCCGGTCGAGAACGCGGTCAAGCACGATGTCGCGCGGCACCGCGGCCGCGTGACCGTCGGCGTGCGGGCTGCACGCCACGGCGACCGTCTGCTGCTCACGGTCAGCAACCATGGCGACACGCCGGTGCCCGAGTCGCCACCCGACCCCGATGGCGGCTTCGGCCTGCGCAATCTGCGCGAGCGCCTCGAGGCCCGCTACGGCGCGGCGGCGAGCGTGGCCTTCGGCCCGGACGGCGGCGGCATGGCGCTGACCCTGGCCATCCCATGCGCGTGCTGATCGTCGACGACGAGCCCGCGGCGCGCGCCAAGCTGCGCCGGCTGCTCGCGGCCGAGGCGGACGTCGCCGAGTTGCTGGAGGCGGCCGACGCACCCTCGGCATTGGCCCTGGTGGGCACCGGGGCGGCAGCGCCCGAGCTCGCGCTGCTCGACATCGAGATGCCGGGCGGCAGCGGCGTGCAGCTGGCGGCGGCGCTGCGCGAGGCCGGCGTGCGGCATGTGATCTTCTCGACCGCCCACGCGGAGCACGCGCTGCAGGCCTTCGAGCTGGCCGCGCTGGACTATCTGCTCAAGCCCTACACGGCCGAGCGCCTCGCAGCGGCGCTGGCCCGCGTGCGCGAGCGCCTCGCGCAGCCGGCCGCGCCGGTGGGCGAGCACTGGGTGGACGGCCAGCGCCTGCGCCTGGCCGAGGTGCAGTGGATCAGCGCGGCGGACAACTACATCGAGCTGCATCTGCCGCCGCGCAGCTGGCTGGAACGCGTCACGCTGGCCGAGGCGCTGCAGCGGCCCGGCTGGTCCGCACGCTTTCTGCGCGTGCACCGCAGCCATGCGGTCAACCCGGCCCATGTGCAGCGCATCGAGCGCCTGCCCAGCGGCGAGGCGCTGCTGACCCTGGTCTGCGGCCAGGTGCTGCGCGTGTCGCGTGGCCATCGCGACGCTCTCGATCGGCTCGCCCCCTGAGCCTCGCCATTCGCCCCAGTGCGCTCGCGCCGGGCGACCTGTGGCGCGACGCTGGCGGCCATGAACACCCCACGCCTCCCCTTCCTCGACGGCCTGCGCACCGCCGCGTTCGCGCTGCTGATTCCGTACCACGTCGGCATGTACTACGTGACCTGGGACTGGCATGTGAAGAGCCCGGCCGCCAGCGCCACGCTGGAGCCCTTCATGCTGCTGAGCGCACCCTGGCGCCTGGGCCTGCTGTTCCTGATCGCGGGCGCGGCCTGCCAGGGCCTGGCCGCAAGGCGCGGCACCTGGGGCGCGGTGAAGGACCGCTCGCTGCGCCTGCTGCTGCCGCTGTTGTTCGGCATGGCCGTCATCGTGACGCCCCAGGCCTACTTCGAGGTGTTGACCAAGGCGCCGGCCCAGCTGCCCGGCGACGGCAGCTACCTGGATTTCTGGGCGGCCTACCTGCACGGCGGCAAATACTGCCGCGGCACTGACTGCATGAGCGTGCCGACCTGGAACCACCTGTGGTTCCTGCCCTATCTTTGGCTGTATGCGGTTGTGGGCAGCGTGCTTGCGGCACTGGGGCGAGGCCGTGCCTTCGCGTCGTCACTGCCGTCCTGGGTCTGGCTGCTGCTGCCCGCTGTGCCGCTGGTGCTGGCACGGGTCTTCGTGTTCCCGAGCCACCGCAGCACGCACAACTTCACGCACGACCTCTACAACCATGCGCAGTACGCCTACCTGTTCGCGCTCGGCTGGGCCAGCCGCACCCCGCTGGCGGCGGCGCTGTGGCCGGCTGCGCTGCGCTGGCGCTGGGGGGCGCTGGCCGGTGCCGTCGTCGGCTGGGCGCTGCTGCTGATCTACTTCCGCAGCTTTGCGGGCAGCACGCCACCCGACGGCCTGCGGGTCGCCCAACGCGTGCTGTGGGCCGCGATGAGCTGGTGGGCCATCTTGGCGGCCTGCGGCTGGGCGCAGCGCGTGTTCACGGTTGAGTCGCCGCGGCTGCGGGCGGCCAGTGCGGCGGTGTTCTGTTGCTATGTGCTGCACCAGTCGGTCATCGTGGTGCTGACCCAGGCGCTCAAGCCGCTGGCGCTGCCCTGGGGCCTCGAGGCGCTGCTGCTGATCACGCTGACCTTTGCGGTCTGTGCGGCGGCCTATGCGCTGCTGCGCCGCGTGCCTGGGTTGGCGCTGCTGGTGGGCATTCAGCGCACGCCGCGCAACGCCGGGCCCTCGGCGGGCCGCGTGATCGGGCAGTTGACGACGATGTCGGTGACCGACAGCGTGAGTTCTCCCGCGTCAGCGGCCGCCAGCAGCGACTCCTCGGAGCGCAGCTCGCGCACCGAAGCACCCGGCCGCCAGCTCACCAGCACCAGCCGCCACAGCGGGCTGTAATTCGGGTCGGGCCGCGCGGCGCCCTGGGCGGCCGGGCCGGACGGGAAGATGCTGATCTGGCGGCCGTCGCTGAACTTGTAGACCCGCTCGGTCACCGAGGCCCCGCCGCTGCCGAGGGCGTCGCGCAGCCGCGGCGCGTGGTTGACGCCGAGCTGGGCCGCCATCGCGGCATCGGAGATGTCGGTGGTCACGTAGTCGACGCGGCGGCCGTCGACCCAGGCCTGCTGGCGCGGCAGCACCACCTCGTCCGGGCGCAGCGGCGCCTGCGCGCAGGCCGCCAGCAGCAGGGTCGGGCCCAGCAGCAGCAAAAGGGTTCGACGACTCATGGCAGGGGTGCAGTCGCGGCGCGAGCCCGGGTCCTTACAGCCTCAGTCACGCGGCAGCTCGCGGATCTCGACGCTGCCACCGGCCTCATACACCGGGTTGCCGGCCAGGAAGCGCTGCGCGTCCTCCACGCTGGCCGCCCGCACCCGCAGATAGCCGCCCAGCGCAACCGACAGCGGCGCCGGCTTGCCGGACTGCCGGAACACGGCGCCCGGCCCGATCGAGCTGCCGCCGTCGAAGCCGCCGCTGGCCCGCAAGCCGGCCAGGTAGGCGCCCCAGCGCGCGCCATCGTTGGCAATGCCGGCATCGGCGGCGTCTTCGTGCATCAACAGCAGGTAGTCATTCATCGGGGCTCCACGGGGCGACGGCCAGGCGATGGCGAGCTGTCGCTGGTCACAATGCTGCATGCTCCAGTATCTGACCGTCCCCGTCACCCCCTTTCAGCAGAACGCGTCCCTGGTGTGGTGCGACGCCACCCTGGAGGCCGCCGTCATCGACCCCGGCGGTGAGCTGCCGCGGCTGCTCGCGGCGGTGCGCGAGCGCGGCCTGGACCTGCGGGCCATCTGGCTGACCCATGCCCACATCGACCATGCCGGCGGCACCGGCCAGCTCGCGCGCGAGCAGGGCCTGCCCATCATCGGGCCGCACATGGGCGACCAGTTCTGGATCGATGGTCTGGCGCAGCAGAGCCGGATGTTTGGCTTCCCGCCGGCCGAGGCCTTCACGCCGGACCGCTGGCTGCAGGACGGTGACACGGTGCAGATCGGCCAGGAGACGCTCAACGTGCGCCATTGCCCGGGGCACACGCCGGGGCACGTCATCTTCCACTCGGCCTCGGCGCGGCGCGCCTTCGTCGGCGATGTGCTGTTCGCGGGCAGCATCGGCCGCACGGACTTCCCTGGCGGCAACCATCAGCAGCTGCTGGACGCGATCCGCGAGCGGCTGTGGACCTTGGGCGATGACACCGTCTTCGTGCCGGGCCACGGCCCCGAAAGCAGCATTGGTCATGAGCGTCGCCACAATCCCTATGTTCGCGATGCCGGCGCGTGAATGACGCGCCCGCCGTGATTCCTTCACAGCGCGGTCCCGCAACATTCACGACCTCGAAAAACCTGGCGCTCCTACGCTTTGTGGATTGCCCGCAGACCGTGGGCTGAGGAGTGCAGCGATGTGGTTGTCCGAGTTTGTGCAGCCCGGCCAGGTGCCCGGGCCGCGTCCCCGCGAGCGCCGTGCGGCGGCCTCGCTGTCGAGCCAGTGGCTGGGCCTGGTGCTCGACGAGCTCGACCATGGCGTCGTGCTGCTCAATGGCGCTGCAAGGATCATGCACAGCAACCTGGCGGCGCGCGCCTCGCTGGAGGACAACCATCCGCTGGAGGTGGTCGGCCAGCAGCTGCGCGCCCGGCTGCTGACCGATGCGGTGCCGCTGGCCGAGGCCCTGGCCGCTGCGGAGTCCGGTGGCCGGCGTTGCCTGTTGCGCCTGGGCGATGAGCGCGCGAGCTGCGGTCGTGCCAATGTCGTCGTCGTGCCGCTGAATCGCGACGTGAGCCAGGCGGCCGTGCTGCTGATCCTGGAGCGCCGCCAGCTCTGCGGCGATCTCGCGGCCCAGTGGTTTGCGCTGCGCTACCAGCTGACGCCAGCCGAGACCGAGGTGCTGAAGGCGCTGTCCAACGGCGTCAAGCCCACCGAGGTCGCGCAGCGCCAGGGCGTGGCCATCTCGACGGTGCGCAGCCAGATCCAGAGCATCCGTGCCAAGAGCGGTGCCGACAGCATCGGCGATCTGATGCGCCAGCTCGCCCTGCTGCCACCGCTGGTGTCGTCGCTGCGTCCGGCCCGGCAGGTCAACTGACCTGCACTAACATCCGGCGCGCGCTTGGCCACTTGCCGGTCGCGCCGCCTGGATGCAAGACGCCACCCTCGACAACGAACTCCTGGCCCTGCCACCCGCGCTGCGGCTGCTTGCCGCACGCGGCATGGCGCGCAGCTGGCGCAAGGGCGTCGTGCTGATCGACGAAGGCTCGGTCGGAGACAACCTCTACCTGATCCTGTCCGGTTCATTGCGCGCCTACAGCTGCGATGCGCGAGGCCGTGAGATCACCTACGGCGTCTATGGCGCCGGCGAATATGTTGGCGAGATGAGCCTGGACGGCGGCCCGCGCTCGGCCAGTGTGATCACCGAAGAGGCCTGTCGGCTGGTGATGGTCACGCGTGCGAGCCTGCTGACCCATATCAGCGAGCATCCCGAGTTCGCGTTCGAGCTGCTGACCAAGGTGATCCGGCGTGCCCGCGCGGCCACGCTGTCGACCAAGCAGCTCGCGCTCAACGACGTGTATGGCCGGCTGAAAAGCCTGGTCGACGAGTCCACCGGCGACGGTCGCCATCTCGAGCTGACCCACCAGGCCATCGCGCAGCGTCTGGGCTGCTCGCGCGAGATGGTGTCCAAGCTCGTCAAGGACCTGGAGCTGGGCGGCTATCTGCGCCGGGTGGCTGCCGGCGAATACCAGCGGCTGAAGGCGCTGCCGGCGCGCTGGTGATCAATCGCCCGAGGGCTGCGGCGCCCGCGCCTTGAGCGGCGGCGCCACCGGGAAGCGCTGCTCCGGCTTGGCGGCGCGCTCGTAGAGACCGGCGACCTTGGGCAGATTGGCCTCGATGTCGCGGATGCGGGTCTCGTTGGCCGGGTGGGTGGACAGCCATTGCGGCGGCGCGCCCTTGTTGGCGGCCATCATCTTCTCCCACAGTCGCACCGCGGCGGCCGGGTCGTAGCCGGCGCGCGCGGCCAGCTCGATGCCGACCAGGTCGGCTTCGGTCTCGTCCTCGCGGCTGAACTTCAGGCTCAGCAACTGCGCGCCCACGCCGGCGGCATAGCGGCCGAGGTTGCCCAAGCCCAGCAGGGCCGACCCGAGCTCGACGACCGCGTTCGTCGCCGTCGTCTTGCCCATGCGTTCACGCGCATGCTCGCGCAGCGCATGCGAGACCTCATGGCCCATGATGGCTGCGACCTCGTCGTCCTCCAGCTTGAGCTTTTCGAGGATGCCGTAATAGAAGGCGATCTTGCCGCCCGGCATGCAAAACGCGTTGAGCTGGGCGTCGCCAAGCAGGTTGACCTCCCATTTCCACTGCCGTGCGCGGTCGTTCCATTCGTAGCTGAACGGGACAATGCGCTGGGCGATGTAGCGCAGCCTCTGCAGCTGCGGATGCTGCATCGGCGCAAGCGCGCGCTGCTGCGCGGCCTGCTGCATCATCTGCGCGTACTGCTGGGTGCCGGAGCGCTCGATGTCATCGGCCGAGATCAGGCCGGCGAACTTGCTCTTCGGGCCGACGTCCACGCCCTCGCGGGCCCAGGCCGGCAGCAGCGCGGTGGCACCGCCGGCGGCCAGCAGCCCGGTGAACAGGCGCCGGCTGCGCTGGCGGGGTGGAATGCAGCGGCCGGCGGCGCAGCCTGCACATGCCGCGAAGCCGCGCGGCGGTGGCGTGAGTTGCAGGTCGTCGCAGACCTGGAAGTCAAGGGTGTCCATGAGCCGGCATTGTGCGTTGGCGGCGCTGCGCCCGGTCGCGAACCAGTCACGCCCAAGTGGCGACAATCGGCGCATGGACTCCCTGCAATTCCGCGCTGCGCTCGGCATGTTCGCCACCGGCGTCACCATCGTCACCGTGCGCGGGCCGGACGGCAGCCTCGTCGGCCTGACCGCCAACTCGTTCAATTCGGTCTCGCTGGAGCCGCCGCTGGTGCTGTGGAGCCTGGCCCGGCGCGCCGGCTCGCTGCCGGTGTTCTCGCAGGGCACGCACTACGCGATCAACATCCTCGCGGCCGATCAGAAAGACCTGGCCCAGCGCTTTGCGACGCGCGACATCGACCGCTTCGCCGGCGTGGCCTGGCGTGAAGGCGCGGGCGGCGCACCGGTGCTGGACGGCACGGTGGCCTGCTTCGAATGCGCCAACCGCAGCCAGTACGAGGAGGGCGACCACGTCATCTTCGTCGGCGAGGTCGAACGCTGCAGCGCGCGGCCCGGTGCGCAGCCGCTGATCTTCCACGGCGGGCGCTACTTCACCGAGCTGCCGCTGTAGCTCCAGGCAAGGCGACCGCGGCGATCACTTGACGCCAGGCTTGGGCACCACCGCCGCCATCGCGGCCTTGAAGCCCGGGTCAGCGAGCAGGGCATTCCATGCCGCCATCAGCGAGGTGTAGTCGGCACTCGCGATCTTCTTGGCCTTGATGGCCGCGCTGATCGCGGCATTCAAGCGCACCAGGGCGTCGTACTTCGCGAAGCCGCGGCCCTGGAGCTGGGTCACCGCGTAGTTGCTGTAGCCCCAGGCGTTGTTCAGGCGGTTCCAGTCGCCGCTGCCGGGTTGCACCCAGGTGACGGGCGCCGGGGCCGGAGCGGGCTTGGGTTCTGCCACCGGCGCGGGTGCCGGTGCGGTGGCAGCAGGCTTGCCGCAGGTACCGGTCACGTGGATGCGCACCCAGCCGGTGCTGGGCGCGCCGCTGTCGGCGTTGATCACGAGACGCACGTTGTTGGCGCCGGCCACCAGATAGGGCTGGGTCCAGATGGTCTTGACGGCCTTGGGCTCCAGGGTGATCTGGGTGTTCTGCGCGATCAGCGCGTCGTTGCTGTAGAGGCGGTTGGTGCTGCCGGCCACCGGCGTGGCGCTGACCTCGTCGTACTGCAGGTTGAAGGCGCAGCGGCCGAGCGCGGTCAGAAAGGCATCCTTGTCGCTGACGGTGATCTCGGGCAGCTTGCCCGTGGCCGTGCCGGCAGGGCTGACCAGCAGCGGCGCGGCCTGGGCGAGCACGGTCTTGCCGTCGCTCTTGACGAGGCGCACCTGGCCGGTGAGCTGGGCCGTAGGCGTGGCGGCGAGGGCGATCTGGCTCCACAGGGCCAGGGCGGTGGCGGTGACGAGGCGGGACTTCATGGAATGGACATCCTTGGGTATGGGTTGGAGGTGGGTTGGCAGTAGCCGACACCCCCTCGGATGTCACGCTGCGGACGCGTCCTCGTCCGCCTAGGGCGGCCCCGCTGTCTGTTGCCCTGTAGGGCACGAAGACCGGAAGCTTTGCGTCCCCGCCTTTCAACGGGTTTGCCGACTGCATGGGCGCCAGTGTGCAGATGCAAGCCATGTTTCGTCTGTGCGCCAGTTCACGAGTGGGCACCCCCGCCCGGCGAGCGGCGGGCGCGCCGCGATGGGCGGTTTCCGGCGCCTTCGCGGGCTTGGGCCGGGCGTTTCAGCGCAGCCGACCGACCGGCAACGCCGCCGGTTGCCGCGCCAACCGGCGCCAGCGCCACACACCGCCCGCGAGGGTCACCCCCAGCACGGGTAGGGCCAACGCGGGCAGGGGGAGCGCGAGCGTTTGTTGGAGGAACTGCCCGAGAACGGCCGTCATGAACCACAGGAACATGGGCACGGCGGCGGTCCAGGCATTGGGCGGGCGCAGGCGCGCGAGCGGCCGGGTCGCCGACCACACCAGCCATGGCAAGGCCACGACGGCGATCCAGATCATCAGCGACTCGCCGGAAGTCCAGCCCAGTGGCAGCGCGAGCGCGGCCAGCACCAGCCAGACCCCGATCGCGTGGCGCAGCGCAATCCCGGCGATGGCGCGGTTCTGCGCCGCACCCTGAGGCATGTGGGGCAGCAGCCGCAGCAGGGCCTGCTCGCGGCGGCTGTGCCAGAGCGCCTGGGAGCGCATCAGCACGGGTTGGACCATGGATGTGCCCAGGCCAAAGGCGATGCCGAAGCTGCCCATGCGCAGCATCTCGCGCCACGAGATTTCGGTGAACACCATCGCCAGGCCGAGCACGACGAGCAGGAAGACGGCGAGCCAGGCCAGCCCGAGCAGCTGGTAGGTCCAGTGCTGGTTGCCGTGCAGCACCAGCTCGGCCCGCGCCATCACGCTGCCCAGCCGGCGGTTGTCGGCCCGCGCGAGCACGTGGCGGCGCCAGGCGCCCAGCACGGTGTTGAAGGGGCGGCTGACCCGGTCCAGCCCGCCCAGGGCCTCAGCGGGGCTGACCACCTTGCCCTGCAGCTGCGCCCGTTGGGCGGCGCGCATGGCCCGTTGGCGCTGGTAGACGCGGCGGTGATGGGTATCGCCGTCGCCGAAGACCGCGGTGACGAGGCCGGCCAGGGCGAGCAGGGCCAGCGCAAGCAGCCCGTCGGTGTGGGCCTGCCACAGCGAGACGGCGGCCTGCCAGAGCGGTTGCAGCGGTGCGCCCAGGGCGCCCAGCAGCGGCGCGGCGAAAGGGAGGACCACCCACAGCCACCAGGCCCGCAGGGTCCACAGGGTGACGACCATGATGACCGCATTGCCCAGCAGCAGGGCCTGCCACGTCAGCATCGGCGGCAGCATGGCCCAGGACATCAGCGCGGCAAGCGCCGTGCAGATGGCCCAGGCGAGCAATGCCGCGGCGCGCAAGGCGCGCAGGTGGCCGGGCACGCAGCGCGCGGCGATGGGGTGGTTCTGCTCCTGCAGGTTGTAGCCCAGCGCGATCCATGTGCCGTGGATCACGACGAGCAGAATGCCCGCCGGCATCGCCCAGCGCACCGGGCCCTGCAGCAGGACCAGGCCGCCGATCAGGGAGAGCCCCAGCAGCGCGGCGATGGCGCGCCGGCCCCAGGGCGCGGTGAGATCGCGCTGCCGCCAGGGGGCGAGCAGGGTCTGTGAGAGCTGGGTGGCGGTCATCAGGTCAGCTCCGCGAACAGGTCATCGAGGTTGAGCCGGTCCACCGCCACGCCGGCCGGCACGGGCGTGCCCGCGGGCAGGCGGGTCAGCACCCGCTCGCGGCCGGCTTCGAGCGCGGTGCGCTTGAGCGGGGGCGTGCCCAGGCGTGCCAGCAGCGCCGCCATCTCGGTGACGCTGCCGGTGACCGCGCGCACCTGATCGAGCAGTTCGTCCAGCGGCGCCTGCAGCGCGATGCGGCCCTGGGTCAGGAAGGCGACGTTGAAGGCCACGCGCTCCAGGTCGGACAGGATGTGGGTGGAGAACACCACCGTGGCGCCGCGGTCCAGCACCTCGCCGACCAGCTCGCGCAGGAAGTCGCGCCGGCCGGCGGGGTCCAGGCTGGCCACGGGCTCGTCGAGCACCAGCAGGTCGGGTTCATGGGCCAGCGCGCGGATGATGGACAGGCGCTGCTTCTGGCCGCCGGAGAGCTTGCGGATGGCCTGGTCGCGCGGGATCTCCCAGCGCGACATCAGGCCCTCCACCTTGGCCTCGTTCCAGCGCGGGTAGAAGCTGCGGAAATAGGCCAGCAGCTGGGCCGGCGTGAAGGCCTCGAACAGGTCGCTGCTCTGCGGTACATAGCCGATGCGGGCGCGGGTCGCATCGTCCAGCTGCGCCACCGGCTGGCCGAGCAGCCGCACCTGGCCGGCCTCGGGCTCGCGCAGGCCAAGCAGTGTCTCGAGCAGCGTGGTCTTGCCGGCACCGTTGCGCCCGAGCAGCCCCACCACCTGGCCGGGCAGCAGGGTCCAGTCGAGCTGGTGCAGCACGGCAGGCCCCTTCGGGTAGGTCATGCTCACGCCGGACAGCGCGGCGCTCGGGGTGGTGGTGTGCGGGAAGTGAGGCGAAGGGGCCGTCATGGGTGGCTTTCGTCGAGGAGTTGGGTGAGCAGGCCGATGACCTCGGCCGCGGGCAGTTCGAGCTGGCGGGCTTCGTCGGCGGCTTTCTGCAGCGTGGGGCGCAGCAGTTCGATGCGCGAGGCGGAGGGCTGGGCGCGCCGATGCTGGGCGGCGACCACCATGGACAGGCCGCGGCGGCGCTCCAGCAGGCCTTCCATCTCGAGCATCGAGTAGGCCTTGGAGATGGTCATCGGGTGCACGGCCAGCGCCTGGGCCAGCTCGCGCACGGACGGAATCTCGTCGCCCGCCTTCAGCTGCCCGGCCGCAATGCGCCGGCGGACCTGCTCGATGAGCTGGCGGTAGATGGGCTCGGGCGAGCCGGTGTTGATCTGGACGAAGTGCGCGGCATCCATGGCTGGCTGACAATGTGTACTAGTACAATAGTACACATAGACAGCTAGGTCAAGGGGCGCGGGATGAGTTCCGGCGCGCGTGGGCCTGGCTGCGCACAATCGGGGTCTCACCAACTCCCGCCCGACCGCCATGCCCCGCTTTCTCATCGCCGCCGCCTTGCTCGTCAACGCCTTTGCCGCTCAGGCCCAGGGCCTGGTCACGGTCGACGACCCCTGGGTGCGTGCCACCGTTGCGCCGCAGAAGGCCACCGGCGCCTTCATGCAGCTGACGGCGAGCAAGGCCGTCAAGGTGGTGGCAGCCAGCTCGCCGGTGGCGGCGATGGTGGAGATCCACGAGATGAAGATGGAGGACGGCGTGATGAAGATGCGCGCCGTCGACGCGCTGGCCCTGCCCGCCGGCCAGCCGGTGGCACTGAAGCCCGGCAGCTACCACGTGATGCTGATGGGCCTGCAACGCCCCATCCAGGCCGGCGAGACGGTGCCGCTGACGCTGACCGTCGAGGGCGAGGACAAGCAGCGCAGCAGCGTCGAGATCAAGGCCCAGGCGCGAGCCAAATAGCCGCCGCGTCGGCTCAGGCGCGGCCGGCGCTTGCCGCGATCGCGGCGATCTCATGCGCCAGCCGCGGCCACAGCGGCTCGGGCAGGTCGTGGCCCCAGCCGGGGATGATCTCCAGCCGCGCACCGGGGATGCGCCGGGCCAGGTCGTGGGCTGCCGGCACCGGGATGAGCGCATCGTCTGCGCCGTGCAGCACCAGCGTGGGCGCCTTGATGCGCGGCAGCCGCTCGGCCCGGTGCGTGTCGGCCGCGATGGCGACCAGCTGGCGCGCCACCGCCTGCGGCCGGAACGACCGCTTCACGCCGCGCGCGATGCGCTCGCGCAGCGCGTGAGGCTCGGGCCGGTAGCCCGGGCTGCCGATCACGCCGTACAGGCTCACATAGTGGTCGATGATGTTGTCGAACCGCTGTGCCGGCGTTTCGGCCGGCCGCGGGCGCGACAGCAGCGCGCGGCGCACCTTCAGGCTCTCCTTGGGCAGGCTGCGATGGCCGCTGGTGGTCATCATCAGCGTCAGGCTTTTCACGCGGGCCGCATGGGCAAAGCCCAGGTGCTGGGCGATCATGCCGCCCATGGACGCGCCGCAGACATGGGCCTGGGCGATGCCTAGCGCGTCCAGCACGCCGACGGCGTCGCGCGCGAGGTCGGCGATCTGGTAGGGGGCCTTCAGCGGCAGGCGCAGGGCGTGCAGCAGCGCCGCCAACGGGATGTTGGGCTTGCCGAGCTGGTCAAAGGCCTGGCTGAGGCCGATGTCCCGGTTGTCGAAGCGGATGACCCGAAAACCCTGGGCCACCAGTTGTTCGACCAGGCCGTCGGGCCAGGCGATGAGCTGCATGCCCAGGCCCATGATCATCAGCAGCGGCTCGCCGTGGTCCGGGCCGTGCACCTCGACTTCCAGGCGCACACCGTTGCAGGAGAGCTGCATCAGCGGCGCCGGCCGTGCCACCCGTGGCGCGGGTGTCGGGCCGTCATGCGAGGTCGGCCTGGCGCTCGATGACGCGCGACACCAGGCCGTAGTCGATGGCCTCGGCGGTGCTCATCCAGTAGTCGCGCTCGATGTCGGCGGCCACGCGCTCCAGCGGCTGGCCGGTGGCGTTGGCGATCGCGCTGGCGATGCGCTCGCGGGCGCGGATGATCTCGCGGGCCTGGATGGCGATGTCGCTGGCCTGGCCGCCGGCGCCGCCGGCCGGCTGGTGGATCATGAAGCGGGTGTTGGGCAGCGCCAGCCGGCGCTCCTTGGGCGCGGCCAGGTAGATGTGGGTGCCGGCGCTGGCCACCCAGCCGGTGCCGACGGTGGTAACCGGCGCGCGCACGAAGCGGATCATGTCGTGGATGGCGTCGCCACTCTCGACATGGCCGCCGGGGCTGGAGATCAGCAGCGTGATCGGCGCATCGGACTCCTGCGACAGCGCGAGCAGGCGGCGGCAGGTGGCATGGGCCATCTTGTCGTCGATCTCGCCAAAGATCATCACGTAGCGGCCCTTGAAGAGCAGCTGCTCCTCGTGTTTGTCGGCGGCGTCCTTCTTGGCGGCCTTGTCTTCGGTGGCGAGGGTGTGGTGTTGCATGGTCAGGTCCGGTTGAAGCCGCAACCTTACCGCGAGAACGCCAAGCCCACGCGTTCAGGGGCTGCGCCTTGCGCGTGGCATGGGCTCAGGCCTCGCCGTGCCAGCGCCACCACAGCGCGCTTGCCACGGCGTACAGCGTGATGCCGCAGCTGGTGGCCCAGGCGACCGAGCGTGCCAGCAGGCGGTAGTTGTAGCCCGCCAGATCGGGCGGCGTGAGCGCCCAGGCGGCACCGAGGCCCACCAGCGCGGCCAGGCCGGCGCAGCCGGCCAGCCAGCGGCGGCGTTGGCGGTCCAGCGGCTGCGGCGCGGCGGCGGGCTGGCGCTTGCAGGCCCGGCGGTAGGCCAGGGCCAGCACCGCGCTGCCCGCCAGCGTGCTCAGGTGCTGCAGCGGCTGTGTGTCCTGCAAGGGGCGGTCGAGCGCGGTCAGCACGGTGGCGTTCAGTTCGGGCCACAGGGATGCGCCGCGGTGATCCGCATGCGTGAGGCCGTCCCACAGCAGATGGGTGCCGGCGCCGATCAGCACCGACAGCACCGCGGTCAGCAGCGCGCGTGGCGCTGCGTGCGCCGGTTGCTGCAGCGCGGCCCGCGCCAGGCGGCGGTGCGGCTCGGTCAGCAGCACGGTCAGCGGCCGCGAGAAGCGCCACAGCGCGGCCAGCAGCAGCAGGCTGGCCGGCAGGCACAGGCTCAGCACGCCTTCGACGGTGTGGCAGTAGCTGCGCAGCGCGGCATGCAGGCCGATGTAGTAGCTCAGGTCCGGCGACATCGCGCCCAGCACCAGGGCCGGCCAGCTGAGCCAGCGGGGGCAGAGGCGCCGCAGCGGCAGCACGGCCGCCGGGTGGGCAAAGGTCCAGGGCATGGGAGTCCGTCAACAGCTCACGGGTTCAGGGCCCCGCATGCTGCCTCAGAACGATGAAACGTCGTGCCGCCGCGCGGCTGGCGTCAGCCGGCCGACGGCGTCTTGTAGAACCAGCGCCGCGCGCCCTTGGGTTCGAAGTGGGCCCACTCGCCTTCCGGCTGGGCGAGGCGGTCGGCCAGCGCGTAGAGCGCCATCGGGTTGAAGCCCAGGCCGATGTGGCTGGCGTGGACCTCGATGTTCTCGGCCAGTGGCGAGGGCTCGTTGATGCTGCAGCGCCAGGCCACGACCCCATCGGTCTTGGAGTAGATCGACGTGGTGGGCACCGGCGGCGGTTGGCGGATGGCCTCAATGAGCTCGGGGTCGTTGGACGCATGGCCGCTCACCAGCTCGAAAAATCGCCAGGCATTGGTGGCGCGCGGGTGGCCGGTGAAGGGCGTGCCCAGCGTGATGACGCAGCGCACGAGCTCCGGGCATTCCTTGGCCAACTCGCGGGCATAGATGCCGCCCAGGCTCCAGCCCAGCAGGCTGACCTTGCGGTGGTGGCGGCGCTGCAGGGCCTGCAGGTCGTGCTGCATCCGCTCCAGCACGCCGGTGCGCGGACCGAAATTGAAGCCCTGGCCCCAGGGCTGGGTGGCATAGCCGAGCGAATCGAGCAGGGAGCGCAGCGGCGCGGTGCTGAGGTCGTTGGCACCCAGGCCGGGGAAGACCAGCACCGGGTGGCCGTCGCCGTGGGGCAGCTTGCGCAGCCAGGGCGTGGCGGCCAGCAGCGCAGCGTATTCCCAGGGCGCGCGGCCCTCGAGCATCAGCAGCCAGGCGTTAGGAGCACGCAGATCGGACCAGTCGGGCGGCGTCAGCGCGGGCGCGTTCTGCCAACGCGAGAAACGGGGCGCGTGGCGCGGCGTGCGGGAAGCGGGCATGCAGGGGACGGCGGGAACAGGAAGGCCCGCCGATTGTTAGCGAGGTGCTGGGCGCTTGCGGGCCGTGCTTGCCCTGGGCTTGGGTGTCGCCTTGGCGACGGCGGTGGCGGCGCGGGCCCGCGGCGCCGCGGCCTTCTTGCGGGCCGGCCGCTTGATGGCGGGCTCGGGCGCCACCGCCTCCAGGGCCTGGAACTCCAGGAAGGCGGCCTCCACATAGGCGGCCAACTCGGCGGTTTCGGGCAGGGCCTCGCCGCAGGCCATCAGGCCCACATCCAGGGACTGGTTGTAGGTCTGCACCGTCACGTTCAGCGCCAGGCCGTGCACGGCGATGGACGTCGGGTAGTTGGTGAGCATCTGCGCGCCGGCCAGGTAGAGCGGCAGCTGCGGGCCGGGCACATTGGAGATGACGACGTTGGCGATCACCGGCAGCTTCTCGGCCACCTTGGCGCGGCCGTAGAGCAGGGCGCCGGCCTGCATCAGCCAGGGGATGCCGAGGCTCGGGAAGTCGGTGGGCATCAGGCGCTTGAGCTGGCTCATCTGGGCCTTCATCGCCTGGCTGGAGGCCATCACATGGGCCAGCCGCTCGGCCGGCCGCGCGAGCTGGGTGCCCAGGCTCATCAGCGTCATCGTGGCCTGGTTGTTGGACGTGGTGTCGCCGGCCGCGCGGGTGGACACCGGCACGGCGGCGATCAGGCTCTTGCGCGGCAGCGGGCCGTGCTTGGTCAGGTAGCGCCGCAGCGCGCCGCCGATGATGAAGAGCACCGCGTCGTTGAGGCTGGCGCCATGGCGCTTGCGGGCGCGGTGGAGCTCGGCCAGCGGCAGCGTGACACCGGCGAAGGAGCGCGTGGCCGACAGGCTCACATTGAAGCGGGTGCGCGGCGCCGGGCCGAGGCTGGACACCGCCGTCCGGCCGCGAACGACCGCGGTGGTCTGCGCGGCCACATCGGCCAGCAGCTGGCGCAGCTTGGCCACCGAGGCGCCCGCCGCCGCGCCGCCGACATAGCCCACCGCGAGGTGGCCGAGGATGCTGGCCGCGTTGGGCAGCGAGCGGGCGAGGTGCAGGGTCTGCTGCCACTGCTGCGACACCGCCGCGCGCAGCAGGCCGACGGTGCCGAGCTGGCCGCGCTTTTTGCCCCGGCTGGCCGGCGCGTCGATGGCGCGCGGTTCGGGGCTCAGGTCCAGGATCACCTGCGCCAGCGCCACGGCGGCCTGCCCGTCGACCGCGGCATGGTGCAGCTGGGTGTAGAGCGCCACCCGCGGCTCGCCGTCGGGTCCGGGCTCGACGCCAGTGAAGACATGGAATTTCCACAGCGGCCGGCTGCGGTCCAGCAGCACCGGATGCAGCCGGCCGACCTCGGCCTCCAACACGGCCATGCCGCTGCCCTGACCGTTCACATTTGGCAACGGGACCTCGACGACATGCGCCTCCAGGTCGGGCTCAGCATCGACCCAGCCAGGGTTGGACAGGCCCAGTGGCATCGCCTGCAGCTTGCGGCGCAGCGCCGGCAGCAGCGGCAGCCGGGCCCGCAGGTGCTCGCGCAGGTCCTCGACATAGTCGCCCTCGTAGCCGGCTGGCAGCTGCAGCAGGTGCAGCGCGCCGACATGCATCGGCATCTGCGGCGTTTCCAGATACAGGAAGCTGGCGTCCAGGCCGGCAAGCTGCTTCATCCGCGGTCTCCGTGTGGTCAGCCCAGCATACCCGCGCCCCAAACGGAGGCTCCTGGGCCGACCCCTCCGGCAACTGCCGTGGAACCGGCTTTGCCGGGCCACGGGCCGTGCGCTCTTGAGGGGGCGGCCGCCAGGCCGTAGGGGGTGGGCTTCACTCCTCCGGAACGAAGATCCAGAGCAGGATGTAGAGCAGTATGCCGCCGCCGAAAGCCAGGAAGAGCACGGTGAAGATCAGCCGCCAGACCCAGGCGTCCAGGCCGGTGGCGCGCGCGATGCCGCCGCAGACGCCGCCGATCCAGCGGTCCAGGCGGCTGCGGCGCAGGTGGTTCACGGCGCCGATATTGGGCGGCGTCGCGGCCGGGCCGCCCGCGCCGGCGCCGCTGCCGGAGCCGCTCAGGATGCGGGCCTTGGCCTGTGCGAATTCCTCGTCGCTCAGCACGCCGCGGGCATGCAGGTCGGCCAGCTTGTTGAGTTCGTCGGCATCGATCATGGTGGGGCTCCTCGTGATGTGGATGGGGCCAGCCTAGCGGCGCTGGCGTTGCGGGCCAGTAGCAAGCGACAGGCTGTCGTTCCGGCAGGATGCGGTCGCGGAATTCAGCGGACAGGCTGCCGGGCGGGGTCGATGTCGATGAACTGCCAGAAGTCCAGCCAGAACAGCGGGCGGTAGAAGCCGGTCATCCAGGGCTGCTCGATGTCGGTGATGACGCGGTGGGCATGCACCTTGTAGGGCATGTAGGCGGTGCCGATTCGCTTGGCCTCGTGGAACAAGGCCTCGCGCTCCGGGCCGTCGGGGATGGGCTGCATCCGTTCGTAGAGCGCGTCAAAGCCGGCATGCCGGAAGCGGGCGAGGTTCTGCGTGCCGACGGCCGCGCCGTAGTAGAGCTGCAGCGCGCCCTGGCCATCGGAGGAGCCAGCCGACCAGGCCAGGGACCACATCTGGTACTGGCCGGCCTGCGCGGCCTTGAAGTTCTCGGGCCACTGCTGCACCTTGAGCCGCATGCGGATGCCGAGCTCGCGCAGGGCCCGGTCCCACTGCTCGTCCAGCGCACGGCTGAGCGTGTCGGACTGGGTGTTGCGGGTGATCAGCAGCGGGCTGCCATCGGGCTGCTCGCGCCAGCCGTCGCCGTCGCGGTCCGCATAGCCATACAGATCCAACAGGGCCTTGGCGCGGGCCAGGTCGTGGTCGCCCATCTCGCTCTTGTAGGCCGGGTCGAAGCCGCTGGTGCCCGGCATCACCATCGACTGCGCCGGCTGCCCCTGGCCGCGCCGCGCGATGCGGATCTCGCGCGGCGAGTCGTAGGCCAGCGCGATCGCGCGGCGCAGGGCCACCTTGGCCGGCTCCAGGCCGCCAACCACCGGGTCATCCAGGTTGAAGCAGGTCAGCGTCGTGTCCGGCGCCAGCGTGAAGGCCGCGTGCATGCCGCGCTTGGCCAGGTTGGGCGCCAGCTTGCGCCCGGGCGCCGCCTGGGTGATGAACTCCTCGGGCACGCGTTCGATGAAGTCGTGCTCGTTGTTCAGGAAGGCCAGCCAGCGCGGCTGGCTCTCGACAATGATGTCCACCACCACGCGGTCGATCATCGGCAGCCGCCGGCCCTTGAGCCGTGCCCAGATCGCCTGCGCCTCGGCGTCGTGGGGTGCGGGGCTGGCCTCGTAGATTCGCTCGCGGTAGGCCGGGTTGCGCTCGAACACCAGCTGCGAGCTGCGCCGCCAGGACTTCAGCACGAAGGGCCCGGTGCCGACCGGATGCTCGGAAATCGTGTCGCCGTAGTGCTCGACCACCTCCCGCGCGACGGCGCCAAACAGGTCGCTGCCGGCGAACAGGAATTCGATCAGCCGCGGGCGCGGCTCGCGGGTCTTGACCTGCAGCGTGTAGCGGTCCAGCGCCCGCAGACCCTCGACCTCGGTGTCGTAGGGGAAGGGCTTCTTGGCCTTGAGGACCTGCTCGCGCAGTTCGTTCAGGCCGACGATGCCGGACTCCTCGTAGCTGGGCCAGCCCGGCGCCTTGTTGGCCGGGTCGGCAAAGCGCTTGATGCTGTAGACGAAGTCGGCCGCGGTGACCTCGCGCCGCCGGCCCTTGAAGGCCGGATCGTCGGCGAAATAGATGCCATGGCGCAGCGGGATCGTGTAGGTGCGGAAGTCGGCGCTGACCGCCGGGTCGCTGGCCGCGATCAGCGGCACCACCTTGACGGGCCGGGCCAGGGGGTCGAAGGTGTAGAGGGCCTCGAAGATGTGGGCGGTGAGGCTGCGTGAGTAGAGGTCGTTCAGGCTCACCGGGTCCAGCCCGGTCTCGGCGATGCGCATCGCATAACGCAGGGTCTTGACGGGTGCAGCGGGCGGCGGCGCGGCGGCCAGCGCGGGCGTCAGCAGGGTCAGGCAGGCCGCGAGGGCGGCGAGCCAGGGCTTCATCGCCGCGCCTCGGGCATGGCCGCGCTGTCGATGTCGACGTATTTGCCGATGTCGCGCACGAACAGGTTGCGGCTGTAGCCCTTGACCCAGGGCTGGGCCATGTCGGTCCAGATCCGGTGCACATGGAACTTGTAGGGCGCGTAGGCCACCAGCAGGCGCTGGGCCTCCTGCATCACGGCCAGGCGCTCGGGGCCGTCTGGCAGGGTCTTCTGCTTCTCGTACAGCGCCTCGTAGGCCGGCAGGTCGAAACGGGCGCGGTTGGCCGCGCCCTTGGACTTGTTGGAGCCCATCGCGAGGAAAGTGTCGCCGTCGGGCGTCGTGCCCACCCAGCCCACACCCCACATCTGCAGCTTGCCGGCCGAGGAGGCCTTGAGCTGCTCGGGCCACTTGGCGACCTTGAAGCGGATGCGGATGCCGATGGCGTCCATGTTCTTCTGCCACTGCTCGACGAGCTGGCGGCTCTGGGCGTCGGGCTGGGTGGCGTACTCAAGCTGCAGCGGCGAGCCGTCGGGCCGCTCACGCCAGCCGTCGCCGTCGCGGTCGACATAGCCGTACAGGTCGAGCAGGGCCTTGGCCTTGGCCGGGTCGAACTCGCTCATCTCGGTCTTGAACGTGCCCGACCCGCCGTAAGCGGCCGGCGGGACCGGCCCCTGGGCCTTGACGGCCTGGCCACGGCGAACCAGCAGGATTTCCTTGTCCAGATCGACCGCGAGGTTGATGGCCCGGCGCAGCGCGATCTTGTCCGGCGTGTAGCCGCCGACGACGGGGTCTTCCATGTTGAAGTAGCTGACCGCCACTTCCACGCGCGGGTAGCGCTGCATGTGCAGGCCGCGCTTGGCAAGGTTGGGTGCGAGATGGCCCTTGGGCATGGCCTCGCCGGCGAAATCGGCGGGCACCTCCTCGATGAGGTCGAATTCACCGCGCAGGAAGGACAGCCAGCGCGGCTGGTTCTCTTCGATGATGTCGATCTCGATGCGGTCGATCAGCGGCAGCTTGCGGCCCTGCAGCGCGGCCACCTCGGCCTGCAGGCGCTCATCGGCGTCGGGCGGGGCGACCTCGGCATAGCGCTGCTCGCGGAAGTTGGGGTTGCGCGTGAGCACGATGCGCGAGCTGCGCCGCCACTCGGCCAGCCGGAAGGCATTGGTGCCGACCGGGTGCTCCATGATCTTGTCGCCGTAGAACTCCACCACCTCGCGCGCCACGGCGCCGAAGGTGGCGGCATCGGCGAAGTTGTAGATGAAGCGCGGGTCGCCCACGCCGAGCTTGAGCTGGAAGGTGTAGCGGTCCAGCGCCTTCAGGCCTTCGACCTCGCGGTCGTAGTCGAAGGGCTTCTTGGCCGCCATCAGCGCGCGGCGCAGCTCCGACAGGCCGAGGATCTTGGCGTTCTCGAGCAGGTAGAGGTTGTTGCTCTTCCACCTCGGGTCGTAGTGACGCTTGAGCGAGTAGACATAGTCCTGCGCGACCAGCTCGCGCTTCTTGCCACCGAAGGCCGGGTCGTCGGCAAAGTAGATGCCGGGCTTGACGCGGAAGGTCAGCGTCTTGTAGTCGGTGCTGATCTCGGGCATGGCCGCCAGCGTGGCCGGGCGCAGCTGGAAGGGCCGGGCGCCCAGCGCGTACTCCAGCGGCGCGTCGAAGATGTTCGCGGCCGCATCCTTGGAATACTTGTCCGAGATCTGGGCCGGGTCGAAACCGGTTTCGGCGACGCGGAAGGCATAACGCAGCACCTTGTCGGCGGCGTGGGCCGCTGGGTCGGCGCAGGCCAGCAGCAGGGTGGTCAGCAGGGCAGCGAGCTTCATGACACGGGCGGGCGCAGCAGGGTCGTCGGGAAGTGGCGCAGTCTAGGGCCGCCTACCCCCGGGTGAAACCTCCAGCCCACCGGCAGGTTGGCTCGCATAGACTCCGCCCCCGACCCGTGCCAACCCCGCCTACCCGGCGGGGTTGGTGGTTATTGGCAGGGGCAGGGTTCACGCCCCCAGGCTGGAGAGTCGTCGTGACGGCCTACCTCATCCGTCGCTTGTGGCAAATGATCCCGACCCTCGTCGGCGTCGTGCTGCTGGTGTTCTTCCTGTTCAAGTACTTCGGCTCCGACCCGGCGGTCATCCTGGGCGGCCTGAATGCGAGCCCGGAGCAGATCGCCTCGATCCGCGAGCAGCTCGGGCTGGACAAGCCGGTTTGGGAGCAGCTGCTGATCTTCCTGAAGCAGATCGTGAGCTTCGACTGGGGCAAGAGCTGGGCCACCAACGAGTCCGTCGCCCAGCTGTTCGCCACCCGGCTACCGGCCACGCTGACCGTCACCCTGCCCATCCTGGTGCTGGAGGTGCTGCTGGCCATCCCCTTCGCGCTCGCCGTGGCCACGGTGCGCGGCAGCCTGACCGACCGTGCGGTGATGATTTGCACCACGGTGGCGGTGTCGGTGTCGCTGCTGGTCTACGTCATCCTCACGCAGTACGTCTTCGCGTTCCGGCTCGGCTGGCTGCCGGTGCAGGGCTGGACGGGCAGCACCTGGGCCAACCTGAGCACCTATGCGCCGCTGCCGGTGCTGGTGGCGGTGCTGGTGTCGCTGGCGCCGCAGATCCGGCTCTACCGCAGCTTCTTCCTCGACGAGATCGGACAGGACTACGTGCGCACCGCGCGCGCCAAGGGCCTGACCGAGCGCACGGTGCTGCTCAAGCATGTGCTGCGCAACGCGATGATCCCTATCCTGACCAATGTCTCGGTGCTGGTGCCCGGCGTGCTCGTGGGCAGCTTCCTGCTCGAAGTCTTCTTTTCCATCCCCGGCCTGGGCCGCGAGCTGCTGCTGGCGGTCAACCGCGGCGACTACCCCGTCATCCAGGCCTTCGCGATCTATCTGGCCGCACTGACCATGACCGTGAACTTGGTGGTGGACCTGCTCTACACCCTGATCGACCCCCGGGTGGTGCTCAAGTGAGCGCCGCGCGCGCATCCTCCGGCGGCGTCTGGGGCGCGTCCTGGCGGCGGCTCAAGACCGACCGCGTTGGCCTGGTGGCGATGGCGGTGGTCGGCGCCTTCCTGGTGCTGGTGCTGCTGGCCGCGACCAACCAGGTGGCCTCGGGCTGGCAGCAGGAGCTGGGCGTGCCCAATGCGCCGCCGACGCTGCTGGGCCCGCAGCCGCCCGAGGACACCGGCATCATCGTGCAGCCCAAGGGCCCCAATGTCGACCTCTCGGACATCGACCCGCTCGCGCCGCGCTATGCCGAATGGGCCGAGCGCGCCAAGGCCTTCAAGGCCGACGAGGCCCCACGGGCCGAGACCCTGCCGCTGGGCGGTGACCGGCTCGGTCGCGACGTGCTGGCCAAGGTGCTCAAGGGCGCTCAGGTGACCATCACCGTCGGCCTACTCGGCGCGCTGGTGGCCACACTGATCGGCACCGTGCTCGGCGCGCTGGCGGGCTTTTTCGGCGGCAAGGTCGGCGACCTGCTGGAGTGGGTCTACAACGTCTTCACCGCCATTCCCTACATCGTGCTGCTGTTCTCGTTCGCCGCCGTGGCCCAGCACATGAACCTGGATGCGCTGGACGCCGCCATCGGCCGCTCCAGCCGCCAGGTGCTGACCGTGGCTCTGGTGCTGGCGCTGACCGGTTGGACCGGCATCTACCGCCTCATCCGGGCCGAGTTCATGAAGCACCGCGTGCGCGAGTACGTGCGCGCGGCCGAGGCGATCGGCGCGAGCCAGTGGTCGCGCATGTTCCGGCACATCCTGCCCAATGTGTCGCATGTCGCACTGGTGCAGCTGTCGCTGCATGTCGTGAGCTTCATCAAGAGCGAGGTCATCCTGAGCTATCTGGGCCTGGGTGTCGGCGTCGACCAGGTCTCCTGGGGCACCATGCTCAGCGAGGCGCAGAACGAGCTCATCCTCGGCTACTGGTGGCAGCTCGCCGCCGTGACCGCCTTCATGGCCGTCTTCGTCACCGCGTTCGCGCTGTTCACCGACGCGTTGCGCGACGCCCTGGACCCCAAGCTGCGAGGCCTCGAGTGAGCGCGTTGCTGAGCATCCAAGATCTGAAGGTCGCCTTCCGCATGGGCCGGGTCGATGGCCAGATGCAGCGCCAGCTGGCCGTCAAGGGCGTGAGCTTCGACGTGCCCGAGAACAGCACGGTCGCACTGGTCGGCGAGTCCGGCTCGGGCAAGAGCGTCACCGCGATGTCGGTGCTCAATCTACTGCCCAGCAATGCCGAGCGCAGCGGCCGGATCCTGTTCCAGGGCCGGGACCTGCTGCAGGCCGGCGTGCACGAGCTGCAGGCCCTGCGCGGCAAGGACATCGCCTGCGTCTTCCAGGACCCGATGAGCTCGCTGAACCCGGTGTTCGACGTGGCCACGCAGATCGGCGAGCCGCTGATCAAGCACATGGGCATGACGCGGCGCCAGGCCCGGGTGCGCGCCGAGGAGCTGCTGCACGAGGTCGGCATCCCCGAGCCCAAGCGGCGGCTGTCGGCCTACCCGCACGAGATGTCCGGCGGCCAGCAGCAGCGCGTGATGATCGCCGTGGCCCTGGCCTGCAGCCCAAAGCTGCTGATCGCCGACGAGCCCACGACGGCGCTGGACGTGACCATCCAGCGCCAGGTGATGGAGCTGCTGGCGCGGCTCAAGCAGAGCCACCAGATGAGCCTGCTCTTCATCTCGCACGACCTCGGCGTGGTGGGCGAGATCTCGGACCATGTCGTCGTGATGCGCCACGGCCAGGTGCGCGAGGCCGCGCCCGTCGCGCAGATCTTCAGCGCGCCGCAGGATGCCTACACCCAGGCCCTGCTGGCCTGCCGCCCGTCGCTGGCCGAGAACCCGGCGCGGCTGATGGTCATTGACGACCACATCGCCGGGCGCGCGGCCGCGGCCAGCGCCGTGGCCAAGGACCCGAACGCGCCGGTGGTGCTCGAGGCCCGCGGCCTGCGCAAGAGCTTCTGGCTGAAGCAGGGCCTGTTCGGCAGGCGCGAGTTCCCGGCGGTCAAGGGTGTGAACTTCCAGCTGCGCAAAGGCCACACCCTGGGCGTGGTGGGCGAGTCGGGCTCCGGCAAGACCACGATGGGCCTCACCCTGCTGCGCCTGCACGAGCAGACATCCGGAACGATGGGCGGCGAGGTGCTGTTCGATGGTCGCGACCTGCTGCGCATGGGCGGCGCCGACTGGCAGCAGATGCGGCGCCGCATCCAGGTCGTGTTCCAGAACCCCTATGCCTCGCTGAACCCGCGCTTCACGATCGGCCAGACCCTGCGCGAGCCGATGGAGATCCACGGCATCGGCAAAGATGGTGCCGAGCGCGAGGCGCGGGCCCTGGCCCTGCTGCAGCGCGTCGGGCTGGACGAGAGCGCGATGGCCAAATACCCGCACGAGTTCTCCGGCGGCCAGCGCCAGCGCATCGCCATCGCGCGCTGCCTGACCCTGCAGCCCGAGGTGCTGGTGCTGGACGAAGCCGTCTCGGCGCTGGATGTGTCGGTGCAGGCCCAGGTGCTCAACCTGCTCAAGGATCTGCAGGACGAGTTCGGGCTCAGCTATATCTTCATCAGCCACGACCTGGCGGTGGTCCGCTTCATTGCCGACGAGGTGCTGGTGATGCAGAACGGCGATGTCGTCGAGCAGGCGGCCACCGAGACCCTGATCGCCGCACCGCGCCAGGACTACACGCGCCGCCTGCTCGGTGCCGTACCCCGTGGCTATCATGGCCGGGTGGCCTGATCGATGCCCGTGTGCAATCCGACCGGACTTTGCGCCGGCGCACGCCGATGGCATGCTCCGCGGCGTTGAAATCCGGCTGGCGGGGCGACAGGCTCCGGTGTCTGCCGTTGTGATGCACGCTTCCCTGGCTTTCCGATTCGCGCTCGGTGCCGCCCTGTTGGCACTCCTGCTGGCTGCCTGCTCCGGCGGCGGGGATGGCCCTGCGCCGGCGGCGGCGCCCGTCGACGCCGCGCTGGCTCGGGACCTGGATCGCATCGAACGCGCTTCGATGGCGCGACCCGCCCAGTTCGAGCAGGAGCTGCGCGCACGCGGTGAAGCCCTGCCCGCCGGGAGTGCCGCGCGGCTGGATGTCATCGCGCTGCGCGGTCTGCTCGCCGCCAGGGCGCGCGACCGTGCGCTGACCGAGCAGCTGGCCGAGCAGCTGCGCAACTGGCCGGCCGGTGAGGGCCGTGCCAGCGCGGTCGTCGCGTCGGCAAGTGTCGGCGCGTCCTACGTCATCCAGAGCGCCGACATGCGCGAGGCACGCAAGCAGCTGATGGCGGTCAGTGCGGCCGAGGTCGAGGCGGCGGCGCCGGTCCACCGCTGGCGCTACCACGAGCAACTGGCCGCGGTCACCAGCGACACCGGCGACCTGGACGCGTCGCTGGCCCATTGCCACGCGGCATTGCGCCTGGCCGAGCAGATCGGCCAGCCGTGGCGCCGGGCGTTGTCTTTGGTGCAGCTGGCCTTCACGACCTTCCGTGCCGACACGCCGGCGCGCGCCCGCGAGTTCATCGCGCAGGCGCTGGTCGAGGCGCAGAAGGATCCCGACCCGATGACGCTGAACCAGGTCTACACGATGCGCGGCATCGTCCACACGGACGATGGCGGCGACCCGGCCGTCGTGCTGCAGGCCTGGTCGGATGCGCTGGACCAGGCCACCCGCGCCGGCGCGGACGCGGTGCGGGCGCTGGGCCTGGCCAACCTGGCTGACTACCATCTGCGCCAGGGCCACCCGGCGCGGGCGCTGGAGCTGGCCGAGCAGGCGCTGCCGCTGGCCCGCGCGACGCGCAGCCTCAGCGCCGAAAGCGCCGCCCGTTCCAACATCGGCCTGGCCAAGATTGCGCTTGGGAAGGTTGCAGAGGGTCGCGCCGAAGCACGGGCTGCCATCACGCTGGACGAGCAGCAGGGCTCGCTGGCCTATGCCGCCGACGGCTGGCTCGATCTGGGCAGATTCCTGGAGCGCGCCGGCGACCTGCCCGGCGCCGTGGCGGCCTTCCGCGAGCATCGGCGCGCCCGTGACCGGCTGCTGCGTGACGAAACCCGCAAGCTGCTGCTCGAGGCCCAGGAACGCCAGGATGCCGAGCAGCGCGCCCGTGACATCGAGCTGCTGAACCGCGACAACGCGCTGAAGGCCGAGCAGGTCCACCAGCAGAGCCTGGCGCTGACGCTGTGGTCGGCGCTGGGAGGTTGCATCGTGGTCTCGCTCGGCCTGCTGTACCAGGCGTTCCGCCGCGTGCGGCGCGCCAACGAGGCCCTGGCCCACAGCAATGCCTCGCTGAAGCGCCAGAGCGAGACCGATCCGCTCACCGGTCTGGCCAACCGGCGCCACTTCCAGGCCGCGGTGAAGAGCCTGTCGGGCGAGGGCGGCCTGGCCGCAAGCGTCTTCCTGATCGACATCGACCACTTCAAGCGCATCAATGATGCGTTCGGCCACGCCGCCGGCGACGCGGTTCTGGTCGAGATCGCCCGCCGGCTGCGCGAGGCGGTCCGCGAGGACGACCTGATCGTGCGCTGGGGCGGCGAAGAGTTTCTGATCGTGGTGCGCACCCGCGAGGGCCTGTTCGCGCCACAGCTCGCGCAGCGCATGCTGGACCTGATCGGCGGCCGGCCGGTGCAGCACGAGGCCAGCGAGATCCCCGCGACCGCCTCGATCGGCTTCGTCAGCCTGCCGGTGCCGCCGCATGGTCTGCGCCTGCCCTGGGAGAGCGCGATCGATCTGGTCGACACGGTGATGTATCTGGCCAAGTCCCAGGGCCGCAACAAGGCCTATGGGGTGGACCGCATCGACGCCGAGGACGCGCTGTCTGCGGCCCAGCTGACCGCGCGGCTCGAATCGGCCTGGAATGAGGGTCTGGTCGGCCTGCAGGCGCTGCATGGCCCCGCCGTGGCGCGCACGACGGACTTCGGCAGTGAGATTCCCATGAGCGGCTCCGGCGCCGCCGCCAGCGCATGAAGCCGGCACGCCAGCTGCTGGCCGCGCTGCTGCTGGCCTGGGCCGGCGGCGCGTCGGCCACGCCGGTCGCGCCACCCGACCCGGCCGCCGAAGACCTCTGGCTGGCGGGCGTCCAGCGCCGTGCCTTCGACGATCCTGCGGCCATGCTGGCCGAGCTGCAGCGGCGCTGGCCGGCCCACGCCGAGCCCGGCCAGCCGCGCGAGGCCCCGTGGCTGCTGGCGCGCGGCCGCGTGCTGCTGGCCGCCGGGGCGCTCGATGCCGCCGACGCGGTCGCGACGCAGCTGATGGCTCTGAGCGGCGGTGCCGAGCGCGGCTGGCTGCTGCGTGCCCTGGCCCAGGAACGCGCCGGCAAGTCCGGCAGCGCCCTGGCCGCACGTGCACTCGACGGGCTGAATGCACGCTGCCCGGTCGGCGAGGAGGCCCGCGCGGTGCGCGAGCTGGGCTGTGATTTCCGCAGTGCCTGGGAGGCCTTGAACCTGATCCAGCGAGACCAGCTCAACCAGGGCGAGTTCATCGGCGCCGAGAGCAACACGCGGCGCAGCCTGGCCCTGGCCCGCGCCGGCGGCGACAAGCATCTCGCCGTGCTCAGCATGGGCACGCTGGCCATCGTGCTGCAGTCCCAGGACCTCGGCGATGCGGCACGTGCGCAGCTGCGCGCGGCCGAGGCCGAGTCCCAGGGCGACCCGATCCTGGGCGCCCATGTGCGGCATGCCCAGGCCGTGGTCGAGCGCCGTGCCGGCGACGGGGCTGCGGCGCGCAGCGCGCTCGAGGCGGCGCTGGTGCTCGCGGAACAGGCCGATGCGCCACATATGGCGGCCGTGCTGCGCTCCAACCTGGTTGACGCCTACATGCATCAGGGCCAGCTCAAGGAGGCGCTGGCGGTCGGCCAGCGGGCGATGCCGGTGTTGCAACGCTTCGGCGATCTGTACTTCGAACGCCTGCTGCACCACAACCTCGCGGTCGCCTACATCAAGCTGCGGCAGTTCGACATCGCCCGCCAGCAGCTCGGCCGGATCCAGGAGTCCAGCGCCGATTCGACCGGCCTCGCGCAGCGTGGTCGCGAGCTGCGCGAACTCGGCGACACCTGGGCCGAGGCCGGCCAGTACAAGGAGGCCCTGGCGGCCTACGCCGCCGAACGCGAGCTGAATGCGCGAGCCAATGAGCGCAACCGCGCGGCAGCCCTCGAAGACCTGCGCCGCAAATACGACAGCGTGGCCAAGCAGCGCGACCTCGACCTGCTCGCGCGCGACGGCCAGCTCAAGGACCAGCAGCTGTCCAACCACAGGCTGGCGCAGCAGGTCGGCATCGCGCTGGGTGCGTTGCTGCTGCTGTCGCTGGCCCTGATCGGCGTGACCCTGCTGCGCATGCGCCGCGCACAGGCGCAGCTCAAGGTCAACCAGAACCTGCTGCGCGCGCAGAGCGAACGTGACCCGCTGACCCATCTGTCCAACCGCCGGCATTTCCTCGCCGTCATGGAGCAGCGCAGGCAGCAGGCCGATGCCGGCCCCGAGGGCTTCCATGGCGCGCTGATGATGGTCGACATCGACCACTTCAAGAACGTCAATGACTGGCATGGCCACGCGGCTGGCGACGCCGTCATCGTCGAGGTCGCGCGGCGCATCCGGGCGGCGGTGCGCGACACCGACCTGGTGGTGCGCTGGGGCGGCGAGGAGTTCCTCGTCTTCTCTCCCGAACTGCCGGGCACCGACCTTGCGCAGATGGCCGACCGCATCCTGCGCGGCATCGGCGGCGAGCCGATCATGACGGGTGAGGGTCCGCTGCGTATCACCGCGTCCATCGGTTTCGCGAGCTTCCCGCTCGGCGGCTCGTTCGGATCCTGTCTGCGGCTGCAATGGGAGCAGGCGGTCAACTGGGCCGACATGGTGCTCTACAAGGCCAAGGCCGAGGGGCGCAACCGGGGGGTCGGCATCCAGGCCGTCGACGCCGGCGACGGCGACACCCTGGCCCACATCCAGCAGGACTTCGACGCCGCCTGCCGCAATGGGCAGGTGAAGCTGAACCTGCTGCCGGGGCCTGCATGATGCGTGGCCTGTCCGATCGTCGAGCGCTGCTGTTGTGGCTGGGCAGCATCGCCGCGTCGCGCGTGGCCGCCCAGCCGGCTGCGTCGGCCTGGCCCAGCCGTGCGCTGCGTCTGGTCGCCCCCTTCCCGGAAGGGGGGGTGTCGGACCGCGTCGCCCGCCTGCTGGCGCCCGAGCTGCAGCGCCGGCTCGCGCAGTCGGTCTTCGTCGACAACCGGCCCGGCGCCGAGGGCAATATCGGTTGCGCCGAAGTGGCCGGTTCCAGCGATGACCACACGCTGCTGGTCGGCAATGTGGGCACCCATGCGATCAACCCGCTGCTGTCCAGCCACCTGCCCTACGACCCGGTCAAGGACTTCGCGCCGATCAGCCTGCTGGCCACGGTGCCGCTGGTGCTCGTGATCAACCGCGACATCGCGCAGGCCCACGGCATCCGCACGGTGGCCGACCTGGTCCGCGTGGCCCAGGCGCAGCCCGGTCGGCTGCTGATCGCATGCGGCAACAACGGCCACTACACCCACCTGGCCGCCGAGCTGTTCAAGCGCATGACGCAGACGGACATGCAGCATTTCCCGCACCGGACCACGGCCGCGGCCCAGCGCGACGTCGTGGCCGGCACCATGGACCTGATGTTCGACACCCTCTCACTGGCACTGCCGAAGATGCGCGCCGGCAAGTTGTTGGCCCTGGCCGTCGCCGGCCGGCGGCGCAGCCCCACCCTGCCCGACCTGCCCACGATGGAAGAGTCGGGCGGCCCGGCATTGAAGGGCTTCGAGGCGGGCGCCTGGGTCGGCCTGTTCGCGCCCAGCGGCCAGCCGCCGGAGCAGCTGGCGCGGCTGCAGCGCGAGACCGTCGCGGCGCTCGCCGACCCGTCCCTGCGGGTGCGCATGAGTTCACTGGGCCTGGAACCCCAGGGCAGCACGGCCGCCGAGTTCGCCGCCTTGATCGCCGCGGAAAGCGTCAAGTGGGCGCGCGTGGTGCGCCTGTCCGGCGTCAAGGTCGACCGCTAGGCGTCTGCGCGGCAGAGCGTGGCACCCGCGCCGGCCCGGGGCTGATTGCCGGCAGCCTGGCCCTCGCGCAGCGCGAGCTCAGCGCATCGTGTAGCCCCGGCCGTCCATGCAGGCCTCCACCGCGCGGTTGAACACGCTGGAGTCCGCCTGGGCATTCGGCTGGGTGGTGGCCCAGCGGTTGCATTCGCGGCGGTCGGCCTCGAGCTGCTCCGGGGTTTGGTGGTTGCGTGGGTAGATGATGGGTTCGGGCTTGGCCGGCGGGCGCGGCGCTGGCGCTGCGGGCTGGATCTGCACCGGCACGGCCTGTGCGGGCGGCGTGACGACGGCATAGCCCTCGGGCACTGGCCGGTAGTAGACGCCGTTGGCGTAGTAGTAGGGCAGGCCGTCGAGCAAGACCGTCACATAGGCCGGCGGCAGCAGCGGGACGACCAGGCCCACCGGCGGCAGCGCCACCCGGTAGCGCGGGCCCCAGGGCTGGTACCAGACGCCGCCGTGGAACCAGTAGCGGCCGGGGCCGGCGCCGACGACGACGGCGCCATAGGGCAGGCTCGGCGCGATGTAGCCGGGGGCGGGGTAGTAGTGGTCATGGTGGTAGCGGCTGTCGAACACCATGCCGATGCTCAGGCGGGCACGGACATCGGCATGGGCGGATGCGCAGGCCAACAGGGCGGCTGACGCGGCGGCGAGGATCAGGGCCTTCATCGGGAGTCCGTAGCAAGGAGCGCAAGACGCCAGCCAACGTCGGCCGGCCGCAGGCGGTGCACAGCGCCGCCCTGTCGGCCGCGTAAAGTTCGCCGCTTCGTCCCCGCCCGCGTCGCCCCGCCATGATCGAACTGCACTATTACC
Source organism: Burkholderiales bacterium (assembly GCA_003963075.1). Classification (GTDB taxonomy): domain Bacteria; phylum Pseudomonadota; class Gammaproteobacteria; order Burkholderiales; family Burkholderiaceae_C; genus Pelomonas. The sequence goes on from RXJV01000087.1 coordinate 48,235, forward strand.
CCAGCAATGCCAGCTTCGCGCCCCATCTGTTGCTTGAGGAGATCGGCGTGCCCTACGCGCTGCGCCTTGTCGACCGGGCCCAGCAAGGCCACAATTCCCCGGAGTATCTGAAGCTCAACCCCAATGGCCTGATCCCGGTGCTGGTCGACGGCGATGTGGTGATCTACGAGACGGCCGCCATCCTGCTGCATCTGGCCGACCGGCATGCCGGCTTCGCGCCGGCGCCCGGCACGGCCGCGCGGGCCGACTACTACAAGTGGATGGTGTGGCTGACCAACACGCTGCAGGCCATGCTGATCCATTGGTTCTATCCGGACCGCATGGCCGCCGATGCCGCCGACGTGAAGGCGCATGCCGAGGTGCAGATCGCGCCGATGCTGGACCAGCTGGAGGCCCAGTTGCAGCGCCATGGCGGCCCCTGGTTCCTCGGCGGGCACTACACCGCGGTGGACCCGCTGGTCTTCATGCTGTGCCGCTGGACGCGGCTGCAGGCCCGCCCGGCCAAGGCCCGCCCCACGCTGGCGGCCTATCTGCAGCGGGTGCTGGAGCGACCGGCCACGCAGCGGGTGGTGGCCAAGGAGCAGTTGCCGGACCCGGTCTACTGAAGCCGCCGCGGCGCCGGCTTCGGGCCTCGGGTCAGGGCGCTCCGCACAGGCAATGCGCCACGGCGGCCCGCTCGCCGTGGCCCTGGCTGGCCAGCCGGGCGAGTTCGCGCAGCACGCCGAACTCTTCGATCACCGGGGCCGGCAGCGCGTTCAGGCCGAGGGCCTGGGCCAGGCCCTGGGCCACCGGCGGCGCGACGGCGTCGGTCAGTGAAGCGAGCAGCCTGTCCTTGGTGCTGAGGTCGCGTTCGACATAGCTCAGCCGCGGCCTGTCGCCGTCCTTGACCTCCAGCTTGGCTAGCTTGGCGGCGGCCAGCACCGCGTCCTCGAGGCGGCCCGTGCGGTCCACCAGGCCGCGGGCCAGGGCCTGGTTGCCGGTCCAGATGCGGCCCTGGGCGACGGCATCGATCTTCTCGGGCGTGCTCTTGCGGGCCTGGGCGGCCAGGCCGGTGAAACGGGCGTAGGTGTGGTCGACGCTCGACTGCTGCGTCGCCTTCAGCCGCGGGTCCAGCGGCCGGCGTGGGTCAAAGCCACCGGCCAGCCAGGTGGTCGTGACGCCGCCGGTGTGCAGCGACAGCTTGTCCATCAGGCCCTCGGCCGTCGGCAGGATGCCGAACACGCCGATGCTGCCGGTGATGGTGCTGGCGTCGGCCACGATGGCGTCGCTGCTCATCGAGATCCAGTAGCCGCCAGAAGCCGCCACATCGCCCATCGAGATGACGACGGGCTTGCCGGCCTGGCGCGTCAGCTCCAGCTCGCGGCGGATGATCTCGCTGGCGAAGGCGCTGCCGCCCGGCGAGTTCACGCGCAGCACGATGGCCTTCAGCGCCTCGTCCTCGCGGGCCTTGCGAATCAGCCGTGCCAGCGAATCGCCGCCGACGCGGCCCGGGCCGGCATCGCCATCGACGATCTCGCCCTCGGCCACGACGATGCCGACGCCGGGCTGGAGCTTGCTGGGCGTGTCCGGCGCCTTCAACTGGGCCAGGTAGTCGGCCAGCGACACCTGGCGGAAGCTCTTGGTCTGCTCGTCCTTGGCGCCCTTGGCGATCAGCAGCTCGCGCATCTGGTCGCGCGTCTTCAGGCCATCGACGAACTTGGCGTCGACGGCCAGCTTGCCGGTGTCGCCCTGCACGGCAGCGAGACGCTGGGGCAGCTCCTCGATGCTGCGGCCGATGCTGCCGGCCTCCAGCTTGCGGGCGGCCTCGATGGCGCCGGTGAATCCGCTCCACAGCTCGCCGTAGACCAGGCTCTCGGCCTCGATCGTGGCCGGGCTTGGGCCATTGGCCGTGTAGGGCTCCGCAAAGCTTTTATAAGTGCCGACCTTGATGACATGGGCCGTCACGCCCAGCCGGTCCAGCGCGTCCTTGTAATAGGTGCGCCAGCGGCCGAAGCCTTCGAGCATGACCGTGCCCATCGGGTGCAGATAGACCTCGCTGGCCTGGGCCGCGAGGAAATAGCCGCGCTGGCCGTAGCTGTCGCCGTAGGCCAGCACCGGCTTGCCGCTGGACTTGCGGAAGCGTTGCAGGGCCTCGGCCACCTCGCGCAGGCCGGCCAGGCCGGCGCCTTGCAAATCGTCGACGTCCAGCAGCACGGCGCTGATCTTGTCGTCCTTGGCGGCCTGCTCCAGTGCCGCCACCACGTCGCGCAGCCGCGTCTGCTTGGCCACGCCCTGGCCCTGGGCCTGGGCGACCAACTGCTCGCGGGCGCTGCCCGAAAACTGCTCCACCAGGTTGCCCTCCAGCTTGAGGACCAGCGTGGTCTTGTCGGCCAGCGGCTTGGGCCCGCGGAACAGCAGCGCCGACACCAGGGCCACCAACAGCAGCAGCACCAGCAGGTTCATCAGCGCGCGGCGGGTGCCATCCAGCAGCCACCAGGCCTTGGAGAACAGCCAGCCGAGTCGGGAGAACAGAGACTTCATCGACATACCTTTCGGGTTGATGGCCGCCGATTGTGCGGGCAGCGCGCTTCGCGTCTAGCATGCGTTGGCCAAACACAAAAGGATTTGCCATGCTTGCCTGGCCCGGCTGGATGAGACGCATCAACGAACATTTCCCCCTGCGCTACCTGAGCTGGATGCTGTGCGGCGCGCTCGCGCTGTTTTTTGCGCTGAGCTGGATGTCCGGTGTCGGGCATGACGTGCTGGCACTGGCTTTCCTCGCGCTGACGCTGCTCGGCCTGCGCGACATCCGCCAGACCCGTCACTCCATCCTGCGCAACTACCCGGTGATCGGCCATCTGCGCTTCGTGTTCGAGTTCATCCGGCCCGAGATCCGGCAGTACTTCGTCGAGGGCGACAACGACGCGGCGCCGTTCTCGCGTGCCCAGCGCTCGATCGTCTACCAGCGCGCCAAGGGCGACCCCGACCAGCGCCCCTTCGGCACCCAGCTCGATGTCGGCGCGCGTGGCTACGAGTGGATCAACCATTCGCTGGCGCCCACCCACCTGACCAGCCACGACTTCCGCATCACGATCGGCGCGGATCGCGCCCAGCCCTACTCGGCCAGCGTCTTCAACATCTCGGCGATGAGCTTCGGCGCGCTGAGCGCGAATGCCATCCTGGCGCTGAACCAGGGTGCCAAGCTTGGCGGCTTCGCCCACGACACCGGCGAAGGCTCGATCAGCGTGCACCACCGGGTGCATGGCGGCGACCTGATCTGGGAGATCGGCTCGGGCTATTTTGGCTGCCGCAACGACGACGGCAGCTTCAGCGCAGAGAAGTTCGCCGCCAATGCGAGCGATCCGCAGGTCAAGATGATCGAGCTCAAGCTCAGCCAGGGCGCCAAGCCTGGCCATGGCGGCGTGCTGCCGGGGCCCAAGGTCACGCCGGAGATCGCTGCCGCGCGCGGTGTGCCGGTGGGCCAGGCCTGCATCTCGCCGGCCCGCCACAGCGCGTTTTCGACCCCGGTCGAGATGATGCAGTTCATCGACAAGCTGAGAAACCTGTCGGGTGGCAAACCCACCGGCTTCAAGCTCTGCATCGGCCATCCCTGGGAATGGTTTGCGGTCTGCAAGGCCATGCTGGAGACGGGCATCACGCCGGACTTCATCGTCGTCGATGGCGCCGAGGGCGGCACCGGCGCGGCGCCGCTGGAGTTCACGAACAATGTCGGCGCGCCGCTGCAGGAAGGCCTGCTGCTGGTGCACAACACCCTGGTCGGCCTGAACCTGCGCGACCAGATCAAGATCGGTTGCGCCGGCAAGGTCACGACCGCCTTCGACATCGTGCGCCTGATGGCCCTGGGTGCCGACTGGTGCAATTCCGGCCGCGGCTTCATGTTCGCGCTGGGCTGCATCCAGGCCCAGGCCTGCCACACCGGCCATTGCCCCACCGGCGTGACCACCCAGGACCCGCAGCGCCAGCGCGCGCTGGTGGTGCCGGACAAGGCCCAGCGGGTGGCCAACTACCACCAGAACACGCTGAAAGCGCTGAAGGAGCTCGTCGAGGCAGCCGGCCTCTGCCATCCGCGCGAGATCACGGCCCAGCACATCGTGCATCGGCTGGACAAGCACGAGGTCAGGCTGCTGGCCAACCTGCTGCCCATCGTCGAGCCCGGCAGCGTGTTGCGCGGCGAACTGCCGCACAACACCTTCCGCGTCTACTGGCCGCTGGCCAGCGCCCACAGCTTTGCGCCCCAGGGCAGCATCGAACGGGCGCGCTGACGCTTCCGATCGGGCCACCGTCAGGATGCGGGGGTGGGTGACCGCCAAGGTGGGGACGCGTGCTCAAAACGCCGACAATTCCGGCCGATCTCCCGTCGTCCTGCCATGCCCACCGTCTACCTCCTGCGCCACGGCGAATCCATGCTGCTGCGCAGCTGCGCGCTGCTGCTGCGCAGCCCGGATGTCGAGCTCGCCGGCGGCGCCACGCTGCTGGCCGATGCGCTGGAGGAACTGGCCACGCTCACGCCCGACATCGTCGCCAGCGACCTGCGTCTGGTGGACAGCCATGCGATGCGCGTGGCCCATGAACTGGGCCGCCTGCCGGTGCGGCCCCAGCTGCTGCTGCTGACCCCGACGGCCGACGACCTGCAGCTCTTCGCGGCGCTGAGTGCCGGCGCCAACGCCTACCACGTCGACGACGGCGGCAGTACCGGCCTGGTCGAGGCGCTCAAGCGTCTGCACGACCGCCGTGCCATGCTCAGCCCCCAGCTGGCCCGCCAGGCCCTGGCCGCATTCGGCATCGAGCGCAGCCCCCTCGTCACGGCCCGGCAGGCGGCGGCGGCGCTGGACGCCAGCCCTGCCGGCCGGCAGATCGACCAGGCCAGCCGCCATCTGCTGACCCTGCTGGCCCAGGGCCTGCTGCTGGCCGAGATCGCCACGCTGTGGACGCTTGAGATCGCGGAGATCGAACGCCGCATCTGGCGCCTGGTGCGGCTGCTGCACGTGCGCTCGCGCGAGCTGCTGATCGCCTAGGCCGTCAGGCTATGCCGGGACCGGCACGGTCGGCAGCGTGTCCAGAAAGCTCTGGCGCTGCGAGAGCTTGTTCATGTGCTGCGACAGATTGGGATAGCTCTCGCGCCAGGCGATTTCTGGGAAGCGGAATTCCAGCCAGCCCAAGGCGCAGCCGACGGCGATGTCGGCCAGCGAGAAATGGTTGCCGGAGCACCAGGCCTTGTCGCCGAGGCCCTGGCTCATCGCGGCCAGCGCGGCGTTCACCTTCACCAGGTGGCGCTCGATCCAGGCCTGGTTGCGCTGCTCGGGTGGCCGCTGTGCCCAGCTGCGCTCCAGGCGCACCAGGATGGCGGCGTCCATGATGCCGTCGGCCAGGGCCTCCCAGGTGCGCACCTCGCAGCGCTCGCGGCCGCGCTCGGGAATGAGCTTGCCCACCGGCGACAGCGTGTCCACGTATTCGACGATGACGCGGGAGTCGAACACCGCGCCGGTGATCGAGTCCTGACCCTCCATGACCAGGCAGGGCACCTTGCCCAGCGGGTTCATTTTCAGGATCGCGTCACTGCCCCAGACGTCTTCAAGCACCAGCTGGTAGTCGAGCTTCTTCTCGGCCATCACGATGCGCACCTTGCGCACATAAGGGCTGGTGAGAGATCCGATCAACTTCATCGCGGTCATAGGGCAAACACGGGGTCACAAGACGAAACGATTCTAGCCAGCGCCCCGTGCAGAGCCGCTCGTGAAAAAGGCCTGTCGGCTGGTGCCGACAGACCTCCATGCGGGGCTTGCCAGCGGTCGGTGCGGCCGCCAGAGTGTCGGCCGGCCGGCCGCCTGTCGCTGGAATCGGCCGAGACCGTCGCCGGCAGGACGTCCAGGCCCTGGTGTGACCCGGCGGACCTGTGCAGGCCATGGGCCAGCACCTTGGATGAGCACCCAAAACTAGAATGCCGGGCTTTCCACGACCTGCCCGGCTGCCATGACCACCCTCGATTTCCACCCGATCAGCGCCTTGTCACCGCTGGATGGCCGCTATGCCGCCAAGGTGGCCGCGTTGCGCCCGCTGCTGTCCGAGTACGGCCTGATGCACCGCCGCGTGCAGGTCGAGGTCGAGTGGTTCATCGCGCTGAGCGACGCCGGCTTCAAAGAGTTCAAGCCGCTGTCCAGCGCCGCGCGCTCGCGGCTGCGCCGCCTCGTGAAGAAGTTCAGCGAAGCCGATGCCGAAGAGATCAAGGCCATCGAGCGCACCACCAACCACGACGTGAAGGCGGTCGAGTACTGGATCAAGCGCAGCTTCGAGGGCCATGCCGAGCTGGAGGCGGCCGCCGAGTTCGTGCATTTCGCCTGCACGAGTGAGGACATCAACAACACCAGCCATGCGCTGATGCTGAAGGCCGCGCGCGACGAGGTGATGCTGCCGGCGCTGGACGGCATCGTCGCGACGCTGCGCCAGATGGCCCACCAGTTCGCGGCCGTGCCCATGCTGAGCCGCACCCATGGCCAGACGGCCAGCCCGACGACGGTGGGCAAGGAAATCGCCAACGTCGTCGCCCGGCTGCAGACGGCGCGTGCGCGCATCGCCGCGGTCAAGCCGCTGGCCAAGATGAACGGTGCGGTCGGCAACTTCAACGCCCACCTGTCGGCCTGGCCCAAGCACGACTGGGAAGCCTTCTCCAAGACCGTCATCGAGAAGCAGCTCAAGCTGACGTTCAACCCCTACACGATTCAGATCGAGCCGCATGACTACATGGCCGAGCTGTTCGACGCCTTCACCCGCGCCAACACCATCCTGATCGACTGGGCCCGCGACGTCTGGGGCTATATCTCGCTGGGCTACTTCAAGCAGAAGACCAAGGCCGGCGAGATCG